>CANPZU010000059.1 GCA_947588825.1 uncultured Clostridia bacterium
AAAACGACTGCTTGGCTATCCCTTCGGATGCCTTGCAGTCGTTTTTTTTTCGGCTGTTTTTTTACAGCCCCTTTTGCTTCGCTATTTTGCAGATAATCCGATCATACTAAACTCGTCTTATTTAAAACGACCTTACTTGCCACACCAAGACCAATGCTGAACAGCATACCGCCGGCGAGACACAGGATCACGTTCATCGGCCCTGCGTTAAGGGGTGTGATCATCGGAACCATTGTGTAGAGCAGCATGGAAGCCATAAGTCCGCCTACAATGGAAAGCCACGTTTTGCTTTTGGCCGCAACGCTGACAAGCAAGCTGATCCCCACAAAAACAGCGGTCATAAAGAGCTTTGACAGCATACTCATGATCACACCGCCTATGCCGAATCCTGCTGTGTCAAAAGGCAATCCGGCAATGGAGCCGCCAAGAATCGAGCCTACAAAGTAGGAAAGAAACAAGAGAACGCTTCCGATAAAGCAAACCACCGTTTTGGATATTACATAGTTTCCCTTTTGAGCCCGGACGGTGAAGATGTTTTTTGCCCAGCCGCTGCGAAAGTCCTCCGCCACGAATACTCCCACAAGAATGACAACGAAGAAATAGAGCATATTGATGTTGCACATACTCGTGAGGCTCATGTCCATCATGCTGCCTTCGCCTGGAAGTGAGCCGATGGTCTGCCATGTGTTTTTAAAGCCCTCCATGACCGTTTCCGCGCCGGTCTGCGGATCGACCGTTACGCTGCCGTCCATCATCGTTGTCATCACGAGAATGAGGATCGGCATAACGAGGCAAATGCCTATCATGATATAGAGAAACCGTGTCGTAAACATCCGGCGCAAATCCACCGCCAGCATACTTTTTACCCGATTCGTTTTTCTCGCTGTACCTGCCATGGCTCACGCCCTCCTTTCTTTCATGAGGTCTATGTAGTATTCTTCAAGACCGATTTTCGATGTGCCAATCTCGCTCACCGGGATACCGTTTTCATAGAGATAGGTGACGATTTCCTCCGGCTCTGCCTGATCGTACACGCGGATATGGCCGCTTTCATCTTCCTCCACGCGGGAGTATTTGCAGGACAGCAGCGCCTTTGCGCGGTTCATCTCTGCCGCTTGAAGGAAGATATAGGTACGGCACCCGGCTTCCAGCTCCGCGGCGGTCATCTCACAGAGCATTTTGCCCTGGCGGATGATGCCGTAATGGGTGGCGATCTTCTCCAGCTCACCGAGGATATGAGAGGAAATCAGCACGGTGCGGTTTTTGTCCCGTGTGATGTCCGTAAGCACCTCCCGCATGATCCGTATACCGTCGGCGTCAAGCCCGTTGATCGGTTCGTCCAGAACCAGCAGGGCCGGATCGCCGAGCAGCGCCATGGCGATGCCGATGCGCTGCTTCATACCGAGAGAGCAATTCTTGAATTTGTTCGACGCCGCACCCTCCATGCGGACAAGCTTCAGGACCTTGCCGATTTCTTCTTCCGGCTTTTTCAGACCGAGATTCGCCGCTTGCAGCATCATATTTCCCCACACGCTCATGTTGGGGAAGCAGCCGGGGGCCTCGATCAGTACGCCGATCTTCGCCCGCACATCGGGGTCGGTGTAGTCCTTGCCGTACAGCTTGATCGTGCCGCCGCTCACTGGCATCAGGCCGCAGATGAGCTTTTCTGTGGTGGATTTGCCGGAGCCATTCTCACCGATAAAGCCGTAGATCGCGCCGGCGGGGACGGTCATGTTGAGCCCTTTCAAGGCTTGTTTGTTTCCGAAGTTTTTGGTAAGCCCTTTAATTTCAATCGCGTTCACTTTAAGATTCCCCCTTTTGTTGGTATTTGCGCCCGCGGCGCAAATGAGGCGTGAAACAGCCGCGCTTTAAATTTCTTGAAATCGATATTTTCACGCTTGCCTCCTTAATACACATCGCATCTCGCAAGCACAAGGGAGCCGAGCAGATTATAAATGACGGTCCATGCCGCGGAAACAACGACGCACACAAGCATGGTCACAATATTGCCGGAAAGGCAGGCGTACACCGAGGAACCGTACAGGAACACGTTGAGCAGCGAATTGTTGCCGATGATGGCCGCCGCACCGATGATGGGAATGCCCGTGCCGATGAAGAACGAAGCCGCCACGGAAATTCCGAAGTAGCGCCGGAAGATCACATTGAGGAAGGTATAAAGACTTGCCCAGCCAAGGTTCATGACCATCTTACCGAGAATGGCGATGATTAGCGAGCCGACATTGACATTAAAGGACAGCCCGGCGAATAACCCTCCGGCAATACCGCCGATGAGATATGTAATACACATACACGCCATGGAGAAAGCGCTGACCAGAGATTTTGAGATCATGTAGTCCCGCTTTTTGGCGTGGGTGGTGAAAAGCTGCTTGACATAGCCGCTGCGATAGTCGTGGCCGATGAAGATGGATACCATGATACCGCCGAAGATGAACACCATATTCATATTGGCGTACTGTCCGATGTCATGAATGATGTAAAGCGGGGAGTCCGCTGCCACAATGTTCCAAACATTTGTGTACAAGGGCCGGGTGGCGGCGCCGTCGGGTCCCGCCATTCCCGTCATACTGACGATCATGGCGGGAATGATCGCGGCAATGGCAAGGAAGATGTAGAACATCGGCGTATGGAACAGCCGGTAGAAATCCACGCCCAGCATACCCTTGATCCTTTTTCCGAAGCTGGGATTTTCAAACTTCAGTTCGTGTGTCTGTGCCATCTTCTCACGCCTCCTTTTTACTCATCAGTTCGATGTAGTATTCTTCAAGACCAATCTTGTTCTTTTTGATTTCTCTGACCGGGAAGCCACCTTGCATCAAAAGCCCCACAATGCCCTCTGTATCATCTACATCGTAAATACGGATATAGCCGTCCTCTGCCCGGACATCGGGAAACTTCTGCCGCAGAAGCCCGAAAGCCCCCTGCATATTCTGCGTTTTCAGCGAAGTGAATACCTTTGCCCGGCCTTCCAGATCCTTTGCGGTAAGCTCTTCCAGCATTTTGCCCTGGCGAATGATGCCGTAGTGAGTGGCGATCTTCTCAAGCTCTCCGAGAATGTGTGAGGAAATGAGGACGGTGCAGCCGTACTGCCGGGTGATGTCCACGAGGATCTCCCGCATCATCTTCATCCCCTCGGCGTCAAGACCGTTGATCGGTTCGTCGAGAATGAGCAGAGCCGGGTCGCCTAGCAGCGCCATGGCGATGCCGATACGCTGCTTCATGCCAAGAGAGCATTTTTTGAATTTCAGCTTTGCGTTGTCCTCCATACGGACGATCCGCAGTACACGGTCGATCTCGCCCGCCCGGTCGGAAAGTCCCAGGTTAATTGCCTGCATCATCAGATTGTCCCACACGCTGGAATTTGGAAAACAGCCGGTGTTCTCGATCAGCGCCCCGACCCGCGCCCGTACACCCGCATTTGTGTATTTTCGGTCGAACAGCTTGATGCTGCCCTTGTCCGGCACCAAATGGCCGCAGATCAGCTTCTCCGTGGTGGATTTGCCGCTGCCGTTTTCTCCGATGAAGCCGTAAATGGCTCCCACGGGGACGGTCATGTTGAGGTTATCCACGGCGTACAGGCCGCGAAAGCTCTTGCTGAGTCCCCGAATTTCAATTGCGTTCATGCTTACGCCTCCTTCTTTGCTTACGCAGGAAGGACGATAAACATCGCCCTTCCTTACGGAATTACTTTTTGCCTTTTGCGGCGTCGTACTGTTCCTGCGCCGCCTTTTTGCGTGCCAATGCCGCCTCAAGCTGCTGCTCCTGCTCGGCCTTGCGTTTCGCTTTGCCGACTGCGATGGAGGATTCCATCTTTGTCGCTTCAAAATTCGCCTTGTCGATCTCGTGCTGGCGCTTTGCGCTCTCCTTCATATCGTGAAATGCGTTTTTCAAAAAGTTCGCCATTGCCGTTTGCTCCTTTTTTAAAATTTTGTGATTGCTCACTTGTTGCTTATATTCTACTGGTTTGATGTTTGAGAAATATTTGAGAATTGTTTGAATTTTATTAAAATGTTTAAAGAAATCATTCCTTATACGTCCTTATACAAATACGGCGCAGGCGCGTATTGCCCCTTGCAGGGCAGGGCAAAAAAGTGAGGTTCATCCTTTTGAGATGAACCCTGCTTTAACATTTATACATTAAAATTTGCTGCATTTTACAGTGTCTGCGCTTAAAGCGCGACGCATTTGATTTGCTCGCACAGGAAGCAGAGCGCCTCGGGGGTGCTCACTTCCACGGGCAGCATGTCTTCGATGACATCGCTGAGCTGGCATGCGTCCACCGACTCGGCAAACAGATAAAAGGTAAGGCACAGGGCAAGTCTCAAATCCCGGCAGATATCTTTAACGGCGCTCTTTATAACGCCGTCGTTTACCGTTTCGCAGACCTCTACGCCGTACGAGCATTCCCCCTTCTCGCTCTCTTCGCACAGCAGACGATACTCGGCGTCCCCCTGCGCGTAAGCTTTTTTCATTGTCGCAACAATGTTTTCCATGTTTTTTCTCCTTTCCGAACAACTACCATATATTGTGTTGTCATTTGCTCTTTACAATGCTATGATACAATATGTGCGGTCTAAGCTACAGCCCGTTTGAATGTCATCATTCGACATTTTAATACCGCGATAAAATCCAATAACGTATTATTGCGATCATAATTTTAAATGTCGAATTTTTTCGTCTGTTTTTCACGCAAATTTTGCGTTTTTGTGTAGAATCATTTCAATTGACCGGGAAAGAAAGTCGAAAGTTTTTATAATAAACATAAAAATGAAAAAAGAAAGAGAGTAAGAGCTAAGAGCAAAATGAGGAACGTTTAAGGGCGACATGTCAATTTCGCTCGTTATAATCGTTGACATAAGGCAAAGTATGTGTTATAATAACTTATGTTGATTTATAGATTAAAGAAAACAAGAGGCAAAAAAGAAAGGCAAAATAAATGAAAAAAGTGGCGATAATTATGGGAAGCGACAGCGATCTTCCCGTCGTGGAAAAGGCTATTGAGACTCTTAGGGAATACAAAGTCCCTTTTGAGGTACATATTTACTCGGCGCACCGCACTCCCGAGCGGGCAAGAGCGTTTGCAAATACGGCGGCGGAAAACGGATTCGGCGTTATTATCGCCGCGGCGGGGAAGGCGGCCCACCTTGCGGGTGCTATGGCGGCGTCCTGTGTGCTTCCGATTATAGGGATACCGATAAAATCCTCGACTCTTGACGGACTTGACGCCCTTCTTTCGACCGTACAAATGCCCTCGGGCATGCCTGTTGCCACCGTCGCGATAGACGGCGCTGCAAACGCCGCCCTCCTTGCGATTCAAATACTCGCGCTCTCTGACGGCGCGCTCAGGGAAAGGCTTGAAAAATCAAGAGAGAGCGCGCGCGATAAGGTGCTTGCAAAAGACGAGGAAATATCAAAAAAATACGGCTGTCAAGGCTGACCGATAAAACAGATAAAATAGATAAAGAAAAAAGAGAAAGGACGACTCGTTATATGGAAAAGAGTTTCAGCGAGAGCTATAAGTCCGCGGGGGTCGACATCACCGCCGGCTACAAGGCGGTCGAGCTTATGAAGGCTCATATTGCCCGCACAATGACAAAGGGAGCGCTTTCGGACATAGGAGGATTCGGCGGGCTGTTCGAGCTTGATCTGACCGGTATAAGTCGCCCGGTGCTGGTAAGCGGCACAGACGGCGTCGGCACAAAGCTCAAACTTGCTTTTCTCATGGACAAGCATGACAGCGTGGGTATAGACTGCGTGGCGATGTGCGTAAACGACATAATATGCTGCGGAGCAAAGCCCCTGTTTTTCCTTGATTATATTGCCTGCGGCAAAAATTATCCTGAAAAAATAGCTTCTATCGTCAAGGGAGTGGCGGAAGGCTGCGTGCAGGCTTCCTGTGCGCTTATCGGAGGAGAAACGGCGGAAATGCCCGGCTTTTATCCCGAGGACGAATACGATCTTGCCGGATACTGCACGGGCGTTGTAGACAGAGACAGGATAATCGACAACAAGAGCATGAAGCCGGGAGACGTTATAATCGGACTGCGTTCCTCGGGCGTCCATTCCAACGGCTTTTCACTTGTAAGAAAGGTCCTTAAAGTGGAAAGCTCGGATATCAAAAGACCGCTTGAAGCGCTGGGCGGAGCAAGTATAGGGCAGACCCTTCTGACTCCGACCAAAATATATGTAAAGCCCATGCTCGCGCTTATGGAGGGCGTCAGGGTGAAGGGCGTGTCCCACATAACGGGCGGCGGCTTTTACGAGAACATCCCGAGAAGCATACCAAAGGGACTGGGAGCAAGGATTGAGAAAAAGTCGATTCCCGTGCTTCCCATATTCGACCTTATCGAAAGCGAAGGAAAAATCGACAAGCGCGATATGTACAACACCTTTAACATGGGAATAGGCATGAGCGTCGTCGTGGCTTCAAAGGACGCTGACAGGGCGCTTGATATACTCGCGCAAAACGGCGAGGACGCGCTTGTGATAGGCGAGATAATCGCCTGCGAGGATGCGGTGACCATCGTCTGAGCCGAAAGGAGAGGCATACATACATATGGTAGACAATCCGATTAAAATCGCCGTGCTCGTATCCGGCGGCGGGACCAACCTCGGCGCTCTTATTAATGCCGAGCGCAACGGGATAATAAAGCACGGAAAGATAAGTCTTGTGCTCTCAAGCAATCCGAGAGCATATGCTCTTCAGCGTGCGTATGAGGCGGGTATCCCCACTGCTATAGTCACAAGGAAGAGCCATGAGGAGCCCGGCAAATTCGAGGAAGCGCTTATTGAGATCCTTGAGAGGGCGGAAATTGAGTTTGTGGTGCTTGCCGGCTTTATGTGCATTCTCGGCCGGAATTTCACAAAAAGATACGAAAACAGGATAATAAACGTGCATCCCTCTTTGATACCTTCCTTCTGCGGAAAGGGCTTTTACGGTCTGAAGGTGCACGAGGCGGCGCTGTCCTACGGCGTAAAGGTCACGGGAGCCACCGTACACTATGTCAATGAGATACCCGACGCGGGCAGGATAATCATGCAAAAAAGCGTCCTGATAAAAGAGGGAGACACCCCCGAGACGCTTCAGCGAAGAGTCATGGAGCAGGCCGAGTGGAAAATACTGCCTAAAGCTGTCGAAAAGGTGTGCGCCGAAATCTTCAAATCAAAAAAGTAAAGGTCAAATATATTTTTACGAGGTAAAAGGTCATGAATGTGTATCAGAATCAGCCGATAAACGCATTGCTTGAGAACAACGCATATCCCGGACGCGGGATAGTCATAGGAAAGAGTGCCGACGGCAAAAGCGCGGCATTTGCCTATTTTATAATGGGGAGAAGCGAGAACAGCCGCAACCGGGTTTTCAGGTACGGCAGCGGAGAGGATAAGAGCGAGGTGACTATCTACCCGTTTGACCCTTTAAAAGTGCGGGACCCTTCGCTTATCATATATTCTCCCGTGAGGTCGGTAAACAACAGCATAATAGTGACAAACGGCGACCAAACCGACACGATCTGTGATTTCATCAAAGAAGGAAAGAGCTTTGAACAAGCGTTGGAAAGCAGATGCTTTGAGCCCGACGCACCGAATTTCACTCCGAGGATCAGCGGCATATTGAACTTTGACAAGGGCGCCTTCGGCTACAAGCTGAGTATACTCAAGAGCGCCGATGAGAACGGGAGCGCGTGCAACCGCTTTACCTACTCCTACGCTCCTATAGACGGCGTGGGGCATTTTATCCATACCTACAACTGCGACGGCAATCCGATCCCCACCTTTACGGGCGAGCCGCGGCGCGTTCAGATACCGAACACGGCGCAGGAGCTGGCAAAGACGATATGGGAGAGTCTTAACGCGGACAACAAGATTTCTCTTTATGTAAGCTATATACAAAACGGAAAAGAAGACAAAGTGCTTATAAACAAATATGGCGCTTAACAAAGCAGAAAGGCGGAAGAATTAAATGAAAGAATTCGAACTCAAATACGGCTGTAATCCAAATCAGAAGCCGGCGCAGATTTATATGGAAGACAAAGGAGAGCTGCCGATTGAAATACTTAGCGGAAGACC
Source organism: uncultured Clostridia bacterium (assembly GCA_947588825.1). Lineage (GTDB taxonomy): Bacteria > Bacillota > Clostridia > Oscillospirales > CAG-272 > CAKSQF01. The sequence goes on from CANPZU010000059.1 coordinate 8,086, forward strand.
CGGTTATATAAACTTTCTCGATGCTTTTAACAGCTGGCAGCTTGTAAAGGAGCTTAAAGAGGCGTTCGGTATTCCCGCCGCCGCGTCTTTCAAGCACGTGAGCCCTACCTCGGCTTCCCTTGGAACAGTCCTTCCCGAAAAGCTCAAAAGGGCGTGTTTTGTAGATGATATCGACGGACTTGATTCTTCGGCATTGGCGTGCGCGTACGCAAGGGCGAGGGGAACAGACAGGATGTGCTCATACGGCGACTGGATCGCTCTATCCGACGAGTGCGATGAGGTGACGGCCTCTCTTATAAAGCGCGAGGTGTCCGACGGCGTTATTGCTCCTTCGTATTCGCCAAAGGCGCTTGATATACTCCGTTCAAAACGCAAGGGAAATTATAACATAGTAAAGATAGACCCCAACTATGTTCCCGCCAAGACGGAAATTAAGCAGGTTTTCGGCATTACCTTCCGTCAGGGCAGAAACGACTGTAAAATCGACGCGAATATGCTTAAGAACATCGTGACCGAAAACAGGAATATGCCCGAGAGCGCCGTGCGCGACCTTATAGTCTCTCTGATCACACTCAAGTACACTCAGTCAAACTCGGTGTGCTACGCCGTGGACGGTCAGGCGATAGGCGTGGGCGCGGGACAGCAGTCAAGGATACACTGCACAAGACTCGCGGGTACGAAGGCCGATACATGGCAGCTGCGGCAGTGCGACAAGGTGCTTTCCCTGCCTTTTATAGAAACTCTCACGCGTCCTGACCGCGACAATGTCATAGACGGATATATAAATCACAACGAAGAGGACGTTACGGCAGAGGGCAACTGGCAAAAGTATTTTACAAGCAGACCCGACTATTTTTCAGTAGAGGAGCAAAGGGAGTATCTTAAGACGATCAAGGGAGTCGCTATCGGCTCGGACGCCTTCTTTCCTTTTTCGGACAACATCGAGCGCGCCGCAATGAGCGGAGTAAGCTATGTGGCGCAGCCGGGCGGTTCGATAAGAGACGACATAGTTATTGAGTGCTGCAACAAGCTGGGCCTTGTTATGGCGTTTACCGGACAGCGTCTTTTCCACCATTAATATAATATCGGTTCAAAGTAAAAAACGCGCAAGCTTACAAAGCGTCAAAATGTCAAAATAAAAAATAAAAAAATTAAGGAGCGTCCTCATGAAAGTAATGGTTGTCGGAGCGGGCGGACGCGAGCACGCCATAATCAAAAGCATAAAGAAAAACCCCAAGGTTACAGAAATTTTCGCGCTTCCCGGAAACGGCGGAATGGCAAATGACGCAACGCTTGTCCCCATCGGCGCCAAGGACATTTCAGCCATTGCCGCATTTGCCGTTGAAAACAAAATAGATTTTGCGATTGTCGCGCCCGACGACCCGTTGGTGCTCGGCGCCGTCGACGCTCTTGAAGAGAAGGGAATAAAATGCTTCGGTCCTTCAAAAAGAGCTGCGATAATCGAAGGAAGCAAGGCTTTTTCCAAGGAGCTGATGAAAAAATACGGCATCCCGACCGCATCGTACGAGATATTTTCGGATATAGACAAAGCGCTTTCCTATCTTGAGGACTGCCCGCTTCCCATAGTGATAAAGGCGGACGGACTTGCGTTGGGCAAAGGAGTCGTTATTGCTCAAACGCGCGAGCAGGCAAAGCAGATTGTTATCTCCATGATGCGGGACAAGCTGTTTGGGGAAAGCGGCAGTAAGGTGGTTATCGAAGAGTTCCTGATCGGTCCCGAGGTAAGCGTGCTTGCTTTTACCGACGGCAAAAGTATAGTTCCGATGGTCTCGTCAATGGACCATAAACGGGCAGGGGACAATGACGAGGGGCCGAACACCGGCGGCATGGGAACAATCGCTCCCAATCCGTACTACACCCCGGAGCTTGCCAAGGAGTGTATGAATAAAATATTCCTTCCCACGGTGAACGCAATGAACAAGGAAGGGAGAACATTTAAAGGCTGCCTGTATTTCGGACTCATGATGACGCCGAAGGGACCGAAAGTCATAGAGTACAACTGTCGCTTCGGAGATCCCGAAACTCAGGTTGTGCTTCCTCTTCTTGAAACTGATCTGCTTGAAATTATGCTCGCGGTCAGCGAGGAGCGACTTTCAAATGTTCAGGTCAGATTTTCAAGTCAAAGCGCATGCTGCGTCGTCATGGCTTCGGACGGATACCCTTTGAAATATCAGACGGGTTTTGAGATAAGTATACCCGACGGCATAAAAAACGACGTCTTTGTCGCCGGCGCAAAGCTTGACGAAAAGGGACGTCTGCTCACATCGGGCGGAAGAGTTCTCGGGGTCATTGCAACGGCTCAAACGCTTGATAAGGCAATTGAAGAGTCGTACAAAAAAGTCGAAAAAATAAGCTTTGCCAACGCTTATTACAGAAAAGACATCGGAAAAAGGGCGCTTCTTGCCCTTGGCAAATAAAACAGACCGGAGTTATTACGTTATATGGTATACAGAATTTTTGTTGAGAAAAAGCCCGAGCTTGCGGTAGAGGCGAAGGCGCTGTATTCGGACGTCGTCTCTTTCCTGCAAATAAAGGGTTTAAAGCGTGTAAGGGTTATTAACCGTTACGACGTAGAAAACATTGATAAAGAGCTGTTTGATTACTGCATAGGCACTGTTTTTTCGGAGCCGCAGCTTGATCTCGTCTATGATAAAGCGGACACGGAGGGAGCCGCGGCGTTTGCGGTTGAGTACCTGCCGGGCCAGTTTGACCAAAGAGCGGATTCGGCGGCGCAATGTATACAGCTGATCTCGCAAAAAGAGCGTCCGACGGTTCGCACCGCCAAGGTCTACCTGCTTTACGGAGCGCTGAGCGAAGACGAGATAGCAAGGATCAAAAAGCATGTCATAAACCCGGTGGAAAGCCGCGAGGCGTCGCTTGACATGCCGGAGACTCTTGAAAGCGTACAGGATATACCGACGAGCGTCGAGATTCTTAACGGCTTTTGCTCTCTCGGGCGTGAAGAGCTTGAAGAGTTTATCGCACTTCGCGGTCTTGCAATGGATATCGACGACATTCTTTTCTGTCAGGAGTATTTCAAAAGTGAAAAGCGCGATCCCACAATAACCGAAATCAAAATGATAGACACCTATTGGTCCGATCACTGCCGTCATACCACATTTTTGACGACGCTTGACAGCGTGCGCTTTGAGGATGAGACGATAGAGAAAGCGTACAAACGCTATCTTAGGACAAGAGAGGCGCTTGGACGCACAAAGCCTGTAAATCTTATGGATATGGCGACGCTCGGCGCAAAGTTTCTCGTGCACGAAGGACTTTTAACGGGTCTTGACGAGTCGGAGGAGATAAACGCCTGTACGGTAAAGATAAAGGTGGATGTAAACGGAAAGGATGAGGACTGGCTGCTTCTCTTTAAAAACGAGACACACAACCATCCGACCGAAATCGAACCCTTCGGAGGGGCAGCCACCTGTATCGGAGGCGCGATAAGAGATCCCCTTTCGGGCCGGGCTTACGTTTACGCCGCGATGAGAGTCACGGGAGCGGCGGACCCGCTGCGCCTTGTCAAAGATACTCTTCCGGGCAAGCTGCCTCAAAGAAAAATAGTCACTACCGCCGCCGCGGGCTATTCCTCATACGGAAATCAGATAGGGCTTGCAACAGGACAGGTGGATGAGATATACGACGACGGATACGCCGCCAAACGCATGGAGATAGGGGCGGTAATCGCCGCCGCTCCCGCCGGGAACGTCCGGCGCGAGCGACCGAATCCCGGAGATCTTGTGATACTTTTGGGCGGCAAAACGGGCAGGGACGGCTGCGGAGGAGCGACCGGTTCAAGCAAATCGCACAATCTTTCTTCCCTTGAAAGCTGCGGCGCGGAGGTGCAAAAGGGCAACGCTCCCGAGGAGAGAAAGCTGCAGCGGCTGTTCAGAAATCCTGAAGCTTCGCTTATGATAAAGCGCTGCAACGACTTTGGCGCCGGAGGAGTTTCGGTGGCGGTCGGCGAGCTGGCCGACGGACTTGATATAAATCTTGACGCGGTACCGAAAAAATACGAGGGTCTTGACGGGACCGAGCTTGCAATAAGCGAGTCTCAGGAGAGAATGGCGGTTGTTATAGAGCCGCAAAATGTTGAAAAATTCATATTTCTTGCGAACAGCGAAAATCTCGAAGCGACGGTTATCGCAAGGGTTAAAGAGGAAAAGCGCCTGAGTATGAAGTGGCGCGGCACGACTATCGTAGATGTTTCAAGAGAATTTTTAAATTCAAACGGTGCCGAAAAGCATATCAATGTGCTCGTCCCGCCCGCGCGTCTTGAGCGGGAAAAAGAACATACCGACTTTGTAAAATCCATAAAGGAGATGGCCGCGGACCTGAACGTTTGCTCAAAGAGAGGACTTTCCGAGCGCTTTGACTCAACGATCGGCGCCGGAACGGTACTTATGCCCTTTGGAGGAAAGTATCAGCAAACTCCCATACAAAGCATGGTACACAAGATATCGCTCGAAAAGGCCGACACAAGCACCGTCTCATTTATGAGCTGGGGCTATGATCCCGTGGTAAGCAAGCAAAGTCCTTACCATGGCGCGTATCTTGCGGTGGTGCAGTCGGTCGGCAAGCTTATTGCCGCCGGCGCGGGGAAGCGGCCTGTATACCTCACTTTTCAGGAGTATTTTGAAAAGCCGCTCAAGGACGAAAAACGGTGGGGCAAGCCGACGGCCGCCCTGCTCGGCGCGTTTTGCGCGCAGCTTGACCTTGGGATCGGATCTATCGGCGGCAAGGACTCAATGAGCGGCTCCTTTGAAAATCTTGACGTACCTCCGACCCTTGTATCCTTTGCGGTTTCGACAGGAACGCTTGATGACGTGCGCTCCCCTGAATTTAAAGGGTTCGGTCACAGAATAGTCATGCTTATTCCCAAATATACCGATAACAAACTGCCAAAGAGCGACTCGCTCAAAGCGCTACATGCCGAGATTATAAGACTTGGCGCAGACAAGGGCGTACTTTCCGCGTGGGCTCTCGGCTTTGGCGGCGCCGCCGAGGGCATTATGAAAATGGCATTCGGCAACGGTATAGGAGTGAGGATAAATGAAAGCGTAAATCTTGATCTGATTTTTGAGCGCAGATACGGCGGCTTTATTGTCGAGCTTGCAGACGGCGCAAATGTCGCCTTGGGCGATTACGACGTCATACCTCTCGGACTTACCGAAAAAAGCGGCGCGATCTCAAGGGGCGAATGCAAAATCGAGCTCGACGAGCTTCTTGCCGTTTACGAAAATAAGCTTGAGGAGGTTTACACCTGCAATATCCCTTCAAAGGGAAGAAATATCCCCGCTTTTAATTACAGCGCAAAGACATTAGGCTCGCCGCTTGTCAAAACGGCGCGGCCAAAGGTGCTTATTCCCGTTTTTCCGGGAACGAACTGCGAATATGACAGCGCGAAAGCTCTTGAAGCGGCGGGAGCGTTGACGGAAATAATCGTGATAAACAACCTTTCCGCTTCAAATGTGGCGGAATCTGTCAAGTATTTTGCCAAAAAGGTGAATGAGGCGCAGATGATCTTTATTCCCGGCGGCTTTTCGGGCGGAGACGAGCCCGAGGGCTCGGGCAAATTCATAACCGCCTTTTTCCGAAACGGAGCCATCAAGGAAGCGACAAACAATCTTCTGAAAATGCGCGGCGGCCTCATGTGCGGCATATGCAACGGCTTTCAGGCGCTCATTAAGCTGGGTCTTGTTCCCTTCGGCGAGATTGTCGACACGGATGAAAGCAGTCCGACTCTGACCTTTAATACCATAGCCCGCCACCAGTCAAGACTTGTGCGCACCCGCGTGGCCTCAAACAAATCCCCTTGGCTTGCAGCGACAAAGCCTGGAGAAATATACACGGTTCCGATCTCTCACGGCGAGGGGCGCTTTCTTGCAAGTGAAAGCACGGTACGCTCGCTTGCCGCAAACGGACAAATCGCCACTCAGTATGTCGATCTGGATGGCAGGCCTACCGACGACGTGCGATTTAACCCTAACGACTCTTTCTGCGCGATAGAGGGAATAACCTCGCCGGACGGTCACGTACTCGGGAAAATGGGCCATTCAGAGCGCGTCGGAAACGGCCTTTACAAGAACGTGGAAGGAAACTATGACATGAAGCTCTTCCTTTCCGCGGTCGAATATTTTAAATAATAAATAATAAATAAAAAATAAAAAATAAAAATCCGTCAATAAAAATAAACGATCGGTAAATCGGAGGGGCTGTAAAAAAACAGGCCAAAAAAATCCGAGGTTCACTGAAGGAAGTGAATCTCGGATGTTTTTTAATTAAAA
>CANPZU010000060.1 GCA_947588825.1 uncultured Clostridia bacterium
TCCTCCTTAGCTCAGTCGGTAGAGCGCGTGACTGTTAATCACGATGTCGTTGGTTCGAGCCCAACAGGGGGAGCCAAAAAGTCCTTGAAAACCCGGTGTTTTCAAGGACTTTTCCGTTGGTCGTCGAAATACCCCCCGGTAGAACCGGGGGTATTTACAGGGAACAAAAAACGTTATTGCAAATAGCCTTTTCAATAACGTATTTATATATTTTCGGTTACATAAACTGAAATTTATCCCGAAGTTAAAATTCTTTTTTATGTTCCTCAAAAAAGTCGTGGTAAATGCGGACGTTTTTAAGTTCCGTCCAATGTTTGATATCTACCGTTTCTTCGTCAAAATCGTATATTTTCGCGCCTTTCATGGAAAGGAGAAACGGAGAGTGCGTGGCTATAATCAACTGACAACCGAAAAATCGTGCCGAGTCGTCCAAAAATTTTAAAAGCTCCAGTTGCCGTTCGGGAGACAAGCTGTTTTCGGGCTCGTCCAATAAATACAATCCGTTTTCTTTTATCTTATCCGTAAAATACATGCAGCCGCTCTCGCCGTTTGACTGTTCGCGGAGGTTTCCCATCAGACGACTGCGAACATACCGAGATTGCGAAGACGATTTTTTTCGAGCGTCGCGCACTTTTTTAATAGGAAGAAAAGCCTCGATCGGCACACGGAAAAGAAGGGGCAAATTGAGGTATGGCGGCAAAAAGAGGCAAAATATAATCTTTGCACGGCGCCAGCAAAAAAATGTAATTATTTAAAAAAAACTACTTGAAATCAGAGAAAATCGGTGCTATAATACGAAACATAGAATTGCCTTATTGTAAGTATGCAAAATGGAAAAATTTTGCGATTAAATAAAAAGGCGGTAATACAGCATCGACTTAAAAACGGCGATACGACCTCTGTTTTGCAGCGAGAGCAATCGCGGCGCAGGCGTTTCAAACACTCGCGCATATAATGGATATGACAGATTAAGCCGATTTTAAGTACGCCCGGTTTTTAGATTTTTTAGATAATAAAGGCGCCGATACTTGCCGCACGGGCAATGGAAATGAAAAAAGGGGCGGTAAAGTTGCCTGCATTTATAAAGGTTGGTCTTTGAGGAGGTAACTGAAATAATGAGAGCGTTACATATTGCAGCGAAGAACAAAAACGCAAGGCATGATAAAAGGATGTTCGGACAGCACGGACGACGGTTTGTTTCTTTGTTGCTTTGTATTGGCATGATTATACCAATGCTTCTGTATTTTGGCGGATTTTCGTTCTCCGACTCTTTCGGGGCGACAAAATATGCCATGAACCGAAAAGCAGACAAAGATACAATGGACGACTACATTAATCAGCTGCTGAGCATGAACTTCGGCTCGCGCTACGCCGGCCGTATTTGGACGGACAAGAGCGTGTTTGCCTTCAAGGACGGCGGACCCAACCTCTTGAATCTTCTTATGACAACCGATGGATATAAAGGGCAAGTTGGCTACAACGCGGATTTTCTCCATGTTTTCAGCGCGCTTGCAAGCTCGCAGGTTGTAAATGAATGGCCGCCGTCACCTATCGACCTCGTCATCGTGTTCGATATGTCGGCCTCCATGGGCCAGGACACGCGGTACAGTCTTGACGGAGGAACGTGCACATTTACGCAGCACAGCAACACCGGGGATTCTGTAGATTGGCCCGCCGAAGGCGTTTTAATGTCGGAGCGGATCGAAAATTCCCGTATTCAGCTCACGCTGGACGCGATCAACAACACGATCGACAAGCTCATGGAGCAAAATCCCGAAAACCGTGTCGCGGTGTGTTGCTACGGTGCGAACGCCACCGTGATCCTGCCGCTGGCGCATTATAAGCATGCCCTGGGAGCGGACGGTCAGCCGGATAAAACCGTTCCCTTCCTGAAAGTCGGCGGAATGGAGACTTTGTACCATCCCGGCGACCTGGTTTGGAGAAACGCTGGGGAGATTGTCGGCGAGCGGAGCGTCGCGGAATCGGGCTGGTACTGGATCAACAACCGCGACACCGCCTATACCGTCGAGGCGCACGCTATGAAAAATGAAGATGTCTCGCCTTGCTCCATGAAAACCCTTTCGGATCCTGCCAGTTACAGTAAGTACGATAAAATCATCAGCAACAATGTCAAAAACGACGGCGTCAAGGCGTTTCCCGGCGTGGAAGACCCGACGAAGATCAATACGGCTTCCGACGTAATTAAAACAGCAAGCCAAAACATAAATCAAAGCAGCGACGACTATGGCGCAAAAAGCGATAACTTGATTAACGCCGTTAAGCCCACACAAGAACTCAAAGCGGACGATTATGTCGGCTATTTCACCAACACCCAGGGCGGCATCTATCTGGCGTACAAGCAGCTTGCCGATTCGACAGCAACCACTTACACGGACAGACTCTCCGACGGAAAAGACAACACCGTCGCGCGGATCCCCGCCGTGATCATCATGTCCGACGGCGGCGCAAACTTCGCGTTCAACAGAATGGGCAAAACGGTTGACGACTGGAACCTGCGTTACGGCGCACATTTGCCTCCTGAGAAGTTTGAAACCAACCGGGATAGTTGGTATATTGGAGATGATACATGGGGACCGAAACTTGATGAGAATGACAATTATGTAGAAGATCAAGTGCACGGGGCCGGAAATGACGTTCCCGGTCGAGAGGAAGACTACAATCACCGTCTTAACAACAACCGCGGCGATGAATGGTGGGACGTTTACCTGCCGGGAGACGATACGCTCGAGCCGGGAAAGGTCGGAAGAACCACCGAGGACGGCAAATGGGATGGACTTCACACACTCTATAACGTGGGCGCGGATTACTATCAAGACGGCACGTTGAACTCCCCAGCGGGGTGGTCGCATCCGGGCGTGTTTTATAGCAATGACGTCGATTGGATGGGTACGCCGGCAACGATCCTTGAGGTACTGCTCACCGCTTCCTATATGAAGCAGGTGGCGACGAAGCACTATGAAATCGGTTGGGAGGCAGAAAAAGCCTCGCCGGACAGCCAATCGACCCTGTCCACCTATACCATGAACGTGGATACCGCAAATCTCCCCCAGTGGGCGCGTTGGAGACTGTTCCCCACCCTTGACCCGAAAAACTATCCGCCGGATGGTTTGCTTGACAAGGTAGATGCAGATCCCGCGCGATTTGCATACCAGTACGGTAGTGAGAATTATGGTGAAGGAGATCTCGGACAAATTAATCTTGATGGTTCGTATTATGGTTCAACTATACGCCAGTTGGTTTTCGGTGCGATAGAAAGAGAATGGGGCAAGCTGGTAGAAGACAAGTGTTCCGTTGAGGCGATGGGAACTCAGGATAGAGCTTACGCCAAAATGGACATGACCGCCTCCGCGTACGCTTACAAAGGCATCGCAGTCTCCGCGGACGAAATTCTAAATAACGTCGCCTATAACGACAAATTTGTCGACGTCACTTCTACAGAGATGGAAGCGACTTTTGAAAGAATTCTCTCGGAAATCACCGGCAATGTCTTTGTGCCTGTTTCGGGCGAAAACGATTCGGGCGTGAGCAACTCCATCACATACCAAGACCCGCTCGGCGAGTACATGGAGATAAAGAATCAGGCAATTACGGCAACTACGCACGGAAACACCGAAGAAGCCGCATACGACATGGCGCTCCTTCTCTTCGGACAGATGCACGGACTTGTCCGCGCGGGCGTGTACGATTGGAACTGGAACGACGAGTGGATGCAAAAAAACGGTAAAAAACACGGTGTAGAGGTGTTCCCTCAAGGCTGGTATAAAGGCAGCCCGTCGGAAGCCGCCGCCGCGCCGCTTACGGACCCAGCGTGTCTTAAGACAGACAAGTACGGCACGTGGCCTTGTAAGGACCCGGACACTGGAACGGTATACAATAACGCCGAGGAAGCGCGTGCGGACGGCTGGGTTATGCGCTTTAACTTCGAGACCCTGCTTTCCTTTGTCCCGATTGTCGGCGCACCCGAAAACAATCTGCCGGAGAATCTGTCCGAGCAGGTAAAGAATACGGTCTACACCTGCTACCGCTTTGCCGGAGATCAGAAGGAAAGAAACAAGCTTCGCATGAATCCGATTTTCGGAGATAAGGTTCCCGAAGAAGTTCAAGAAGCATGGGACGCTTATTATGCTAAAGAAAACAGCTACCCCGTGGGCAATGGCATTTATGCCGGCACTCCCGGCGTTTACCGCAATTCGGATATTCGCGTTTGGATTGAAGACACGGGAGATTTTGTCGACAGCGACGGCGCAATTACGCCGAACGCCGGCTACGACCGTTCGCTTTATGTGAACATTCCGGCATCCGCCGTGCCGACTCAGCTTGCAACGGTAACGCTTGGCCCGGATGGCGTATCGGCTTATCAGACAAACCTTGCAACCGATAAGGGAATAGAATATGATGATGAGACAAAAGGGGCTAATCTGTTGCCAGAGGATAAGAAACTGTACGAGGCTTGTGCCGCGCAGTCAACGCCGCTTCGACTCTTCTATGCCGTGGGACTTGAAGAGGACCTTATACTCAGAGATGAAAAAGGCGAACAAATCGGAGTCGATTTCAGCAAAATTTCACCCGAGTATATAACAAATCATACCGTCGGGGAGCAGAACTATGTTTGGTTTATCTCAAACTACTACTCCGCGACCACCTATGACGACTACGCCTCCGAAACGGGCTCAGCCACACGCGGCGACCCGACGATGACCTTCTCTCCGAGCATTGATAACCGCTATTACATATTCCAAAAGCCTCTGCCTCTTTATGCGCACGCTTACACCTTTGATGAGGGCGGCAATCTCAGCGCTGTTGACAAAACCGGCGGCGGTACATGGGCACCCGGAACGAAGAATGAAGGCGGCAACGGAAAGGAAAAATGGGGAGACAGCACCGTCACCGGCGGCGGTATGTGGGCCGGCGGCGAGTTTATGGGAACATATGAGAACGCTGCTGAATTTGCAGAAGCGCAAGAGGAAGCCCTCAAGCCCTCCCCGGACAAAAACGGTTTTAGATACATCACTGACAGCACCGGCACAAAATATGTGTACTCCGAGAATGGCATAATCTTCCTTGAGGAAGACCTGATGGATCACGTCACCTCAGATGAAAACGGCGCATATACCGAAAATTCAACCTCCTTCTCCTCGGACGACTATTTCTTCCTGACCGTCGAGTACTATCTGCCGATAGAGGGAACGGTAGGCAAAGAAGCCGATAGCAGTGAAGATATTCCAAACTCCTTTGGCGGGCGCAAGGTTCAAAGAGTTGTGGCGCGTAAGGGAAGCGAATTCGGTTCCGGCTTTGCCTCCGATGAGATAGACAACGGAGATATGCTATGCTGGTCGGATATGAACGGGCTTATCGATATTACTTTCGAATACATGTCAAAGTCCGATACGGACGACCGCACGCGCGGCGAGCCGACGCTTGAAAAGCTGACAAAGAAGGGTCGTGACCTTAAAGAATATCTGAAAACCACATGCGGTATCAGGGAAGATACCATGATGGATAATCCCGACTACAATCCCGACGAGGACCCTATCGGCGATAATACGGAAAAAATAAGCGTCCTTGACTGGCTGACGAAATACTGGGAGGGCATTCAGGAAAACGCACAGGTAAAGGCTCGTTTGCAAGAAGCTGTAACGAAATACAACGCTGGCGATGCTTCGAATTTGACCGAGCAGCAATTCGGTGAATACTTCAGCTTCGCCGTTTCCGCCAAGCCCGGCGGAATCCGTTCCGGCGACATGGCGAACAACCGCCACGCGAAGGTAGAAAACGTAACAAAAACCGCGCAGAACTATTATGTTCCTGTTGTGTCGGAGAATTCGGGCATCGGCGACGAGGTAATTCTCAACAACTACATGGGCAACAACGGTTATTTGGAGATCGCAAACCAAATGCTCCATGTGACCAAAATGCTGGAGGCCCCCGAAGGCTTTAAGCTCTCACAGGAACAGCTGAACGAGAGGTTCAACTATCAAATTTACGTTCAGGGCGTAACGGGAATACGAAACGCCACAGTCACAAAATACAACGAGTATGCCGGAGTTTGGGAGCGTGAGCTTGCCTACATCGACGTGCTGACCGACAACAGCAGTCTCGTTATGGATAACCAAAGCCGCCGCGCGGTGTTTATTTCATATACCATCACGGGTAGCCAGCAAAGTCCCGTGCAGACCGCAAAAATGGTGGTCGAGTATAACGGTGACTACTACGAGGCAAACGAAGACGGCACGCTACCCATGACAGCGGTAGGCGTAGTTGACGAGTCAAAGAAGGTTGATAAGAACACACCCCTTTACTACCTCTATTTGCCGTCCATTAAAACCGGCTCCGAAACAGAACTTAATGTGCGCAGACTGTATCAGAACAAAGAATATGACGGTACGGCGGACGGGTATGTAGGAAAGTATGCAGACAATCAGCAAGAATATGACGATATGTTCCAGCCCAACGGCGTGACTACCTTTGTGGATGAGGCTCATAAGGACATGGTAACGCCTGCGAAACCCGGCGCGGCAAACCGCGACAGCTACCGTCCGGCAACGGACGATCGTCCCGCTGGAAGCCGAACCTATTGGGCGCAGGACGCCGAGCTGATACCGATCGACGAAGTACAGGCAGTTGAGAACGCAAGCGGCAACGCTTTGACGCCCTCAACCTTTACGCTGATGTCTGCGCCCGGCGGAGTTTGGCAGCACCAAGCGCACGAGGGAGAAAGTGGAAAGCAACACATAGAGCTGGACTATTACAACCTCGTCATCCGCAGACCGGAAGGCGAAACAAGCGCAACGGCGTTTGTGTCTCCGCTTTCTACCCGTTCGCAGTATATGACGGTCGAGCTTAAGTTCGGAATAAATTCGAATAATAATGACGGTGGTCCGGGCACGAAAGGAGAAACACTGACGAGCGCAGACCTTTACGACGGCATAATTCCGACTGTTGACCGCCCCGATTTGTTCAGCAATACAAATAAAAACAGCGATAGTCAACAAATCGCGGCAAACACTGCCGAATTCACGCTGAGGCACGGCGAAGGACTGCTGCTCACAGGTCTTGATAACCGAATCGCTTACCGCTTCACCGAAAAGCTGACTGCCGATCAGATTGCAAAGGGCTACACGCTAAAGCAAATCAGCCACGTCCAGCAGCGCGGTTCGGAGAGTATCTATCTCCCCGGAGTGCAGGAGATTCCGATATATTCAAAGACCGACGCAACCTATGGAGATGAGTATGGAACGGCATCCACCTACAAGACCGAAAACGGTCTGACATGGGAGCAAGACGGTGCAACAAAAACGCTTGAACCCTTCGCCCACACCAACGCCATTATGTGGGAATACTATGCGACCATGGCTGCGGGCGATGCGGGCAACCACCATCAGCCGTCGAGCGTTTCGGCCGACAAAAGGGAAGTCGAAGAAAAAGTTACTGTTTGGAATCAGCACGACGCAAACACATACGAATCCGTGAAGGGACCGCATACCGTTGCGGACAACCCGAGTTGTCAAGACGCGCAATCCGTCAATGGACTTAAGGAGGGCGTGTGCGATATTGTTCAGGATGACGGCTCGATCCTCCACTACATGTACTACAAGGGCAAGTTCATTGACCCGCACTACAACGGCGAGGCTTCGACTTATCTGCGCAACATGTCGCGCTACGGAGTAAGCCCGACAGTGCACTTCGGAATAGAGGACGAAACCGGCGAACAGGCAAATAAGCTTGACTACAACGGCGTATACTCTGTATACGGCAACACGGGATGGTTCGAGGAGCAGGTCAATTACACCAACACATGGGATCCCGACGCTCTCACAATCTCCAAAACCCTTGAGGCCGAGGAAGGAGACGCACTCTCCAAAGCCGATATGGATAAAAAATTTGAGTATACCGTGACGTTTACTCTACCCGACTGGCTTGCAGCTACTTCCGCTGCCCCCGCGACCGATGCAAATTCGAATGTTCTTGACACTCTTACCTATTGGCAGGGCAAAACGGCGGATATCGATAAGCCTGTGGCTGAAGGCGGCGCGCCGCGGCCGTATGACAAGGATGCGATTGCAGCGCTGACAACTAAGCTTGGCCCTCCTACCGTCCAAAAAACAAGCGACGGTAAATCTCAATATGAATACACCTTCACTTTGAAGGCGGATGAGTCGATTGTGATTTACGGTTTGCCGGCTCAAACGACCTACACCGTGACCGAGAAACGTGATGAGGATTATCCTCTCAAAGGTGAAACGGATTTGCAAGATTTAATAAAGTATTCGGCAGACGGCACAATCCTAATGAGCGAACGGATTTTGGGCGGAACTGTAACCGACAATCAATTTGTCAACAAAATCTCATACGTCAACGAGAAGGTTAAAAAGACCGGCTCACTGTCTATCGAAAAGCAAATTGCAAATGACAGTCCCGACTTGAATAAAGAATTCAGCTTCACCGTGACGATAACGGCGCCGGAGAACGAAGAAGGCAAATTCCTTGTCAAGGATGAGATCACAGTCGTTCTTACAAAGTCGAACAAGACCGAAGATCCGAGGCTTAATCAACCGATAACTGTTAACTGGACCGAAGAAAAAGACGCACAGGATCATGTGACAAAGCTGACTTGCACAGTGGAACTCTCTCACGGCGAGCAGGTCACAATTTACGGTATCCCGTTCGAATCGACCTATAGCGTATCTGAAGCGCAGACTGCCGGCTATAATCTGCAAAAGGTGCAAGTCAACAATGCGGATGTGGAAGGCCCCGTAGCCAACGGAACGATCAGCGAAAACGCTCAGAACGTTAGTGTGCTTTTCCAAAACACCAAGGCAATTGTGATGCCCCTGACAGGCGGAAAGGGCAGCGTCCTCTTCTACCTGCTGGGTACGGTGCTTCTTGCGGCGCCGACAACGGCCGCTTTCTTCGCATTCAAGAAAAAAACGCACAACGCCTGATCGGCGCAAGCTATGAAAAAACAACATACAAATAGATTTATTTTACTGAAAGGAAAGTAAAACTATGAAAACATCAAAGCAATTATTTGCCCGTCTCATTGCTGCGGTATTGGTCCTCATGATGGTTGTGGCGGCGGCGATCCCCGCGATGGCAAACCCTACAAACCCCAACGAACCTCCGTACACTATCACCATCAACAACAATGAAGGTCTTCCTGGAATGGTGGAAGGACAGTTCTCCGCGTATCAGATCTTCCAGGGCAAAGCCTTTAAGGAAGGCACTGTCACAGATCAAGGCGGCAATACTTTTAACAAATATTCGCTGGCCGATATAAAGTGGGGCGTGAGCGTTATTCTTAGTAAAGTGATTTCCGCCGAACCGGGTGGAGCTCCTACCACCAAATTCCTCATCGCCGAGCTGAAAGCTGCCGACAGTCTCAAGGTGAACGGTGAAAATCCCTTTGCTGGCCTTGATGACCAAGCCACTGCTGCCCAGGTCGCCGCGGTGCTGGAAAAGAACACAAGCAACTCCTTCCTTCAGGCGCTTTCCGCCTTCTTTGTGGGCAGCGGCGTAGGGGAGAATGACAGCTGGCTCGAAGAGACAGCTGAAAGCGGCACAGAACCCGATACCCATACCTATCCCGTCACATCAACATTGAACAAGGGCGCGGATGAGGACAAAGCCTCTGACGATTCTTCGACTATTACCGTTAATGAAGCGGGTTATTATCTTATCGTTGAGGATAAAGAGCCGACCGACGATGACGGCGCTTACGGCGTCCAATCCGAGTATATCCTTGCGGTCCTCGGAGATCAGAATATCAACATTAAAGCCGACGTTCCCACAGTCGATAAGGCTATCGCAAATCCCGGAGAAGGCGGCAACTCCGAGGGAGACAGCGTCGGCCTCGGTGATACCGTGACCTTCACTCTCACCGGCGAGCTTCCGAACAACTTTGCGGATTATGAATGGTATTATTACATTTTCACCGATACTCTCTCCAAGGGTCTTACCTTTGTTCCCACGTCGCTTAAGATTTATATCGTAAACAACGGCCAAAGAAAGGAAGTTACACTTGACTCCGTCACAAGCGCAAACTGGGTTGAAGCTACCGAAAGCGTGGATGCTCATGTTGCCGAAGGAAAATTCCCAACGTATGTGGCACCTGTAGATGAGAGCACAGGCGTGACCAATATCAAAATCGACATGGGCGATCTGAAGTTCGGCTACGGCGCTTATAATATAACTTCCGATTCACAGATTGTTGTTGAATACAGCGCCACTCTTAATCAGAACGCGGTTATAGGAGACGAAGGCAACCCGAACACCGTGAAGCTTGACTATTCCAACAATCCGAACCGTCAGGGCGATATGGGCAACACCCCCGACGTTACCGTCAGGGTCTACACCTTTAATCTCGAGCTTAAAAAGATCGGCGACGATACGCAGACCGCGCTTCAGGGCGCTGAGTTTTACCTCTCAAAGACCGTTGACGGCGATACATATTATTACTGCACGGGCAATGACACATATGAATGGATAAAAGCCGATGGCACAGGCAGACCCGGTACGGCTGTTAGACTTGTGACGAACGCTAACGGAACCTTTGATGAAACTGTAACCGGGCTTGACGCGGGCGTTGAATATACTCTTACCGAGGTAGTCGCTCCCAACGGTTACAACACCATAAAGCCCTTCACGTTCTCATTTGACGTCACCATAAACGATAGCGGCGAGCTTTCAAACATTGTACCGAAAACAACTTTTACTCCCGACCAAGGAATCACCTGGCAACTTTCCAAGGCAACACCGGCAGCACCGGACTTTACAGCGTCGTTGTCCTTCACGGTCGTCGACCCTAAGGCCCCCTTCCTGCCCTTTACCGGCGGCACTGGTACGGTTATTTTCTATGTACTCGGCGGTCTGATGATCGCGGGTGTGGCTTTCTACATCGCTCTCTCGGGCAAAAAGAGCAAAAAAAATAATTAATTTTGATATCCGATTACGACCCATTTGAAAATTCCCGCGTGTTTGCGGCGGCAGAGGACGTTTGCCGCCGCCAAAGCGCGGGCGGGAGACGCCTATGAAAAGCAAAACCGACGCTCAAAGGAGCGGCGGAAAAGTTAAAAAGATAATTACCGCCGTAATTTTGACACTTATCGCCCTCATAGGACTTTCCCTCCTGCTCTATCCGACAGTCGCCGATTTTATCAATGTCTATCACAACAAAAGAGTTATCGGCAACTATCAAAAACAGGTCCAAAAGCTTGATAAAAACACATACGACGACATTATAAAAAGCATACGTGAGTATAACGCGGACCTTGCCGCAAATTCTCCGTATATCGCCGAACTGACCGACAGCCGCCGCAAAGTCTATGAAAGTCTGCTTGACATTACGGGGACCGGCGTCATGGGGTATATCGAGATCGACAAGCCGAGCGTCAATATCAGTCTCGCCATCTATCACGGGACAAACGAGGGCGTACTCCATACGGGCGCGGGCCATCTTGAAGGCTCCTCCCTTCCGATAGACGGGGAAAGCGTTCATACCGTGCTCTCCGCGCACAGCGGACTGCCTTCGGCAAAATTGTTTACCAATATAGATCAGCTTGAGGTGGGAGATACCTTTGAACTGCATGTGCTGAATGAAACGCTGACATATGAGGTCGAGGATATTCAGATCCTGCTGCCCGAGGAGCTTGAAAAAATGCGCATCGAGGAAGGCAGAAATCTCTGCACCCTGATGACCTGCACGCCATACGGCGTGAATACTCACCGTCTGCTGGTGATCGGTCACCGTATTGAGACCCCGGAGACCGATAAAGAAGAAAATAACACTTTATTTGGCGAAATACGCCGCAATGACGCATCGATGAATCCGATATATATAATCACGCCCGTCGCGATTGTTGCGTCGGTTGTGCTCATTGCGTTTTTGCTCAGATTTATAAAGAAAAGAAAAGATAAACGCTAAAGCAAACGCTAAAGCGTTTGATACCATGTGGGTTAGGAGGAAATGTATCAATTTATGAAGAAACGCGTTTTCCCGATCGTATTGGTTATCCTGCTGCTCCTGACGGTATTTTTGCCCGCCGAGGCTTTTGCCGAGGAAGAACACGGGTCGATTGCCATTACATTTCAGCACGAAAACCAAGCTATAGAACAGGCTCCGTTTTATCTGTATCATGTGGCAAACTGGGATGGAGATGAATATGTGCTGACCGAGGAATTTGCAAAATATTCGGTCGTCCTTCCCGATACCGACGACGATGACGCCTGGTCGGCCGCGGCCGCCACTCTCTCCGCATATACCCGCTGGGATCACGTGCGTACGCAGCTTGGCAGCCTGACCGACAAAAGCGGCAGAGTCGAATTTGACGGACTGGATATCGGGCTCTATCTTGTGATAGGCTACGCCGTCACAGAGGGAGATACCATCTATATCCCGCAGCCGATGCTCGTCAGCGTACCCTATACCGACGTCGACGGCGAAATTTATTACGATGTTTATACCGAGCCTAAATATGAATACCGCAGTATAAGCGGTGAAAAGCTCGAGCGCCGCGTCCTTAAAATATGGGAGGACAGCGACAATGAGACCCAGCGCCCAAACGAGGTCACCGTTGCGCTTCTTTGCGACGGCGAGGTTTATGACGAACAGACCTTGAATGACGCGAATAACTGGCGCTACACTTGGACCGAGCTTGACCCCAACCATGACTGGCAGCTTGTCGAGAAGGTCGTGCCTGAGGAATATACCGTGCAGATAGTGCAGCAGGGCGTTACCTTTACGGTCACTAATACCTGCGACAATCCGCCGCCCCCGCCGCCCCCGCCGCCCCCCGGCCTGCCTCAAACAGGTATGCTCTGGTGGCCTGTGCCCGTTCTCTTCGGCGCGGGTACGCTTCTTATAATCGTGGGAACGATTCTGCTTGTCATCGTTTGCAGACGCAATAAAAAAGATGCTTAAACGTATAATTTGCACCCTGATAATCTGCCTTGGCACTCTTTTGGTTCTCTCCTCCGCGGCTCTTGCGGTCTATAATATTTGGGATGAGAACCGCGCGCGAGAGGCGGTTGACAGCGTTCTTGATTTGGTCGTACAAATGCAAGAGGCCGCCCGGGACCCCGATGAGGCAAATAAAATCCCCGATTTTGAAGACTTCTCATCCTCAAAAAACGAAGAGGTTCTCCCCGATTATGTCCTTGACCCTAACAAGGACTTGCCTTCGGTGGAAATCAACGGGTATAACTATATCGGAACCATAACCATTCCGGCGCTCGGCCTTGAGCTGCCCGTGCTCGACGATTGGAATTATAAACAGCTTAAGCGAGCGCCTTGCCGTTACCTGGGCTCCCCTTATCTTGATAATATGATCCTCTGCGGGCACAACTACACCTCTCATTTCGGCCCGATCAAGCACCTCAAAACAGGAGATTCGGTCTTTTTTACCGATATGGACGGCAATGTCTTCGCGTATACCGTCGCGCTCGTCGAGACACTTCCCGGCAGCGCCGTCGAGCAAATGGAGAGCGGCGACTGGGCGCTTTCCCTGTTTACCTGCACGCTTAACTCGGTGTCGCGTATTACCGTGCGCTGCACGGCAGTAAAATAAAACCGTGTTTTTCAGGCGGACTTTTCATTAAAGAAGGTCCGCCTGAGATTTTTTGGGCTTTTAATGCCGGCAATTATTTTTATTTAATGCGCGAGTATTTTTAAAGGCGGCTTTTAATTAAAAAATCCTTGCGCCATATTTTTAAGCTTGATCGCCTCACGCAAAAAAGAGGGGCGAAGGGCGCGATTTGTATGTGTTAAAATGATATGAACCAATAAAAAATAAAAAGAGAAAATCTATCTTTGGTATGGTATAATTAAGTT
>CANPZU010000061.1 GCA_947588825.1 uncultured Clostridia bacterium
TGCAAGCGCGAGCGCAGCCCCTTCCCGCCCTGCCGCGGCGTAACGCAGGGGGCTGTGTTTGCGCTCATAACGTAAAGCTTGTCTGGGCTACATCGGGGTCCCCATAATAATGAGTGACGATGAGTCGCAGTAGAGAAATGTGACGTGAGTGGAACGAATTTTATGGGGTTTTAGATCGGGGTCCCCGCAAAAAGTATTTTTTGTGGGGTATAGCTGGGGAGTCCTGAGTGGAGTGTGCCTTTACCCCACGAAATCACTGCGTAATTTCGTGGGGACCCCAATATTCCTCAGACCGGCGTTATCATCGCTGCACGTAACGAAGGGAGAGGTTGGGTTTTTCAATCCAATGTCCGAGACACTAACGCTTTTCGTGCTTGAACTCTAGTAACCCCCTAGTCCGAGCCTTCTTATACACGGACTTTGCTTTGTCTGAGCGACTACGCGGAGCGAGCGGGATATACTCACGTACGCAGTGAGGGCGGGTCTGCACCCCCAAAAATCACTTCGTAATTATTTTGGGGACCCCGCAATCTCTCATTCAAACGCTAGTAAAGAGAAAAAGCGGGCGTAAGCCCGCGTCCCCAAGCGCAAAAAATAGCGAACTATATGAGTATATTAGGACTTCTTCTTACTACTTCTAGCATACGAAGTATGTGAAGCGTTAAATTTTTTTGTATTTAACGAAATGTTTGTCTGAGCTTTCTTGGGGTCCCCGCAAAATTACGCAGTGATTTTGTGGGGCGAGTAAGCGGAGTGGCGCAGCAGCTTGCGGTGAGCCCTTATAGACCTTGCTCCTGGGGGGGGCGCGGGCTCTGAGCAAATGCAAGCGCGAGCGCAGCACTTCCCCGACCCTGCCGCGCCGTTACGTTTGGGATATGTTTGTGCGTATAACGTAGCTTTTGTCCGAGCAACATCGGGGTCCCCACGAAATTACGCAGTGATTTCGTGGGGTAAGGACACGGGGAACGCCGTGAGGCGAGGGTGGGTCATTTCAATAAGTTTGTCCGAGACTCCAACGCTTTTCGTGCTTGGACTCTAGCAACCTTTGTCCGAGCACGCCTATACACGACAAACGGCGGCTCTCGAAAGCCGACGTTACGGTGATACGTTTGCTCAACATGGCGCTTAATAAACGCACAGGGACAAAGTTTGAAAAAATTCGGCGTTTGTTAATCTACCATAGACTTGTCAGTTAAGGCAAGTCGGCATAATTTGACTGTTCAGAGATGGACTTACCTTAATTGGTGAGTCCATTTTTTATTAGGAGAATCTGCAATGATTACACCTAAGGTTTCAACCGAACGCAAACTTGTCAAAATCGACAAGAACGGCACGAAGCATTGGCAAGTTGACGCCTGCCCGAAATGCGGAGGGACGGGCGTGTATTGGAGTCGGACGGATGACATGACGTGTTGGAGGTGTGGCGGTACAGGATATTCTCCATACATCGTGAAAGAATATACGCCCGAACATGCGGATGTTCTCGCAAAAAAGCAACGCGAGAGGGGGCTCAAAAAGAACAAGGAGCGTTTGCCGCAGGAGATTAAATATAGAGGGTTCAAAGACGAAAACTCATCAATCTTCATTGTTGCGGGCAACACTTATCCCATCAAAAAACAATTAAGCGAGGCGGGAGCAAGGTTTCATTCTTGGTATGGTTGGTATTTCAGCGACGCCAAAGATGCAAAGGATTGGGACACAACAGAGATCAAATTCTCCGATATTTACACCATCAATGAGTATTTCACCGTAGTCGCCAAAGAGGGCGCAGGGGAAATTATAGAAAAGGCAAAACAAAAAACAAATAGCTATAAGGAGGTAGGAGCATGAATAAGGAGCGCATGAAAGACAGCAAGGACAAAATCAATGTCTGCGCCAAAGTCTCACGCGCGACGTATCAACAAATCGTTGAGTGTTGCACACAGCGCGAGCTTGGTATAAGCGACATTGTACGCGAGGCCTTGCGAGATTATCTCGCTAAGCAAAAAGCGATCTGACGGCAAGAGTCCATCATCAAAACCTAAAACAGGAGGAGGTAGAGGTATGAAGAGTCTTATCAAATTGCAAGACGTAGTGCTTGCGGAGCTTACAGAAAACGAAAACTCTCGCAAGAGCGACACAGAATTGCTTGTGGGAGTGTTCCGTCGCATGGGGATTGATACCCGAAAATCATTCGTCGAGCTCGCCGAGAGCGGACAACTCAGACAGATGGAGAGTATCACCCGCGCCCGCCGCAAATTGCAAGCGGACCATCCCGAATTAAGGGACGACTATGTGTCCGAAGCAAGAGTTAAGAGGGAGGAGATTTTCAGAGAGTATGCAAAATCGCCCGCCGTCACGCCGATAGAAATAGAGATAAAAAGGAGGTGAAAAAATGAACGTCTTACTGCTTGTAAACGCGGTCGCGCTCGCGGTGTGCATTGTGCTTCTCGTCGTAACATTGATTGCGTGGATCTGCGCCGAGCGCAAAATCACAAAGCTTGGGGGCAAGAGCTGGCTTTTCAAGGACGAGACCGACGATGACTGACGGAGGGCCATATGGTAGAAAAAATCAAGTTATTACATGGCTCTCCCGAATGGCTTGCCTTTCGCAAAACAGGCATAGGAGCAAGCGAGGCGGCGGCAATACTCGGAGCAGGCTCAATATCAAACGTTGAGCTTTGGGAGGAAAAAGTCGGATTAAGGCAGCCGAGAGATTTATCAAACATTCCGCGCGTTCGGTACGGGTCGGAAGCGGAGAAATACCTTGTTGCGCTGTTTGCATTGCAGTATGAGGACAGATACAGCGTCAAGGTCAACAAACGAGTCGTATATCGAAAAGACGGATTTCAATTCGCGTCGCTTGACGGCGAGCTGACGGACAAGCGGAGCGGGGAGCTCGGTATCTATGAGGGCAAAACAGTCGTCGTGGATTCGCGCTCAACGTGGGATAAATGGAGAGGACAAATCCCACAGCAGTATTACATACAAGTCTTGCATCAGATGCTGGTTACTGGTCGCAAGTTTGTGGTCCTAAATGCAGAATTTCGCTGGCAAGGCGAGGACGAGCAGATAAGGACAGAGGGGCAAAGATATTTGATAACTCAAACCGAAAGCGTGTTGTCGGATATGGAGCTTCTCGATGAATTAGAGCATGGATTTTGGGGTTATGTTCAGAGAAACGAACGTCCCCCGCGCATCCTGCCGCAAATCTAAAAATCAAAAATCGGAGGATATTATGGCACAAGAATTAACATTAAGGCTAAGCACACCCATTGAGAGGTTGGTGCCTGCTATGATTGCGTTTAACAACGCAGAGCTCTTGCAGGGCGTACAGGAACGCCTTGTAGCCTATCAAGGCAAGGTTTATGATGCGGACTCAATCGCAGATGCTAAGGCCGACAGAGCCACGCTCAACAAGTTTTCAAAACAACTCAACGACGAAAGACTCAAAATCAAAAAAATCTATATGCAGCCGCTCGATAAGTTCACCGCCGAGATCAACGAAGTTATAGAGGTTGTGGACAAGGTGACGGCTGAAATCGACGCACAAATCAAGGCATATGAGACAGAGAGCAAGGAACGCAAGCTCGCCGAAATCAAGGCGTATTTTGCGGATGTTCTGCCCGCCGAGCTTTGTGCGTTTGTCTCATACGAGAAAATCCATCAAGCCGAGTGGCTGAATGCAACAAAGAGCATGACGGCAATCAAAAAAGACATCGATGCAAAGATTGAGCAAATCAAATCGGAGCTGGCAACGATAGAAGCTCTCGGAGGAGATGTTATTGCCATCAAGCAAAAGTATTTTGAAAACCTCAGTCTCGCAAACGCTATAACCGAGCACAAGCGCATAGAGGACGAGAAACGCCGCATAGAAGCACAGCAAGCTTTTATGGCACAGCAGGCGGCAGAGGTCAACGAAAGCGCGCCAGAGCCCGCACAGGAGTCTGAAAAGCCTTTAATGAGCCTTGCGTTCCGCGTTACAGGGACGGCAGAGCAACTTAAAATGCTCAAAGAGTTCATGGTAGCGCACAAAATCAAATTTGAAAGAGCCTAAAAGGAGGACAAAAATATGGCTATCAAAAATTCGTTACAAAGAGTAGACGACAACAAACCCGCAAAACTCACAATTTCTGGGTATTTGGGACAAGACAAAATCAAGCAGTGGATCAATGGGATGATTGGTTCGGAAAAAGAAGCGCAAAAGTTCATTTCGTCCATCATTTCCGCCGTCTCGACCACACCGAGCTTGCAAACCTGCGACCAAAATTCCATAGTGTCTGCGGCATTGCTCGCGAACGCACTCAATTTGAGTCTTTCGCCACAGCTTGGCTTGGCATATATGGTTCCGTTCGAGGACAATCGCAACGGCCGCACAGTCGCAACGTTCATACTTGGATATAAAGGGTACATACAACTCGCCATCCGTTCGGGCAAATACAGAAAAATAAACGTTACAGCCATCAAAGAGGGAGAGTTCGTTTCATACAATCCGCTCACGGAAGAACTTGATGTGAGGCTTATCGCAGACGACGAGGAGAGAGAAAAAGCCCCGACAGTCGGATATTACGCTTATTTCGAGCTCATCAACGGATTTACAAAGAGCCTGTATTGGAGCAAGAAGAAGATGCTGCTCCACGCCGATAAGTATAGCAAGGCGTTTTCTCTCGAAGCGAAAAAGGGCAGAGATCCCAAATATGACAAGGTGTCGTTTGCGGATTTCGAGGCGGGCAAGGTGTCAGAGGCGGACATGTGGAAGTATAGCTCATTCTGGTATAAAGACTTTGACGGCATGGCTTACAAGACAATGCTCCGTCAGCTCATCTCCAAATGGGGAATAATGAGCCTCGATATGCAAACAGCGTTTGAGAAAGACGGCTCGGAGATTTACGAGGCGAACGAGTTCAACGAGCGCAAGGCCGCTACAAGACGCGAGATAGTGTCGGAGATGGCAGGCATAGACAACAATGATGAACAATTCAGCGAGGATGATTTCTTCGGTGACGTGCCCGCAGATGCCGACGCGCCAACGGGCGACGATATAAATTGAGGGCGCGAAAAACGCCCTCAATGAGGCGCAAATAAGCAATATCAAACAACCTTTCGGAGGCAGACAATGCGGGAAAAAAATTATTTCGCTCATGATTACCACAGCCGAGACCACTTGCGCGACGTGCGCAAAGATTGGGGACTCGCGGGCTACGGATTCTATTGGTGTTTCGTTGAAATTCTGCACGAGCAGGGCGGCTACATAAAAGAGTCCGAGTTGGCATACATCGCCTACGATCTGAGAGCGGACGAGGATATGGCAAAAGCAATAGTTTACAACTATGGCATGTTCAAAGTGCAAAAAGGCAAAATTTATTCCTCTCGCGTGATTGAAAATCTGCAAAAAAGAGAGGAATTGTCAAAAAAATGTGCGGCGGCGGCAAATACGAGATGGAGTGGCGGCGGCGAAGACGAGCTCCCCATATTGGACGTCCCCGATGATTTTGCCGCGACAGCAGGCAAAGAACAAGAGACGGCGGATTGGTACGCAAATAACTTCTCCGAGATGGTCAATCGGTGGCTTCAAGCGCAAGATGATGTGCTGGCGATTACAGGCAAAACAATAGTAGATTATCAACGCCTGTTTGAGTCGGTCATTGCCGAAGTGCGCAACAAGCCGTATGTCGTCATCAACAAGCAGAGAATACCAACCTATTATTTTCTCGCGGTGCTGTGCTCGCACGTCAAACATAACAACAATTTCGACAATCTCAACAAGGCAATCGCCGACGTTGAGAAACGCTATCAGAGCGGCAGAGTAAAAAACAAAATGCAGTATATGATTTCTGCACTCTACAATGCCGCTATTCTCGACACAAATCAATAAGGAG
The DNA here is from genome assembly GCA_947588825.1 of uncultured Clostridia bacterium. GTDB lineage: Bacteria > Bacillota > Clostridia > Oscillospirales > CAG-272 > CAKSQF01. The sequence goes on from CANPZU010000061.1 coordinate 5,859, forward strand.
ATTTTTATGAAAACTTTGATATGTATTTCACAATTTAAGCAAATCATGGATGGCGTAAAACACGCCGTCAGCACCGACGCCGAGCGTCCAGTCTTGGATTATATCAAGTTGGACATTAAGGCGGATTCCGTCGTCGCATATGGCTGTGACGGCTACACGCTCGCAAGAGTATCAATCGACAATGTGTATAAGGGAGAAAACAAAGACGAATTCTCTGTTCTTATCAAACCGATCTCATTATCAAAATGCGCTATGGACGGCTCAAAGCCTATCGAGATAACAAAGAGCGATGACGGCACAGAGGCAACAGTCGCGATTCCGACAGCGGACGGCAAGACAGAGCTCACGTTTGTGCAGCCTACGGACAGCTATGTTGATGTATCGAAAATACTTGCCACCGCCGCACAGCACGACAGGGAGCTGGGCGTCTTTGCAGGTCAGCTTGCGGCCGCCATGAAAGCCATTGTAAAGGTCACAGGAAGCAAGCGCGGCACAGCCATCATAGAGACAAAACAAGACAACACACAAGCGTTCTTGATACGAGCAAAAAGCGATTATTGCGACATCTTGCAGATGTTCTTGCCCGCCCATATTCAGTGATAAGAGGTTTTTATGGCGAGACAAAAGGACTGGACTGGCAATGGCAATTCTGTTTGGAAAACGCTTGGCGCGAGCAATCACACTGGCAATGAACGCGAACAGGACGATTATTATGCCACAGATCCCATCGCCATAGATAAGCTCTTGACGGTCGAACGCCCGCACAAACAGATTTGGGAGTGCGCTTGTGGAGCTGGACATCTTGCGGAAAGGCTAAAAAAGCAAGGCTACGAGGTTATAAGCACCGATATAAGGGACAGAGGCTATGCGCATTTTGACGGCGAGATTGACTTCTTGTCAGCTCAAAATGCGCCTTTCAGCGGCGACTTCGATATTCTCACCAACCCGCCATATAAGTACGGCAAAGAGTTTGTGCAAAAAGCATTGGAGTTGTTGCCCATTGGATGCAGGTGCTATATGTTTTTGAAACTTACTTTTTTGGAAGGAAAAGCAAGATTTCAGCAGCTCTATAAAGACACCCCCCCCCGCGGATATTCGTGTTTTCAGAGCGAGTGCTTTGTGCTAAGAATGGCGAGTTTGACAAGATGAGAGAGGGCGGCGGATCGGCGGTAGCATATGCGTGGTTTGTGTGGGAGAAAGGTTATAGAGGTGAAACTACGGTATGGTGGATATGATGAGAGAAAAAGACAGACTTTTCAAAAATGTGCGGTTGAACATTGGTTATTGTCTCATAAACGTAGATGGGCAGCCGTTCCCGCACAAGACAGCATTATCGAGAGCGCGGAAGAAAAAACAGCCGCAATTCTCTAATGGCATGAAGAGGTGCGCTCCACAAAATGGCGATTATACAATCGTTATGGCTGACGGCACTTGCAAGAAAATAGACGGCAAATACCCAATTACACGATATGGATTTTATAACGACAAATGGGTTTTCCAATACATCATCGGCTATCCGCAAGATATGGAAAGAAAATGAAGTACGAACTTGACAATATCTATTGTGTGGACTGCTACGAGGCGATTAAGGACATCCCAGACAAGAGCATTGATCTCATTATAACCGACCCGCCATATCTCATTGAAAACACAAGGGCGGGCGGACACAATGATTTCACGGAGGGAGGCAAGAAGTCCATACAGCACATGAACGACGAGCTGGCGGAGGGTAGATTTACCGAGAGTGTGCGCGGCGACGTGCTGTTTCCCGAACTGGTGCGAGTTATGAAAGCAATCAACTTGTATGTGTGGTGCAACGGCAAGCAGATCCCGATGTATCTTGACTACTTCGTCAAAGAGCAAGATTGCACATTCGACATCTTGATATGGCATAAAACAAACGCCATGCCGCTATTCAACAACAAATATCTGACCGATAAGGAATATTGCTTATACTTCCGCAAAGGCGGATATTGTGCGCCTCAGAGCTACGAGGATGCAAAAACCGTATGGGACATGCCTATAAACGCCACAGACAAAAAGCGGTTTAACCACTGCACTATAAAACCCTTGTCTATCATAGAAACGCTTGTGCGTAACAGTACGACGGGGGGGGGGACGATTTTGGACCCATTCGCAGGAAGCGGGACGACAGCGGTTGCCGCAAAGAATTTGGGGCGGCACTACATAGGTTTTGAGATCGACGAGAAATGGGCGATGATTGCCCGAAACCGTCTGAACAATACGCAAGCAGACGGACAAATAACATTCATCACAATGTAAAGGAGAATAAAAGATGAAAGATTACAGGTTGAGCGAGATAAGAGATGAATGTAGACGTAAACGTGCTGAAAAGCGCGATTGTGGCTACATAGGCAAGTGTGAATTTACCCGTGCTTGTCACCCTTACCTTGAAATGGATGATGTTCCATACCCTTTTGAATGGGACGACATCGAGCCGCGCGATATGATAGACATTCCTTGTAAAATCCCATATATGAATAGATACCTGCAAAAAAAATATCTGGTTATTTATCGAAAAGATAATGGAGCACTCGATTGGAGCGATGGGAACAATGAGGCCGAAGCAGATGAGCTGTTGCTTAACAGCCAGCTTGTCGGGCAAAAAGACCCGATAGGGCCACGAGGGAACAGGGGAGGATGCCGCAAGACACATTCTTTCAGCGAATTTTTAGGCAACGCGATAGAAATAATGACATCCGTATTCAAGTATGGTGATCCGTCCTATAAATATGAGGATATGAAAAACGCATTTGATGATCTCTTGCATGAGTATGAGAGGCTTATTGCCGTGACGCGCCCCACACAAGGAAGGCAGCCAGAGGAACGTCAAGCGAATATAAATGGCATCTCCGTAAACTTCGTCCTTATGCCTCCCCCGATTAAAGACCCGATGGGACCGAAAGGCCCCAAAGGAGTATTGCGGACACCGCGCTCGTTTAATGAGTTTTTGGGTGGGGCAATAGAGGACATAGTAGACACATATAAACACGGGGATCTCGATTGCAGATACATTGACATGGAAGCTACACTCGCGGATCTCTTGCGCGAGTATGAAACATTGATTAAGGGGGATAAGCAATGAACAAATCGGTTTTATTATCAATACAGCCGAAATGGTGCGAACTTATAGCAATCGGTAAAAAGACGGTTGAGGTGCGAAAGTCTGCGCCCAAACTTGAAACGCCGTTCAAGTGCTATATCTATTGCACGCAAGGTAAAACGGCAAACGGAAAAAACTTGTATGTAAATCCGCCCGATAAAAGACGTGAATATGGCGTTGTCGAAGATTGGGAAATAAAAAACGACAAGATTGATATTGGAAACGGGTACGGAGAATATACAGCGATTGGGGCAAGTGGCAAGGTCATCGGCGAGTTTGTGTGCGATTGCATAGAAAAAGAACACGTTGAATTTACGGCGTGCGCAAATATCGGACGTTTATATTGGTGCCGTATGAGTTTATCTGAATTGACGTCATATATCGGAAAAGGCGATTACGCATTTTATTGGCACATTTCCGAGCTAAAAATCTACGACAAGCCGAAAGAGTTGAGTGACTTTTTTAGAGCGTGTATTAGGGACGAGAACGCGCCATGCGGAGGCTGTCCCCGATACATAGAATACTTTGACAGCGAAACGTTAGGTTTGGTGGATGTAGAATGTTATCGCGATATACGTCGTCCGCCACAGAGCTGGATGTATGTAGAGGAAATATAAGACAAATAAAAATCTTTTGACGGAGGAATTATGAAAATCAGTTTGTATGCAAAAATCAGTGCAAATAAGGAAGAGATGGAAGATCTCATAGATAGTGCTTTTGTGGAAAACAAGGAGCAATTAAAGACAGTGCTCACTTCTATGCTAATGCAAGGGCTGTCTGAGTCAATAGATACTCTCGGAAAGGAAAACGTTTCGGCAAAGTTGGATATTGAGGAGGTGGAATGATGCTTAAAATATTAGCAGAGATGTGGAGTAACAACAAGGACGTTTTGAGAAAGGCGTTTGAGACGAAAAAAGGGCGGAATGACTGCGATTATAAGGATATTGTCAAAATTGCATTTGGGAATATCTTTAATGCAAATTGCGCCGAATATGGAGTTGATAAACTTGATTTGGATAATATAACTAAAATCGACGACGGCGATTATCAAGGTACATTGCTATTTCTTATCCCCTTTGACGTATATCAACCATGTGAGTGGGAATATTTGATGACATACATTGGGTATGGCAGTTGTAGCGTGTGCGATGTATTACAGTCTATACAAGATTTTGGCGGCGGTCTACTCTCGGCGGAGCAGGTAGATGATTTTATGGCATTGGCATTGAATATTCTGCAAAACACCATAAAACCCTATAAAAGAGGGTGGCGCGATGATGAGAAATTTAAGGAGGTAGACGAATGAGCAGGGAACAGGAAATCGAGGAGTTGACAGCAGCGATAATTGAGTATCATTGCTATCAACATGGTTGCGACGACTGCGGATGGAAACACTCTCGTGGCGGGTGCGAAGAAGAGCCTATATATCGGGATCTTGCGCGACACTTGATAGAGGATGCAGGCTATCGCAAAATTATACCGAATGTCGATTTTGTAGTAAGGGCAGGTGAACTTGCGACAATGCGGGAAAAGGCGTATAACGAGGGGCGCAAGGAAACAATTAAGCGCGTATGCCAAGCATTATACGACATATGCACGAGAGAGGATAACCCGTGGGAAGCAATAGAGATTTGCAAGAATGACGTGCTTGAGTGGGCAGAAAAGAACGGTGTGGAGGTGTGAAATGGACAAGGAAAGAGAGATTGCGGAAATGGTAGAAATATTCCGAGTCGCAAACAAAAATGCAAATGTTGAGCCTGTATTTGAGAACGAAAACGGGGAAGAACATTATCTTCCGCAAGAAGCGATAAAAGTGATTGAGAATATTCTCGATACTTTGTTTATCCCACTTCTTGCAAGCGTTGCTATTGAAGCGGGCTATCGCAAAGCCGATGAAGTGCGCAAGGAAACGGCGAAAGAGATTTTCAAAGAAGTTGTAAAGTTGCTTGATGAAGCCGTGCCGCACACAAAAGAATTTACAACACTTTTGTGGTTAGCGGGGCAAATAAAGACAAAATACGGCGTAGAGGTGGACGAATGAAGCTCGGAAGCCTATTTGACGGCGCGGGGACGTGTTGCTTTGCGGCGGAGTACAAAATGTGGGAAAACGGCATGGCTCTCCCGAACGTACTTTACATATTCGAGGGGCTTGCACAATGTAAAAAGTAATAAAAAATATATTAAGGAGGCAACAAACTATGTTGAAACTTAAAAGCTGGGTGAACATTGAAAAACTTGTCGGGCTGGGGTTTGTAAGCTATAAGCAAGGCAGGCATCACACAAACTATTACTTCGCCGTAAAGCGGAGCAAGCGCGTCATTATAGTCAATGACGTGACCCGCGAGGTCGTCGTAGACGACATTTGCGAGGGAGAGGACACAAGGCTCCATGCGCGCATCAAGTATCAGCCTAAAAACGCTTGCATTGAGGACGGCATCTATGAGCTTGCGGCGGCGGGTTTGGTGGAGCGAGTATGAGCAGGGATAAGTGCATATTTTGCAAGTGGCATCGGGTAGCGGATGCGTGGATCTCGGAATGCACAAACTCAAACAGCGAATATTGCGGCGGCGGATGCATCGAAAAACAGGGCGCGGACAGCGAACCATGCGACGATAGGGAGGCGTGAAAATGGCAAGCAGAATAAGACGAGAAAAATGCGCGTTTTTCTATCGGAAGAAACAGGTCGGGGATTTCTGCCTTTGCGACAAGGAAAACCCGTTCAAGCGGTGCAATGGCGTGTGTGAACTGTACATGAGCGAGCAACAATATAAAGAGTTTATGGCACGGGTTTTGGCGGAAGAAAAGAAAAGTCAAAAATAAGGAGAGATATGGGATATGTAGCGAGCGGGCGTCCCGTTGGGAGGCCGAGACAATATTACAAATATGAGATACCGAGCGGCGTCGTAAAGGTCGTGAGGGCACAATGCGCCGATTACGAGCGCAAGCGTTTGTGCATTAAGGATAGGGACGGCTCCATAACGGAAGAAACGCTGAACTCATACATAGCCACAAATCAAGCCATAGATCTGGCACTGGCAGACATCGAGGAGACATGCAGACAGCATTTCCTCAACGACATAGCCGAGAATAGAGGCTATGAGCGCAGCCAAAGTCAATGGTGCCTCTCGCATAATGCCTATTACAAGCGGAAGCGTAAGGCGATTTATGACATTGCAAAGGGACTGATGTTGATATAAGGCCGCTAATATTAAAATTATATATTATATCTTGTGTATGATATATATATAAAGATAACGATTAGCTTGTTTATTTTGTATATAGCGGCTTTGGATAAAATGAGATAAAATCTCTCCCGTTGGAATTTTGAGGTACAATTTTGAGTTAATCATGTAGTAAACTTAATACAGTGCCAATACCCTAAGAGGTTAGAGCCCTGCTCAGAGAGAGTGGGGCTCGTTTTATTGTGGTTTAACCACCAGCTAAGCTGGTGAGGCAGGAAGAGCTTTAGCGTTGAGGAAAATAAAACCTCCGTGTATAA
>CANPZU010000062.1 GCA_947588825.1 uncultured Clostridia bacterium
TGCCTGCCAAATGCGATACCATACAGAAGTTTTCTTTTTTTGAAACAAAATGGGTCATATCTATTTACATTGCAGAACAACAATTATAAATTTTTCATAAAAGCTCTTGAAATTTTCAAAAGAGCGTGGTATAATAATTGTCGCTAAAATTTTGTGCTTTATTTGCACACCGTCAAAGGCAGCTTTGGCGCATGATATGTTTATTAAATAAGATACAGATATAAATGGAGGTGTAGAGTATGGCAAAATGTGAACTCTGCGGAAAAAGCGTCGTCTTCGGACTTGCCGTTTCGCATTCAAACCGCAAGACCAACAGACAGTGGAAGCCCAACATAAGAAAGGTCAAAGCTAACGTAAACGGCACGCACAAGACTGTGAGCGTGTGCTCGCGCTGCCTGCGTTCGGGTAAAATCCAGCGTGTGTGACACGTCAAAAAGACATAACGCGGCAAAAACGGATGGAACTTTGTTCCGTCCGTGTCTGTTTTGCAGCGAAAAACTTCCAAAGGACATAAAAGACCGTCTTATTTGTGAGTTTGATGTCATTTCCCTTCCGCCTCACCCGCTGCTTGACCTTCCCGTAGCCTCGCATCCCGACATGCTGCTTTTCAAACACGGGGACAGCGTTGTGATTCACGCTCCCTATCTTAAAGAAAACAAAGCCCTTCTTGAGCCTCATCTCTCATCCTTGAAAGTCATATCTACAGACGAGAATATCGGCGCGAAATATCCGCACGACGTACTGCTAAACGCCTTTTACATGGGAGACGCGCTTTTTGCAAAGCAGGACAGCATATCGCGCTTTATAAGCGAGCGCTTTGTTACAAAAATCAATCTAAAACAGGGATACGCCGCCTGTTCGGTATGCAAGGTAGATGAAAACTCGCTTATAACCGGCGACCCCGATATCGCAAAAAACGCAAAAAAGCTCTCCTTATCGGTGCTCCTTATCAGCGCCGGGCATATAAGGATCAAGGGTTATGACTGCGGCTTTATCGGAGGCGCGTCCTTTGTCACAAAGGATGCGGTCAACTTTTTCGGGGACATAAAACGCCATCCCGACCATGAAAAAATCATAGGTTTCATAAATTCAAAAGGCAAAAGAGCGATTAGTCTCTCAAGCGACGTTCTAACAGATTACGGCGGAGCGCTCGTGCTCTCGTAAGAGGAAGTCGGACTCTTAGCGCCTTCAATTTAATAATTTTTAAATTGCACAGACATTCGGCAAATCGCAGCGCAAACAAAAAAAGCAAAACAAATATATAAGGTAAAATGAAGAAAACAAAACGACCGTTAGAAACGCGTAAAGAAAATAAGATAGACAGAAAAAGCCGAATACGCATAGAAAAGGGACACAAACGCCGTACTCCCCTTATGCGAAAAGCCATCCTGACCTCGGTATGCGTAATTCTTATTCTGTCCATTCTTATGCTCACGCTGTACTTTTACATATCCGTATCTACCAAAGGCAGAATATACGGTTTGGATTTTGATGAGCAGGGATATGACTGCATACTTATACTCGGCGCAAAGGTATATGATGACGGATGTCCATGCGACATGCTGGCGGACCGTCTTGAAGCCGGAGCGTCCCTGTACTTTCGAGGAGCCGCAAAAAAGATAATAGTCAGCGGCGATCACGGGCAGGACGGGTACGACGAGGTGAATCCGATGAAAAACTATCTCATGAATCTCGGAATACCGGACAGTGACATATTCATGGATCACGCGGGCTTTTCGACATATGACAGCGTATACCGCGCCATAAATATTTTCGGCGCAAAAAATATAATCATCGTAACTCAGAAATTTCACCTCCCCAGGGCAATGTTTATCTGCGATATGTACGGCGCCTCCTGCGTAGGCGTTTTTGCGGACAGTCACACTTACGCTGGAGTAGCATACAATTACTTACGGGAGGTTCCCGCAAGAATAAAGGACTCTCTTCTCGTGCTCTTTTCCGCAAAGCCGAAATACCTCGGGGAAAAAATAGACCTTGGCTCGGACGCCTCGGTAACAAACGACCGATAAACAGTTATACTGAAAATATTGACAGTTTATTTGTTTATTTAATTATTTCCTTTTTTGCTCTACCCGAATAATGATTGCTTTATAGGCAATATTATTTTTATACGCCACCGACAAAAAGGCGTAAAAAACTGCCGAGCTTTTCAACATAATCCGATCCTGCCGCCTTCACTTCACAACAGGGGGCGGCGCTTTTATCACAAAAGGCGAGACATATTTATTCGGCAAAAGCTTTGTAAGAAAGGAAGCACCAAAAATAAATGTCATACAACAGATCCTTTATTAAGCTTGCGGCGGCGTTTTTGTGCGCCGCGCTGCTCTTTCCTTCAGCTTCAAATTCAGTCAAAGAAAGAGCAAAGCGGCCCCTCGAAGAAAAACAAGAGTGGAAAACGGGCAAAATAAGCCAAAAAAGCACAAGCGCGTCCGACGCTTTTTTGCCTGTCCGCGTCCTCCGTAAAGGACGGTTGCAAAGTGATACAAAAAACACGAATATGGCCATAAAAAACAAAGATTATCTGCCCGAGACGATAAAATGCGCCTTTTATGATGAATACACCGCAAAGAATGACGCGCCCTGCGCTCAAAAAACATTTGAAAGCGAGCGCGCCAAAGCATCGCTTCCCCGCCCTGTTGACAAAAGGCGCGGTATTACCGATCAATGGACGGTAAAATGCTCCCGCGTATTGTCGCTGAGAAAAGAGGCGCGCGCCTCTTCTCCCGCCCTGACCCAAATAAAAAACGGAGAAAAAGTGACGCTTATATGCTTTGAGGGGCGCTTCGCGCAGGTAAAATACGACATAAAAGACGGCTCAGGAAAGATAATTAAGAACTGCACAGGCTATCTGCCCGCCTCGGGGATCGTTTTGCCTGAGGAGCACTCGGCGGCAAAAGAGCTCGATATTGTAAAACCTGTATACGAATATTCCTACGAGCAGATGCTCACTGACATTTATGAACTTGAGAAAAAACACCCCGAAAGGCTCCGCGTCTTTGTACAGGGCAAAAGCGAGGAAGGAAGAGACATAATACTTGCAAAGCTCGGTAACCCGGCGTCTCAGAATAAAATACTGATACACGCCTCTATCCATGCAAGAGAATACATGACGACCCTTCTTCTTATGGCGCAGATAGACTATATGCTCTCGCACGAAGAGGTATTTTACAAGGATACCGACATGACAATCGGCGACATTCTTGAACGAGTATGCTTCTTCATTGTTCCTATGGTCAATCCGGATGGGGTAAATATAGTTCAAAGCGGCAGGCTGCCAAAAGAATTTGCGGGAAAATACACGAAAAAGCAAATACAAAAATGGAAAGCGAACGCCAAAGGGGTCGATCTTAACGCCAATTTTGACGCGGGTTGGGAGCAATACGGAAAAGGAGAGGAAAGCGTTCTTCCAGGGCCGCAGGGCTATAAGGGAGAGTGCGCGGAATGCGCCGCAGAATCAAGAGCGATTGCAAATCTTGCAAGAGAGACGAAATTTGATCTGACGGTAAGCTATCACACTTCAGGCTCGGTCATATACAGCTCCTACGGTAAAAACCAAACGACAAATAATAAAGGAAGAGAGCTTGCTGAAAGAATATACAAAATTTCGGGTTTGACTCAGAGCAAACAGTCCTTTGCAAGCACCGCCGGCTTCAAGGACTGGGCAATTGAAAAACTGCATATTCCCTCTCTGACCATAGAATTCGGGTGCGGCGGAAGCCCTCTAAAGCTGCAGGAGTTTTCGGGAATTTGGAGAAGGGGAAGAGATATCCCGATTGAATGCGCTGTGTGGCTGCTCGATTCAAACGACGCCTGACGCCCGGCGCCGTTATGTCATGCGGCCTGATAAAAAATCAATAAACACACCCGACTTAAAACGGCTCGGGTGTGTTTTTAGTATAGGCGTCAAGCTTTTTTTAATAAAAAAGAACATAGAGACAGGCTTTACAGAGCTTTCGGTGTTGACATACATAAAGAAATTTGATATAATACACTGCATGAACTACTGCGACATTTTCCGCACAAAAGCTTACGGAGGAATATATAAATGAAGTGGACATCTCTAAATGACATAAGAGAACAATATCTTTCTTTTTTTGAATCAAAAGGGCATCTAAGACATAAATCCTTTCCCTTGGTACCGCTGAACGACAAATCGGTGCTGCTTATAAATGCGGGCATGACTCCCCTTAAAAAGTACTTTACGGGCGAGCTGGAGCCTTTGCGCCGCAGAATGACCACCTGTCAAAAGTGCATCAGAACCCCTGATATAGACCGTGTTGGAATAACCGCAAGACACGGCACATTTTTTGAAATGCTCGGCAATTTCTCATTCGGCGATTATTTCAAGCACGAGGCGATAAGCTGGGCATGGGAATTCATCACAAAGGTACTTGAAATGCCCGAAGAAAAGCTTTGGGCGACTATATATACCGACGACGACGAGGCTTTTGACATTTGGACAAAGGAGATTGGCCTTCCTTCGCAAAGAATCGTAAGACTGGGTAAGGAAGACAACTTTTGGGAGCACGGCTCCGGCCCCTGCGGACCCTGCTCCGAGATATATTTTGACAGAGGTCCCGAATACGGCTGCGGCTCTTCTGACTGTAAGCCGGGGTGCGACTGCGATCGGTACATGGAGTTTTGGAACCTCGTGTTTACTCAGTTTGACAACGACGGCAAGGGAAATTACACAAGGCTGCAAAAGCCGAACATTGATACCGGCATGGGACTTGAACGACTTGCCTGCATAATGCAGGGCGTCGACAACCTTTTTGAGGTGGATACAGTCAGAAACATAATGCTCGCCGTCAGCGATAAGGCTAAAATAAAGTACGGCGACAATCCCAAAAACGATATTTCGCTTCGCGTCATAACAGACCATATACGTTCCACCTCATTCATGGTCTGCGACGGTATCATACCCTCTAACGAAGGACGGGGATATGTGCTTCGCCGCCTTCTCAGACGCGCCGCAAGGCACGGAAGAATGCTCGGCATAAACGGTCCTTTTCTTTGCGACCTTGTTAATATCGTGGCAAAGGAAAACATTTCAGAGTATCCCGAGCTTACTGAAAAACTGCCGTATATCAAAAAGATAATAAGCATTGAGGAGGACAAATTCGAAAAGACGATCGACGCGGGACTCCAAATGTTAAATACCGTGATGGAAAAGGCGACCGCCTGCTCAGAAAGCACGCTTGACAGCGCCGAGGTCTTTAAACTGTACGACACATTCGGCTTTCCGGTCGACCTTACAAGGGAAATAGCCGCGGAAAAGGGACTCTCGATAAACGAGGACGAGCTTGCCTTTCTCATGAAAACTCAAAAAGAGCGCGCAAGAAGCGCAAGGACGAATGTCAGCGGCTGGAGCAGCGATTCAAAGGAGCTTGTAAAGGGAATGCCAAAAACCGAATTTTTGGGATACACCGAAGACACATGCGTCGGAAAAGTGCTGGCAATCAACTCAGACGGCGTCTCGCTTGAAGAAATCGGAGAGGGAGAATTCTCCCTCATTACCGACAAAACGGTATTTTACGCCGAGGGCGGAGGACAGGTCGGAGACAGCGGCACCGCATACGGCGAAAGCTTTGAGCTTGCGATTGAGGACACCAAAAAAGCGGACGACGTTTATATCCATCTTTGCACACTGAAAAGCGGCATAGTAAGGCTCGGCGATTGCATCACCCTTGAAATAGACGCAAAACGCCGTGCGGCGATCAGGCGAAACCACACAGCCTGCCACATGCTTCAGGCGGCGCTGCGCAGAGTACTTGGCACTCACGTCGAACAGGCGGGCTCGTATGTGGACGAGCACAGATTGAGATTCGACTTTTCTCATTTCGCTCCCTTGAGCGAAAGCGAGCTTTCACAAATCGAGGAACTTGTAAACTGTCATATCATGCTTTCCGAAGAGGTAAAAACTCAGGAAACCGACATCGAAAGCGCAAAAAAGCAGGGCGCAATGGCCCTGTTCGGAGAAAAATACGGCAGTGTCGTCAGAATGGTGACAGTATCGGACTTTTCATCGGAGCTGTGTGGGGGAACTCACGTTTCAAACACGGGCAATATAGGACTTTTCAAGATCCTTTCAGAGTCGTCGGTCGCTTCGGGCGTCAGAAGAATAGAGGCCACAACCGGTACGGGAGTGCTTGCGCTGCTTGAAGAGAGAACAAAACTTCTTGAAGGCGTGGCAAGAGAACTCAAATGCCCCGCCATTTCGGAGGTTGTAAAACGCGCGTCGGCTCTGCAGGGTCAACTCAAGGCCGCAAACTCGGAAATCGAATCTCTTGAGGCCAAAAACGCGCTCTCAAAGCTTTCAGAGCTCACAAGCAACGCTAAAACCGTTAAAGGTGTGCTCGTATGTAAGGCAAAGCTGGAAGGCGCGTCCATCGACGTGATAAGGTCAATGTGCGACGATATCAAGGCCAAAAATGAAAACTCGGTTACACTTATCGCAACACTTGCCGAAGGTAAGCTCAACTTTGTCTGCGCGTGCGGTAAAGAGGCAATCTCAAAGGGAGCGCACGCGGGTAAAATAGTCAAGGATATCGCCTTGATATGCGGCGGAAGCGGAGGAGGACGCCCCGACAGCGCCATGGCGGGCGGCAAGGACGCAAACAAAATCGACCAAGCTCTTTCTCTTGCCGAATCAATTGTGGAAAAATATATTTCATAATTGATTTATCAATTAATTTATTATTTGCCGCATGAGGCGTAATCGGCGCTGCTGCGTGCAAAAAACGGCGCGTCGGTAAATCGGTAAATACAAAAAGCCGATTTTCCCGACCGACGCGCCGTATTTGCTTATCTGTCCTTCTAAAGCCTTAGCTTAAAATAAGACGATTGCGTCAATATGCTCGGCATTATCGGCATTATCGGCATCGCATTATCAAAGATAATTAATTTTGTACATGTGCATTTACGGCGTCTCAGATATCGATAAAATCACCGTACTTGCGGCAAAGTTCATTTACTTTTCTTGTGTACTCATCACTTTCGGCCGACTTTTGGGATATCAGCGCCTCTATTTCTCTCTTTTTTGTTTCGTATTTATCTATCGCGTTTAGGTATAAGTCAAGCTTTTGCCGATATGAGGCGCAGACAGAAAAATAACCCACTGAATACAAAAGCAAAAGCAGCGCAGTTACCGAGGCAAATAACGCCGCAAACTCCCATACACCGTACAAAAGAAAGGACAACACAAACAAAAGCGAAGAAAAAACGGAAAATACAAGCGCGTATTTTTTGCGCGCAAGCTTTTTCTTTATGCCGTCGCTCATTCGCATATATCTGCAATACGCTTCATTTACGCTGTTATACTCTGCATAATACCTTTGAAGAGTGCGTTTTGCCATTTTCCCGCTTTCTCTCAAGCGCTCAATTTTTTGAAAAATACTCTGCCTTTCTTTTCCGCTCATAGACGAAATAATACATTCTTTTATATTCTCAAGTTTTCTTTTCTCAACTTCCTTCTCAGCTTCTTGAAGCTTTATCGGAAGGGAGTACCGCCTCCATATAAGCTCCGCTTTATTGTTTGTCTGCTTAAAATCAGGAGGCACGGGCGCTTCAGTTAAATCAGGACCGTATATTTCTCCCTTGAGCGCAAGGTAGTCCTCTATCATCCCGTCAAGCTCGGCACTTGAGCAATCATTTTTTAGTTCTATTTTCGTTTCTGTCATTTTTTATTTCCTTTCTTTATTTTTTATTTTGTTTTGTAAAACTCAATTGATTTTTTTACTTTTCGGTGATATAATTGTATGTACCGATGATGTGTATGTTTTAAAATCGTAAAAATATACGCTGTGAAAGGACGGCGTTTTCATGCTCGAACGTTTTATAAAATACGCTTTTTTTCTTGATATTGACGGCACTCTGATTTGGGGAGATCAAACCTCCGAAAGAAACATAAACGCGATAAAACGGGCAAGGCATGACGGTCATTTGGTCTTTCTCAACACGGGACGCGCGCTAAAGTTCATACCCGAGTGGGTGCTTGACACCTTTGAGCTTGACGGAATCGTGGCGGGCTCGGGGGCGTACTGCTCGCTGCACGACAGGGTCGTTCTTGCAAAGGCGATTCCAAAGCAAACGCTTGTCAAAGCGTTTGACTTTCTTGCACAAAGAGGGCGTTCTTTTGTTTTCGAAGGGGAAAACATGGTGCTTGTACATAACAGGAACATAAAAGGCAGGGATTTTTATCCCATTTGCTCCTCGCACGAGCTATACACCATATACAACGACGCTCGCATAGAAAAGATAAATATTTCGGGTGTACTTGACGACTTGGAGATGAATTTTCTAAATGGGATGCTTTTTGCCCTGCAGCAAAGCGACTATGCGGAATGCTCGATAAAAGGCTTTGACAAGGCGTTCGGAATGAAGAAAATAATGTCCTGCCTTTCGCCCTGCTACAAGAGCGTCGCAATCGGCGACAGCTTAAACGACATTGAAATGCTGCGTGAAGCCGATATATCGGCAGCGATGGGAAACTCGCCCGAAAGCTTAAAAGATCTTTGCGATATAGTCACTGTCAGCGCCGAAAAGGCCGGTCTTGCCGACGCTTTCGACATCATCCTCAATTACGCAAATACTCTTCAACACACATCCGAATAAGGAGAACAACATATGCAAAAAATCGCTTCTTTCACCGTCGATCACGATCTTATAAGACCCGGTATTTACATTTCAAGGATCGATCAGGACATTATAACCTACGATATGAGGACGAGAACACCAAATGGCGGCGACTACATGGATAATGTTACGATGCACACAGTCGAGCACATGTTCGCAACCTTTATAAGAAACAGCGACATAGCGTCAAGGGTCATATATTTCGGACCCATGGGCTGTCAAACGGGGTTTTACCTGATTATAAGGGATCTATCCCCATACATTGCCGTAAAATACGTTATCGAAACGCTTGAAAAGATAATCGCTTACGACGGTCCAGTATTTGGAGCGAGCCGCAAAGAGTGCGGAAATTATCTTAATCTTAATCTCGAAAGCGCAAAAAAGGAATGCGCCGCGTATCTTACGGTGCTGAAAAATTCACACAACACGTTAAAATACACCTAAAATTATTAATAAAGATTAAAAGGGAGAAACAACATATGATAGGAATTATTGGGGCGTTAGAATCCGAAGTCAAACAGCTTATTGAGAGCGTCACAAGCAAGAAGCAGGCATATTACGCAGGAGCCGTTTTTTGCAGCGGAAAGCTCGGCGGCAAGGAAGTTGTGATTGCAAAATGCGGGATAGGCAAGGTATGCGCGGCGATATGCGCGCAGGTCATGATAGACATCTATCACGCCGACACAATAATCAATACCGGCGTGGCGGGAGGATTGAATCCCGATCTTGAAATAGGCGATTTTGTGATTGCCGACACTCTTATACAGCACGATTTCGATCTGTCCTCCTTCGGATACGCCAAAGGATATATGCCCTGTGAGGAAGTATATGTCAGAACACCCGATAAGAACGCTCCCACAAAGTATATCTGCGACCAAAAGCTTGTAAAGCAGTTCATTTCGGCGGCAAAGCTTTCGGGGTGCAGCCGAACGTCGGTCGGCTGTATCGTTTCGGCGGACATGTTTGTCTCCGATCCTATTAAAAAAGACGAGCTCGTCAAAAAATACTCGGCGTTCGCCGTTGAAATGGAAGGAGCGGCAATCGCTCAGACCGCGGCGCTCTCCCGCATACCATTTGTCGTTATAAGAGCAATAAGCGACCTTGCGGATAAGGACGCCGGCGTCAGCTTTGACAAATTCGAGGAAAGCGCCGCCTCCCTCTCTTCAAGGATCCTTATACGCATGCTCAGCTCAATAGCCTGAATTTTTACCTTTCATACCTGATTTTCACAGTCGCAGACGTGACGCTTGTCCGATTTTGCGCTTGCTGCCGCCGCAAGAAGGAAAAACCTTTCTTGCGGCGTTTTTGCCCTGCCGGTTATACAAGAGAGAACAAGCCGTTTCAAACAATAACGCTCAGGCGGAAAAATGACTTTCTATTATCTTGGGAGTACCCAACGGAGAATAACGCCAATAATCCATATGTCCTCTGTCTGCCGCGACATAGTATTCAAGCTTTGACTGATTTTGATCGGACTTGCACGCGTCGATTATAACGAGTTTGATTTTCATCCTTTCGGGTATTATGTTCTTTATGTAAACCGCGACGCTCTGTCCGACCTGCACGCCCTCGCGGTATTCGGCAAGTCCCGCAAGATTCGGAGAAAGCTCGATAAATATACCGTACTGCTCTACCGAACGCACAATACCCATAACGGTCTGCCCCGTCTTAAATGAAACGGCGTTTTCCTCCCAAGTGCCGAGCAGTTCCTTGTGAGTGACGTATATTCTCATCTGCTCACGGTCGATACTCTTTACAACCGTTTTTATTTGCATACCGACGTAAAAACGGTCGCGCGGATGCGATATCCTTGAAACAGAGATACAGTCTATCGATAAAAGCGACGGTATGCCGCAGCCGATATCCACAAAAGCTCCGAAATGTTCGAGATGAGTTATACGCGCGGGAATAATGTCTCCGCTCACAAGACCGGAAAGGTAGTTGTTCATGCACTCGATTTGCGCGAGACGCCTTGAAAGATACGCGACGGTTTCCCCGTTTTTATCCTCTTCAAGCTTTATTACCTTGAAACATATGGGTTTTCCCACCCGTGATATTATGGCAATGTCCTTTATCGGCTCGCCGGAATGGGAATATATGACCTCGCTTTTGGGCATAAGCCCTTTTATCCCCTTTCCGAGATCGATAGTAAGGGTGAGCTCGCTGTCACACAGTATGGCGGTGGATTCAAGTATCCTGCCCGATGCCATGGCCCTCTCGAGCCCCTGCCTTGACGATATGTACTCCCCGTTTTCGTGACAACCTATAAGCAGACCTTCCGGTAAATATTTATTCTCTCTTTCTTTTATCATAACAATCTCCTATTTAATTATTTAGTGAAATTTTGGTATGCTTTTTAAGTAAATCGCCCTTGAGATA
Organism: uncultured Clostridia bacterium; assembly: GCA_947588825.1. Taxonomy (GTDB): domain Bacteria; phylum Bacillota; class Clostridia; order Oscillospirales; family CAG-272; genus CAKSQF01. The sequence continues at coordinate 11,035 of CANPZU010000062.1, forward strand.
AAAAAGCCGCTTTTTACCCTTTTTATCTTGACCTTTTACGTAAAAAGAAAGCGTCTCTTTCTTTTCTTTATCATTGTATTTTAAATACCGCGCGAATATTACCGTTATTTGCAAACACTTCCTTTAAATGCTTTACTACATTATGCCAAATGAGGGGCGAATTAATTGTCGAGTAATGGAAAACGCAAAAAAATAATTGTAAATAATTTTAGACATACAAAGCCGCAATCAAGAGAAAACACGAGATTTTAAGAGCTTTTGCGAGATAATTACGATTTTTTTGAAATAAGAATTGTTTTTTAAGAAAAACCCCTTGACAAGCCTTTCGCAAAGTGCTATAATCGCACTTGTTAATCAGAAGTTTTATTTTATTTAATAATTTAAGGAGAAAGAAAATGTCAACATTCATGGCCAAAGCCGAGACGATAGAGCGCGGTTGGTACGTAATCGACGCCGCAGGAAAGTCACTGGGTAAGACGGCTGTTGAGGCCGCAAAAATTCTTAACGGCAAACATCGTCCCGAGTACACTCCTCATGCGGACTGCGGTGAATACGTTATAGTAATCAACGCCTCCAAAGCGGTTCTAACGGGCAAAAAGCTCACGCAAAAATATTATTATCATCATTCGGGATACATCGGCGGACTGAAAAAGGTTCAGTACAGCACGCTCATGGCAACCAAACCCACGCTTGCCATGGAGCTTGCAATCAAAGGCATGCTCCCCCACAACTCGATAGGTGCAAAAAGCGCGACAAGACTTCACGTCTATGCTAACGCAGAGCATCCCCATGCGGCTCAGAAGCCGATCGTAATAACAGATTAAGGAGGAACGATCGATGATGTATACAAGTGCAAAACCTTATTTTTACGGCACGGGCAGAAGAAAGAGCTCTGTTGCAAGAGTCCGTCTCTTTCCCGGTACGGGAAGCGTAACGATCAACGGACGTGACATCGACGATTATTTCGGCCTTGAGACGCTTAAGCTCATTGTCAATCAACCTTTCGGCGTCACCGAGACCGTTGGAAAATTTGATATAGTTTGCCGTGTAAACGGCGGCGGTATTTCCGGTCAGGCCGGCGCGATCCGTCACGGCGTTGCAAAAGCGCTGCTTTCAAGCAACCCCGAGTTCCGCTCCGTTCTAAAGAAGGCAGGATTCCTTACACGAGACCCACGTATGAAGGAAAGAAAAAAGTACGGTCTCAAAGCCGCACGTCGCGCGCCTCAGTTCTCAAAGAGATAATCTTTATTTGTACGCTTTCCGTTTCGGAAGGCGTACTTTTTTCCGTTTTGAAAATCGAGTAGGCACTAACAAGTAGCGCCTCTCACACCACCGTACATGCCGTTCGGCATACGGCGGTTCAATTCA
>CANPZU010000063.1 GCA_947588825.1 uncultured Clostridia bacterium
GGTACGTACGGTTCCCGGAGAGGGTGGCGCAAACCTATCTCAGTAATGTGACAAGGCGGTGCTTCCCTACTCCACCAATATCATCTTCAATGCTGTAGAACATCTTCAAAAAACACAAAACTGTATCCGTTTTTTAAAGCATATTTGCACATTGCTTCAACTTTTTCTTCAATTTCACTATTCAGTGCCCACTCATGCGTAAATATAACCAAATAATCCGTTTGATTATTCCATGAACTGGAAGACAATTCTTTTATCTTCTCATCAATCTTATCAACATATTCCATTCGCATATCTGTAGAAATAAAATAACAGTCATCTTTTATCATCTTATCGTGACAATAAATATAATTGCTTTCTTTCTCGTCAAGATAATAGCTTTGTCTGTTATCATCAGCTGTCAACAATCCAATTATAGGTTCCTCATCTAATTGCAACAATTCGCCAATTCCTTCTTTAGAACCTTGAAAATTTTGAAGCCTTATTACATTATCTATAGATTCATGACCGGCGATGCGAATAAGTTCCTTTATTGTTTTCAAATAATCATATGAGATATCACCAGATTCATATGACTTCTTATCATTCAAAGTATGAAATCCGAATCTCAGCCAATTGCTATTCTGAATGAATTCTTTTTTATATCTATCAGGGCATTGACTCAAATTGAAATTTTCGCTTTCATACATTGTGTAGAAAGTAGTAACAACGCCATATTTGATATGAAGTGTCCTAGCCCATGCTAAAGTTTCATTTTCAAATATTGACCCGTAATCAGAATCGGTTAGATCTTTGAATAAATCAATACAATCATCAATGCTTAAATTAAAGATCCTATCATCGTCTGTATATTCAAAAGCATATGAATCAGTCCGCGTATAGCTTTTATTTAGGGAAGATATTTTTTCATTCGTTTTATACTGCCCAATAGAAACTGCAAGAACAATAACGGCAATACTGATTCCGCCAAAGACATATTTATTTGTATATTTTTTCATAATTTTGGGCAACAATTTATCTGATAGGAATTTAAATTCTTGAGTATAAGAAAGAAAGGTAAATGGAACAAACAACGCCAACAGAACTACAAGCACTAGTCTAACAATAAAAGATTTTACCGAATCCCCCACTACTTTACCACAGGAAAAATAAATTATCATTAAGCTCACAGCAGATAACAGAAAATATGATATAATCTTAGCAAAATAAGTTCTAAATTGAACATAATATATATACTTCGCAATTATATAAAATCTGGAAAATAAATAAATTAAAGATGTTACAAAAGTACCAAGGAGAACGCCATCTATTCCTATAGGTTTAACCAATGTAACAGATATAATAATATTTAAAACGGAAGATATAATTATTATTGGCCTATCATAATGAAACATCTTATAAATTGTAAAGACCTGAGACGGCAATTGCATTAGCATATTAAGCATAAGATTCACGCCAAGCCATATTGCCGTTGAAAAATTCAGTAATAACGTCTGACCAAAAAAAAGCGAAATAAATGGCTGTACCAAAAGTATAAAACAAATCATGCAAAAATTACCAAAAATATAGTTTACACAAAAATAATTGTTCATCATTTTGCCTTGCTTTTCTATACTTTTTTCCGAATTAACATAATTACCAAATGTTGCTTGTAGAGAAGTCAACACTTGATTTATTACCGACATGAGGCGGGTAGTAATCATAGAATAGTTGGACAAGTATCCTGTTAACAATGAACCTCTTAAAACTGATATTATTACATTATCTGTACTGTAAAAAACCGTTGCTCCTATTCGAGATACAAAAACATCTTTAACATATTGAATAATCTTGGGCGTGTATTCTTGAATATATTTTTTTGAAACATTATGACTAATTTTACCGTATTCTTTGTCACATTTGATTGAGAGTATGATGTTAGAAAAAACATTTTTTGCAATTTGTAATACCATATATAGTACATAATTAGAAGCATGCAATAAGCAAAATATTTGTAGACCAGATATTATAAAATCTATAGCCATGTCTATCAGATTAGTTATATATGATTTCTGATCTGCAATTATTAATGTTCTCTTATATGCAAAAAAATAAGTTGAAATTGTTCCTGCTAAATTAATATAAAAAAGTATTCTCAAATAACCAATACTACATATAGCATCTGGAATCAACGCCTTCAAGAAAATAGATACCACCAAACCTATCACTAAAACAAAGATTCCAATAATATTATATATTTTTTTATAGAGATACATTAAAGCAGAAATCCTTGATTTATTACCATCTGCTAGAGGCTTAAATAAAAAACTGGTGCATGCTACACCTATTCCCATATCAGCTAAGTTTAGCATCTGAAGTATATTCGCAAAAACCGAATTATAGCCAAGATATTCGACGCCTAATGAGGTAATAAATATTTTTCTAACAATAAATCCCAAAAATATTAATAAGACTTGACAGAAAAGAGTTACCGTCGAATTAATATAAGCGTTTTTTGTTCTATTTCTTTCTTTCATTATTACATTCTTCTTAATTATCTAATACAAAACTTCTTATAGACGAAAACTGATTTTTAACGTAACAGATGTTCTCTATCGTAGTCAGCTTTTCCAAACTTTTAATATCTTTCAAGATTTCCGTTGCGTCAAAGGATTCTACAAATCTTACGGATTGAATATTTTTAATCCAATCATATCCGCCGAGTATTTTGCTATCTTTTGATTTCAATACAACTACTGGAGTCCCAACAATAGCCGAAAAGATCATCCCATGCATTCTATCCGTTATGATACATTTAGCCTTAGAAAATTGACGAAGTAATGAAGCCAATTCTAATTCTCGGATTTCTCTCGAAACATCTCTCCAAACGGTCGTGTCAAAAATGAAAATCTGACCATTTAATGCGTCATTTAAAAAATGAATTATTTCAGCTCTTTTTCCTGAACCCATTGCGCTTTCACATTCTGCACGAAGACATACTATCACTTCCGTATCTCTTTTTATCAACTGTTTTGGCGCCTGTGCAAAATAATAAACAATATCAGGCACTAACTTCACTTTTGAGCTTTTATAGTATTTTGTCATAAATTCAAATGTATATTTATCGCGAGCAAATAAGAATAAACTTTTATGTCTATTGTATGTTTTTAATCCTTTTTTAAATTCTTTTTTTCCTTGTTTATCATCAGCATAGAATATCGATGTAGGCATAGAGATGATTTTCTGATTAGGCAGTTTATTTATGCAAAAGCGACGCATATGTTCAATATATGGATACAAAGAGCCCATATTCCCTCCGCCCTGAATAAAAATTAGATCATCTCGTGAGCATACCTTTTTAATAGCATTAATATGCTTACAAGTTTCCTTTTCAGTTACTGTAATCAACTCGTATTCCGAAAAGTTTTCTCTTATAAATTTTTCACTTGCATACGCAATGGCTTGATCACCCAAGTTTCCATATTCAGGTTCCATAAGTAAAAAAGCTTTTTTTGTTCCTTTGTACGGTGCATAAAGTAAATCATATTTTGTCCCACAAAGAAGGCTGATCAATCCATAGTGCATTTTTTTATATAAAAAACTGTTTATTTTTCTTACAATATCGTCTTTAATGCGCATGTTTTACATTCCTTTTCATTTTTCTGACGAATCGTTTTCCAATATTTGCACAATACAAACAAGCATTGACGATATATTGTTTTCTTTTTTGGTTATTGCTAAGAGCTCCATTAGAATTAGCCAATTTGGTTGAAAAAAACTCTCTTTCTTCTTTTGAAAACCAATGTTCCCCACTTGCTGTTATACGATCCCTTTCTTCTATATAGGTAGGTGCAATCAATTCTGGTATATCCCCTGTTGCAAGAAAAGCATGTCCATTAAAGCAATGCGGCTGTCTACATTTTCCTATTGGTCTAAAATGAACCGCAGTGTCTGCATCTTTAAAGTTGCCGAGTTCATCGCCACCATAACATTGACTATAAACTCCTGTTTCTATATTTACGGTTAAGCTCCACAGCCCAGCATAACAGAATTCTTTTCGCTTTACATTAAATATTGAGAATTTGAAATCAAATAATGCCGAGTCAAATGTTGACCATATCTCCTTATATTTTTCTCTAGAATATTTTGTTAACAGCGCAATTTCCTTAGTCCCTTCATTCCTTGCCACTGTAATATGTGGAAGTGCGCCAAAATTTTTTAACGAGAATGTCTTGATTTCATCAATATAAGGAACAAGATCATCATGAGGGGTTATCTCAATTGAATAAGAAATCCCGGATTTTCTTATCTTTTCCACATTGCTTAAAAAAACCTCCATCATATTTTTACTTTTCAATTCTAGATAATGGAAGGAAAACTTTATAAAAAGACGTTTCCTTTGTGATTCTTTCAAGGATTCTATCAAGTCATCAAATTTTTTTGTTAGCGTCCCGTTCGTAACGATATCTGCATAATGACCTTCCATAGTCAACTCACCTACAAAGTCTATAAGTTGCGGATGCATCATCGTTTCTCCTGGAGCACACAGATTAAAATAGCAGGGTCCCCCCATCCTTTTTATTGAAAAATAGGAAACTATATCTTTGGGCGATGCGGCGAATGTTCTAATCCCACCACCATAAACATTCTCATTCACATGATGACTCAAATAACAATATTGACATCTGAAATTACATGCATGGACTGGTATCAGGCATGTGACAAATTTATTGATTTTATCCATTTCTTTTTCACCCTTTCTTCCTTTTTAACAACATTAGTTTAAAGCCTTTAGTAGTGACTCCAAATAGCAAAATTTCTGATTTAATTTTTATCCCAATACCGTCAGATTTGACGATGTTTACAATATTGCTCCGTACACATTCCTTCAAATTCAAAATATCACCAGACATTTCTGCACCAGCCATCATAGCTTTTTTGATGAAACCAATATAATAAAAGATATATCCAACAATAAACCTATTATATTCCTCACGATTCAGCAGCTCTTTTGCATCAATTCTTACAGCGTTAATTGCTTTGACTAAATCCCTGGTGCGCGGGTCGAATTTCGCTCTTGTGATTGAGGCTTCACGTATTCTATAATAATACAGGTCTTCCTTTAAATAGCATATCTTATAAACTTTCCTGAACAACTGGTATGTAGTCTTAATGTCTTCATATAATTCCCCCTCAGGATACTGAATGTTCTTAAACAAATCTTTTTTATATAATTTGTTCCAGGCAAAGCAACGATAGCCGCTCTCATTAAAAAGCATTGATATTGCCTCGCTTGATTTCAGCACCGCAGTTTCCCCTGATAATGCTTTCCGCTGTGTTGACGACGAATAGTCACAGCAAACAATTTCCACTCTATATTTTGTCATACATCTGAACATTTTTTCAAACATATCGTTCCTTGGATAATCGTCACTATCTATAAATGAAACAATATCACCTGAAGCGATTTCTAGACCAGCGTTTCTTGCGCTGGAAAGGCCGCCATTTTTCTTATGTATAACACGAACTCTGCTATCCTCAGTTGCAAATCTATCACATTTTTTACCCGAATCATCAGTCGAACCGTCATCAACAAAAATAATTTCAAGGGTTTTATATGTTTGACTAATAATTGATCGGTAGCACTCCTCTAAATATTCAGAGACGTTATAAACAGGAACAATTACTGATATTAATTGTTCTTCCATGTTATAGATCCTCCTTGTATTTCCATAATTAATAATTTTTAGCTATAAAAACCTAATCTTGCAAATCATGTACTCCGATACGTTTATTTGTATTAAGTTAAAATGATAATGATTGTGAGAGCAGGTATGGATATGTTTCATTATATTGCTGTATAACAAAGAAATCATACGAGTATACACATATAATAATAAATACAATCACTGATGATATTATTCGATTAAACTTCTTAGACATAGCAAAAATATTCTGTGAAATTAAAATCACAATATAAATCGAAAAATACATAGCCACTCTATATGCTTCTGTACTTATCAACTTTAATTGATACAATATTATACTAATCAATAAAATCACTATATAGAACATATACTCTGTACGAGCAAATTGTAATGTGTGTGCAGTACATATTAGTAATATTATCATATATAGTGTGAAGCGCCACGTACTCCCCCCAAACCTTGGGCTATATCATAAAAATCATTGAAATAAGCAGCTAGAAATTTAATAACTTCCTTACCATTATATATGAGAAAAGCTGCTAAACATAATCCTGCTAAAATTAACACAAATCGCGATTTATAAACAACTTTTTGTAAAAACGAATTAAATCGCGATGTTTCCTTATGCTGTAAATATATCGAATCTTTTCCTATGCAGACACCGTATATCGGATATAGAGCAAACCCAATGACGGATGAGATATGGATAAGAGAAGCAATTACTACACATATCATAAATTTAAACATTTGACGTCGCTTGATATATCTATATGAGAATAACAGTATAGACATCGCCATCATTTGACGCATTATATTAAGTGAAAAGCTATAGAACAACAAGTAATATAGTACCATAGAGAAAACTTTATATTGATCAGATACATTATCATCTATCGCTTTCCATATAAAAAAGCAAATAAACAACTCACTCAAAAAAAGCATCCAAAATACATTATCAGTAAGACACGAAATCAAGTATAAAAATACGCCAAAACCGCGTTCCATGTCTAAGTATTTGAAATTCTGTACATGACTACCAGCATCTTTGACATACTCAAAGCATCATATATAACTTACCGTATCGGTTCCAACCGAACTATCTCTCATTCCAGCAAGCAAAGCTGGCAATAACAAAGCTATACCAATAAAAATGCGATTAAACACTTTATTGTCTTTGCATCTCAAACCTATATATAGAAATAAACATGAGGTAGCATACGTAAAAATATATGGGAACATTTTTTGCCAAATCCGCCTTTCACTTTGATACACCTATTTGAAGGATTTAAATAAAATGAAACATGAATTTAAAATATATAAAGGTAAACGATTCATAGAAAACAGTCGCTGTAAAAATCCTATTCTCCACTCAGAGTATCTCAAATCAGTAAGGAAATCTTTTGGCCTTTTTACGTATTCTCGTATGGCTTTTGGTCTTGCCAAATAGCCGACATAATGATTATCAATTACTATGTCTCCAATATACGTCTCCTCATTTTTGGGATACATTAAAAAATCAAGTAGCCCACCGGATATATCATTTGCTTGGAATATAGGGAGACTTGAATTTAACTTAGAAAATTCTCTCACAAATTTTATCGCACCGTTTTGTATATCCTCCACAATGTCCTGTTTAAGTAATCTCTTATCTTTATTAAATACAGGTTTCACATACCCAAAAGAATCTTTACTATATGAAAGAGTGCTTCCTTCGCTTGATAAAAACATGCATTCAAAGACACCTTTGCCGCATTTGATCATGTAATCACATATTTTATGACCCATACTGTCCCAGTCCCATAAGTATCCTTTAATTTTACTTTTTTCAAAAGAACTTAACGCCACTGAGTTTTCAACGCCAAAATAATATCCTGTTATATCAACATCGTTTCCGCAAATGCGTTGCAGATTGATTTGAGCGCTTCCGCGCCAACCAACATCAATAATTGCGACTTTTCCCGAAAACTGTTCTTGTTTCAAATATTCTTTTAAATTATCATATTGCTCTCTATATTGTTCACTTTCAACATCTTTTATTTTTTTAAATAATTTTTTATAATCACTCGAATGCATTAATTCAATACGGCTTTTTAAAACCGGCATCGAGGGGTGATCTTTTTTTAGTTTTTCTTTCCCTTGCTCACTTACAAAGCACAATTTTAAAAATTCATTTTCAGAATATGTATCAATACTTTGGAGCTGTTCGACAAAAACCTCGTAGGGCGCATCTGCATATATGTTCGGCATTCTAAGTGAATTTCTCGATATATATAAATAATGAATCTGTTCTTTTTCGTCAGGGTACAATATTTCATAGGCTTTTTTTATCAAAAAACCATCTCGCGCCAGAAAATATTTAGGAACACCTTCTGCTTCCTTATGTATCCATTGGCAGAAGCCAAACAGCGGTAACCCAAGCACACTGAATCCTACGTATTCGGATTCATTTGCAAGAGTTTTTAATCTGTTATGAGTAAAAGCTGTAAAGACACTATTTTGTGTTTTATTACAATCAAAATCTGATTTTTGATAATGATATAATTCTTTCTTCTCTTTCCTGATGTGAACAGCATGAATTCCTAATTTTATTGGTTCTATATAATCGCTCCTATGATTATCTCCAATATGTAAAATGCTTTTAGGCTCGCACTGTATATCATTCAAAACATGATGAAATAACCTGCCATTCATTTTTCGGCTCCCAATCTCAGATGACAGATACAGCTTTTCATATCCAACATAACCGCATCTATTCAGAATAGATACTATAAGATCATACGGTAAGTACATATCACTAACCAAAATGATTCTCTTATTACGCTGCAACGCATAATCATAGATTGCTTTAATTTCAATATTTGGCACTACAAAAGAATATTCCGTTTCCACTTCGATTTGCTCGATCCTGTCGACATCACTGATTTCTGATTTCAGTTCTTGATATACTTCATCCAACAATATTTCCGTTTCTTTTCTTTCGCGCATCGTCTTTTCTGCTTGCATTCGCATAGTTTTAAAACCGTAAAGCTTTTTTTCGAGAGACTCCTGATTATATTTATACTCTACAATATCAAAAATGTCAGACGGTCTCATGACATCTCTGAGAACAAGCGTGTCGAATATATCGAATGATATGATTTCATGGGCATCAACAGCCCCATATATTTTTTTAAATTTGGTTTTCATTATTATCTCTTTCTCATTTTATATCAGTCTTAGACTCTGCCAATGATCTGCTGGAAAACTTAAGCGAAATACAAAGGTCAAACGTGTGTGTTAGAACAGGTGTCCTCTCGTGAAAAAGCATCAAGAATTTCTCGAAAATTGTGCATTTTCTTCGAGAATTAAACATTGAGAAATCAGCACTGCGTTCGATTGCGAAAAAGATGAACGTCCAGTGGTCATGACATTAATTGTTCTTTCGTTTTATTCAACTACTTTTTGCCAAGCTTTAACTATAAATGCCTTCATTCTGTTTAATATTCTATCCTGATATTTTCCCCATTTATCGGCATACTCTTTATATATATCATTTTCAAACAAATCATACATGACCTTTAATTGCGCGATATGGAGTTTATGATAGAAAGGGCTGCAAAGTCGCTTTCCGTCATCGTACTTGCTCCAATATTTTATATCAAATTCTGGCAGCTTCTTTATTAGTGATTGAAGAGTTGCATCTAACACACTTTGAACTGTTTCATCATCAAAATACTTACAGTAGTCATAAAGCCCCCACAAAGAGAAAATCCAACCATTTAAAATCAAAGGTTCATTTGTATACTCGTACAAATACACATCACCTCCACGATAATCGGCAGTTCCTCCATCCGAAATGGGTTTCAGCATAAAATTCTTTGCCCTGTGAACAGCTTCAATGTATTTATCGTTTTGCGTTGCAAAATGTGCGCGTATAAGTAAAGAAATTCCTTCGCCTTGCGCCATTGAAGAATACGGATGTTTGGGATTTTCATATGCGAATGTCAACCAACTTCCATCTTCCTGCTGGTTTTCTGTAGCCCAATCTGCACAAGCTAAAAGTTTTGCTTTATATATGTCTTTCCCGGTTTTTAAAAATAAATCATATGATGCTAACCCATACTGAAAGACTCCGATAGAAAAATAGATTTTTTCTCCTGTGTCTACATAATATTTTGGTACGAGGTTTTCTGGATTATCTTTCATAACCTTTTCGGTTAAATCGTTGTAGTATCCCAAAACAGAAGTTTTAGAATAACATGTTCCTACACCTTGGTTAACGTGCAGAACACTTTTTCCTGTCATCATCCTGTACCACTTTTTTATCTTGTAGATTGAAATGCCCATATAATCTGCTCTCTTTCCAATCCTCTAATTAACACTTGAACGGCTTTATCAATTCACTGTCATAATCGCACCTATTGCATCTTTTATACCCTTTTTTCATACCACTAAAAAGTGCACAAAGTTTCAAGGGGTAGAGGTTATATCCCCGTGAGTTTTTCAATCATTACTTTTATTGTCGTACTAGGTGTATATTGTCTTGCTTTTTCAATACAGTTAATTTTCATATCCAAAAGCATCTTTGGATAGTTTGCAACTTCTATCAGGACAGCTTCTAACGCCTGCAAATCATCAAATTGATAGCCGATACCAGTTATTCCTTCATCAATGACATCCGCAAAACTTTCCCACTTGGCAGAAATGACTGGTATTCCAGCAGCGTAAGCATCTATAATTGTTCCCGGTACACCCTCGGTATAAAAATGCGTCGGAAATAACATGGCATAATAGTCTCGCAGTACTTCTACACTTTTGTTTGCACTGACACATCCTTTATATGTTATATACTTAGGAAAATCTCTTTGTATTTCTTCAAACCAGTCTTTATTGTCATCTATTATTGGGCCATATATATCGAGTGAAAAAGCCGTATATCCAAGTTTATCGTTGACCCTTTTTATTATTTCAACAGCAGTATCGATTCCCTTTTCTTTCATCACACGGGAAAAGATGCAGAGTTTATACGGTAAGCCAGTGGGATATATAAGTTCATTTTCAGAAAGAATGGCCAACTTTTTGCAGTTTGGCATAACATATACATTTTCAAGCCCTTGTTCTTCTAATGCACTTTTCATGGCATTTGTTTCAACATATATTCCGTCGAATTTTTTCAATGCTCTTGAAAGGTATTTACACCGTGTTAAAAGCTGAGGAAGCCAACCGCCAATTACGATATAGTGTATTTTTCTTTTTTTAAAAAATCGTCTTTGAAATGATACAAGTGGAGCATATACTCTCAAACCGTGATGAGCAGGAAAAATAAGTACATTCAGGCTGCTTTTTAAGGCACAGAACACTTGAAACGGTGCTTTTAAAAGCGTTTTCCAACCACCGTGAGTATCAATTTTTAACACTTGGTTTTTCCCGAGTTGATTTTGCAATTCCTCTGTAACGGTTTTTGTTTTTATCGTCTGTCCATCCAGAAAATTGAATCCTTCTCCAAAGTGCCCTAATATACCTACTTTAACCCTCATATGCTTACCACGCTCTCACATGTCTAATCTACTTTTATAATCTCCACCATTTTAAACCCGATGCTTCAAGTTCTTTAATCTGATATAATCCTTTGACATCAATGATCACATTCTCAGAAGTATCTTCAGACCGATACATTCTTTTGATATTCTCTAAAGAAAGCTCACTGAATTCATTATGCGCAACTGCCACGATCACACAGTCTGCATCTTTAACATCTTCAAGTTTCGTCAAAGTAACCCCGTATTCATGTAGCGCGTCATGCTCGCTTGCCCACGGATCAACTACGGTCGTCTCGATGCCGTACTCATTCAAGCGCTTGATAATATCATCAACCTTTGAATTTCGGGTATCCGGGCAGTTTTCCTTAAAGGTAAGTCCGAGAATCACGACTTTTGATTTCTTGGGAGCTTGTCCCGCCTCAATCATTTTCTTTATAGCTGCGTCCGCCACATATTTGCCCATGCTGTCGTTTACAATGCGCCCGTTCAGAATGATCTGACTGTGGTATCCAAGCTTTTCAGCTTCATATGTAAAATAGTACGGGTCAACACCAATACAGTGTCCGCCGACAAGTCCCGGACGAAATCCGAGGGCGTTCCATTTTGTGTTCATGCCGTCAACCACTTCGTTGGTGTCGATGTCCAACTTGTCAAACACCATGGCGAGCTCGTTCATAAATGCGATATTGATGTCGCGCTGGCTGTTCTCCACGACTTTGACGGCCTCGGCAGTTCGAATATTGCTGACGGGGTATGTGCCGACTTCGATTACAATATCGTATACCGCTTTAATGGTTTCCAACGCTTCTTCGTCGCAGCCAGAAACGATCTTACGGATATTTTCCAGTCTATGCACCTTATCGCCTAGGTTGATTCTTTCGGGAGAATACCCGACTTTGAAATCTACGCCGCATTTCAGACCGGATTCTCTTTCCAAAATCGGAACACAGACGTCCTCGGTACAACCTGGATAGACAGTCGATTCAAAAACAACATATGAACCCTTTGTAAGGTTCCTGCCGACTATTTCAGACGCACCAATCACAGGGGTAAGGTCAGGCGTGTGGTCGGTATTGACCGGAGTCGGAACAGCAACAATATGGAATTTTGCCTTCTGCAAATCCTTT
>CANPZU010000064.1 GCA_947588825.1 uncultured Clostridia bacterium
CCTGCCAAATGCGATACCATACAGAAGTTTTCTTTTTTTGAAACAAAATGGGTCATATCTATTTACATTGCAGATTTAATTAGTCGGAAAGTCGAAAAGTTGTATTGCAAAAACAAACGGCATGTGTTATAATTATAATAAGAAAACTCTATTCATAAGGAGCGGATGCAGTGATGAAAAATATAAAGATCATGCTTTTTGTTTTGACGGCAGTACTCTGTATTTCGGGTATTACGGCCTGTTCGCCCAAAGATCAGGAGAAAAAGGAACGTGAGCCAAACTATCTGACGATCCTTGACGGCACCGATATGAGGTACGGAATCGTCAGACCCGACCGTGCGAGCGATGAAGAAAGCGAGGCAGGCGTCAAGCTGAGAACTGCTTTCAAAGAAAAATTCCAGGTCACGCCCGATCTTTCAACCGACTGGATCAAAAGAGGCGAGACGCTTGAAGAGGGGCTGCTTGAGATACTCGTCGGAAAAACAAACAGACCCGAGTCGCAGATTATTTTGAATTCGCTTAACGGCGATATGTACGCCGTGGCGGTTCTCAATGAAAAAATAGTTATATGCGCCTCGTCGGATGAGTTTCTCGACGACGCGATCGATTATTTTATTGAAACATACATAACCCCCGCCGAGAACAAGGTGGAAATTGAGGCAACGACAAACAGCATAGCGGTAAAGACTGCGACGGGTTGGCTGATGTCAAGAACTCTTGAGATAGAGATACTTGCCACACAGGCTTCAAATAGCGAGATTGAAATTATTGCCGCGGTCGACGAAGAGAATTTTACCGACGTCGGTTTTGAAGTTAAAATGAACGGTATTGAAGGCGAGCCGGTAAGAGGTCTTAAGTCCAAAGGGGAGTCCTATACGCTCGGAGGCGTAACCTATAATGCCGCCGACAAAAACAAAAAATCGATAGTATCGGCGAAAATAGGCGGCATTGACGCATCTACCCTTACCAAAATAGAGATAACGCCGTATGTTGTGGAGTTCGGAAATACTCTGTACGGCCTTGAGGCATTTGCCTGCGCTTATGACGGAAACTGCGAGACGATAAGCAGCGTTGAAGTCAAGGACGGCATATATCAGATAACCAATCCGGCCGAGCTTTATGTCTTTGCCGATTATGTCAACAGAGGACACAGAGAGATAAACGCGAGCCTTCTTTCAGATGTGGATATGGGTAATGTTGAGTGGACGCCCATAGGTTCAACCATGATGTCCTTTAAGGGCACGTTTGAAGGAAACAAAAACACCATAAAAAATCTCTACATTGTCGGCGAAGGCGAATGTGAGGATCTCGGCTTCTTCGGCTGTATAGGCACGGGATCGACGGTGCAAAACGTAACCTTCAGCGACATATACGTTTTTGCCGACCAAAGCAGGAGAGTTGGTATAATCGCGGGTGAAAACCGCGGCCTTATAAAAGACTGCGCGGTGTCGGGTACGGTCTCGACAAGCGACAAATCGGGAAACGCGGGCACGGGCTACGCCGAGAAGGGAACTATGGACGGTATCGGCGGTATTGTCGGCGTCCTCAACGGTAAATATCTTACAAGCATAGAAAACTGCACCTTCTCCGGCCTTATAAACATTGACGCACAGTACGTGACCTTTGTCGGAGGAATCGCGGGCAAATCGCTTGCGATAAGCGGAGATATAATAAACTGCGTAAACAGCGCAAACATAAACTGCATCTCCGATTACCCCACCTCAGGCGCAAAGAACGACACGGGTCTTGGAGGTATCGTAGGATCGCTTGTAAACGGCACGGTCGCCGGCTCGTTCAATGAGGGAACGATCACCGGCTCGGGCGCGACGGTCGGATATGTTGGCGGAGTGGTCGGAAACATTATCGGTATGGGACAGGCGGTGGAGTGCCATAACAGCGGAAATATCTCGACAAGCTATAACTCAAGCGCTTTTATACAGTCGTATGTCGGCGGTATTGTCGGCGTATTCAGCGGCAACACCATAAGCGACGGTATGGCGCTCAGGTGCTTCAATACAGGAGAGATTAACGCCGCCGACGGATATGCGGCGGGCATTGCCGGACAGATATTTGACTGCCGCTCATATATAATGTACTGCTATAACGTGGGTAAGATCACGGCAAACGAGTATGCGGCAGGCATATGCGCAAACGCCGGAAACAACAGAAGCTTTATAATGAACTGCTATAACGCGGGTAAGGTCGACGCAAACAACGCTTCGGGAATCATAGGCTTTGCGGGAGCGCAGTTCAACGAGTCGTATACCACTCAGTATTCAAGCGTGGATACTTATATAAACTACACGGGCAACTACTTCCTCAAAAATGAGACTGCCACTGCGTACGCGGGCAGCAAGACCTCCGAGGACGGCGGAGTTGAAAGCGCACAGGCTCTTGCCGATGCGGTTTTAGTGGCCGCGTCAAAGGCGCCGAATCTTGTAAGCGTACACGAGTACTTTGTCGCTGACAGCGGCAATATAAACGGCGGCCTTCCCGTGTTTGAGTATCAAAACGATATAAGCAAGGCAACTGCTTCGGTTGATTACGACCTTTACACGGTTCATTCCTCTTCCATTGAGCCTGACGGAAGCCGGTATTACTATGTGAATCGCTATACCGATTACCTTGAAGACAACAATCAGAAGCTGACCGCCGCGGAATTTGAGGCGCATATGAACGACACGGTCGAGACGACTCATAATATAATAAATGAGGAAGGCGCAATTATCGGTAAATGCGACTGCGCCGTGTTCAAGAACGACCACCACTTTACAATAAAAAGATGGACCGAAATCCTTGACGACGTGGAAAAAAATCTTCAGGGCGTCGCGGATTGGGCAAACAGGGGCGAGATAAGACATATCGGTTACCTCCTTGCCGACGCCGATCAGGATTCGGGCAGCGTAGCCGTCACATGGAGGCTTATAAACGATTCAAAGACTCTTGGTATATGCTTTAACGTCACATATTATAAAAACGGCAGGAACGATGGAGCGACTGTGCACGAAATGGCCCACGCACAGCTTCTTGACGGTCCCTGCGAGGGATATATAGCCGAGGGAGACGCCGATTACGTCAAATTCAATTACTATGAAGGAACGGACCTGAAAAACTACAGGTGGAAAGAAGACGACTTCCAAGGCGCGTATGCTCCAACTGCCTCCTGCTATTCCTTCCTTGCCCGCATGTACGGACGGGAAGCCGCAAGAGTAATTCTTTCTTTCCAAACCGTTCTTAAGGGCGACGGAGCGGACGGCTGGCCTCTCGCTTTCGGCGCGACGTATCAGGAGATATGGGATCTGTTCGGAGTAGCGGGCAGATGGGACGTTGACGCGTACTTTGAAGATTGAGATATATTGAGATACGGTAATATATTTCTTATTAAATTTTAAACTTTGTCCCGCAAGCGCTTTATACTAAACCGCAGCGCTCACCCTTTTGGGTGAGCGCTGCGGCGTTTGGTTTTGTTTTGTAAACTTTATTATTATTGCAGCGCGGCGCCGATGACTGTGCCGAACTGAGCGTTTTTTGGAATGATGAAGTTGATATCGAACAGCTCGTTGAGCGATTTGAAAATGTCGTAAGCCTGCGGTATTGTGGTCATATTCCCCGTGAGCACGATATTTTTGACATTTTTACTTCTTGCGGCGAATATCGCGGTCATACCGATAGTTTCAAATATCATGTTGATTATGCCGAGCGCAAGATCGCCCTTTGTTGCGACGTCGCTTATCTTCCCAAAGTTCGCGGCGGTGAGGTTAGGCGAAAGGTTGGGGTGAATCTCGTTTTTTGTTATATCGTTTACCCGAAGGTCGATGTGCGAAAGATCGCCTTCCTTGGCAAGGTCTATGATATTTTCGACGGTCCTTACTCCGAGGATGGTTTCGGAAAGCCCTATAAGCGTACCTCCGCCAACGCCGGTACCGCCGAGGTACTCATAGCTTTTGTCCCCGTCGGCGTACACGATCGCGGTGCCCGTTCCCATGCTGACCACTATTGCGCGTTCCAACCCCGAAAGATAAACGCCTCCCATTCCAATACACGGAAATTCAACTACGTGTCGGCAGGGAATATTGTATATTTCATTTGAAATAAAAGTGGAGCCGACGCCGGTAACCATTATCCGCTCGATATCCGAGAGCTTTATGTGGTTTTGGGTAGTAAATTTTCCAAGAGCGCCGTATACCGAGGTTATTTGATCGTTGGCGCGTATAAAAATGGGGTCGATAAGTTTTTTGGAACTGTCAAATCCGACGATTTTGGTAGTGCTTCCGCCGATATCGATACCCACGATGGTATTGTTCATATGTGATACCGAGCCCTTGAAGGGTCGCCTTTCCTGCCTTTTAAATCTATGTTTTTTAACATACTTTATTATAATCATATCATAAAATGACGTCTCTTTCAAGTCCCCGTATAAAAATCGTATCAAGTTTTGCCGTATATAAGATTGACCGCTTGACAAATCGGTATAAATCTGATAAAATCGTCTTGCCTGCCGCATTGATCGGATCATTTTTTTGCCTATGTGAGCGGGCCTTCGATAAACAAATAAATAAATAAAACTCAAAAGAGCGTACGGCTCTTTTTATGTTAAAGGGCAGAGGATATAAAAGGTATATGGACGTTTTCTTAATGTATTTTCTCTTCGCAGTCGGAGTGGTGTTTATAGTCAAAGGCGGGGACTGGTTTGTTGACGGAGCTGCGTGGATTGCCGACGTTTCGGGAATACCCAAATTCATAGTGGGCGCAACCGTCGTCAGCTTTGCCACAACGCTTCCCGAAATGATCGTTTCCGCCATGGCCGCTTCTCAGGGCAAGGTCGCAATGGCGTGCGGAAACGCCATTGGCTCGGTTACGGCTAATATCGCGCTGATAATGGCTCTTTCCATACTGTTCATGCCCATGGTTATAAAGAGACGGAGCTATCTTTCAAAGACCTGCCTCATGCTTGGAGCCATCGCGTTTTTATATACCTTTTCGCTTGACGGGACCCTCCGGCTTTACGAGTGCCTTCCGATACTTGTGATATTCGTGCTTTTTATTTTCGAAAACATCATGAGCGCAAAAAGGGAAGCCTCTCCCGAAAATGAAAGAACGCGTGTGAGCGTCAAAAGCGCGGTAAAGAACATTGTTTTTCTTCTTTTGGGGATTATCGGCATAGTCGTTGGCTCACAGCTGCTTGTCGATAACGGAAGCAATATTGCAAGATCGCTCGGGGTCAGCGAGGCGGTGATATCGCTTACCGCCATCGCCATCGGGACTTCACTGCCCGAGCTTGTCACGACCTTGACGGCGATAATAAAAAAACAGCCCTCTCTTTCCGTGGGCAACATAATAGGCGCAAATATTATAGACATGACGCTAATTCTGCCGATATGCGCCCTGATTTCGGGCGGCTCGATAACCGGGCACGACTTTCTTCAAAGCGCGTATATCGATTTGCCGATGTCATTTATCGTCGGTTCGATAGCGCTTATTCCGGCGCTTATCGCGGGAAAATTCAGAAGGTGGCAGGGAGGAGCGCTGCTTGCGGTGTACGCCGCTTACCTTGCGCTCATAATGATGATAGATTCCGGCATGATTTCACTGTTTGGTATTTAAGCCCGTTAAAAATGTCAAAGGAGACTTATGGAAGCTATCAACGTATTCGCAATGAACGTGACAGACGGTCAAAAGGATATGCCTTTTGACGGCGATATTTTCATTACAAGGAGCTGCGATATTTCAAGACGCGAATTTGAAGAGAATCTGCAAGGACTTTACGGCCTTGAAAAACGCATACGCCTTCCCGCATGGCTGAAGCTTCTTGCCGTTTTTTCCTTTTTGGCGGTCGCGTTTCATATACTGCTTATGTCTGTCGGCGCCGCAAAAGGCGTTTCTTTCGGGCAGCTTTTTGACTCTTATCCCATACTTGCTTTGACCGCGCTGCTTTCCTGCGCAATCTTGTATATCAGTCTTGCACTTATGCGAAAATACCGTATGGTTGAAAACGCCCGTGCAGATTCCGAGTTTGAAAAAAGCGGGAATGACTTGGATATTATGTACAATAGACTCGGGGTTCCAAAGGATGCAAAAAGCGTCGACATTCTTGCCTGCTCGTATACGGTAAAGGAAGGCAAAAAGGTGAAGGCCGAACTTCCCTTTGACTTTTTCAACGCGGACATGAAGATATTTATAAGGGATAATATGCTATGTCTTGCCGATATCAGCGCGCTTTACGAGATTCCGCTTAACGAACTTAAGGCAATAAAAAAGATAGAAAAAAGAATTTCTCTTCCTTCATGGAACAAAAGCGAGAGCGTAAGCCATAAAAAGTATAAAGAGTATAAAATACATGAGGACTCTTCCGGGGCGGTGTATTTTAAGGATTATTACGCTCTTGAAATAACTCATGAGCGGATGTGCTATGAGATACTTTTTCCGTGCTATGAAATAGACACCTTTACAAAGCTCACGGGACTGCGATATACGACTGTAACCGTGTAAACACATAATAAAAATAATAGATAATGAAATAACACCGCGCTTCAAACGGATCGTCTTTCCCTTTGACGCGCGGTCGTCTTTTTATCAGTTATTAAAGTAAAGTTAAAGCTCGGTTAAGGGATCTGCCGCAAAGCTCTCTTTTTCCCTTTTTCGCAGGGCCTTGAAAAATTCCTGCATGAGAGTTCGACACTCGCTTTCGCACACTCCGGCGCATAGCTGTATCTTATGGTTGAGCGGAAGTGAATTTATGTCGAGAATACTTCCGAGCGCCCCGGCTCGCTCGTCCTTCGCGCCGTATACCACTCGTTTTATTCGGGAATTGATTATGGCTCCCGCACACATGGGGCAGGGCTCGAGAGTTACATACAGCGTGCATTTGTGCAGTCTCCAGCCTCCTAATTTTTTGCATGCGACATCGATTGCGGCAATTTCCGCATGCGCGAGAGCGTTCTTTATGCCTTCTCTGCGGTTGTACCCGCTCCCGACAATCTCGCCATCGCATACAACCACCGCGCCGACAGGCACTTCGTTTTCCTCAAACGCCTTTTTTGCAAGCGCCAGAGCCTGATGCATGTATTTTATGTCCTCTTCGTTGCCGTTCATCGTTTTTATGCTCCGCCTTTTTTAATTATATACAGTGTACGCTCCGTTTAATTTATATTTTAACATAAAAATAGGGAAAAAACAAGCATTGTGGCGATTATCTGCGAAAACTGCAGAAATATTCTGCTTGACATGCCATATTATGGATGATATAATTTTATTTGACAGATAATAAAAAGGAGGCGTATAAAACATGACGATAAGTAAAAACAGTACGGCAATAGCCGTTACCCTTTTGCTTTTTATGCTGCTCAGCGTACTGTCCCTTCCGGCTCTGTCAAAAGCTGAAAATGAAGCCGTGAACGGGACGTCAAATGAAGAAAAGGAAGCTGCTTCGCATGAGGATGAGGAAGCTTTGCAGGATCCGTACGCGTACAGCGTCACATATGAGAGAGTATACGAAAGCGTGCCGTATGAGACATTAGAAGTCCCGAGCAACGCTCTGCCGTATAATGAAAGACAGCTTGTAACCAAGGGCAGCGACGGCGAAATGGTAAAGACCTACGAGGTGCGAACCTATCCCGACGGCAAGGTGAGCCGTGTCCTTATAGGCAGTGATATTTTGACTCCTGTTGTCAATGAGGAGATATGCTATGGCTGCGAGCGCTCTGTTCCGTATAACGAATTTATTTATCCGACGGTAGGTCGGATCAGCTCGGGATACGGGCGCAGGACTTTGAGGGGAGTTGAAGGAACGCATTACGGCCTTGATATTGCAAACAAACTCGGCAGCGCCGTAAACGCCTCGGACTCGGGCGTGGTCAAAGAGGCGGGAGAAAAGGGCACATACGGCCTGTGCGTCATTATCGATCACCAAAACGGCTTTGTCACGTGCTATGCTCACCTTTCAAAAATTGAGGTCGACGCGGGACAGGAGGTAGTGCGCGGAGAGGAAATAGGCAAAACGGGCAGCACCGGCAACGCTACCGGCAATCACCTTCATTTTGAAATAAGGGTGGAAAATGTAAAGGTCGATCCGCTTTTGTACCTTACCGGAGAGCTTTCCGAAAAATAAAATAAACCGCTTTTGAGGGAATAAACCGTAAAATGGGGACGCATACTTATTCTGTGATTAATTATCTACGGGAGAGTGCAATGTCAAAGGACGCCGTCTTCAGATATTTTACGGTTTTTTTGTTTGGAGCCGCGCTTTACGCGCTTATAGAAGTCATGTGGCGGTCGTATACCCACTGGAGCATGGCGATAACGGGAGGTATATGCATGTCGGCGATATACTATATCCATCTTCACTGCCGAAGTGTGTCGATTTGGAGCCGCGCGCTCATGGGCTGCGCCGCTATTACCCTTGCTGAGTTTATTGCCGGGCTTATAGTAAACCTGACATTTCATCTTAACGTATGGGACTACAGCGGACTGCCCTTTAATTTCATGGGACAGATTTGCCTTATTTACTGCGCGCTGTGGTACGGCATGTGTTTTCCGGCTTTTTTTGTATGTTCCTTTCTCGAAGCGAAACTGTTTACAAAACTCGGCTTGAAAAAGCGAGAAAAAAGTGATAAAATCTACAAATAAAGATTTTATTGCTCAAAGCGAGGCAAACTATGGCGTCGATTTCTGGAAGTAAAAAGGGGAGCCGAACCGTTCGAACCGTTCGGAAAAAAACGGCCGCGTCTTCAAAAGGCACGAAAAGCTCGAAAAAAGGTTATAATAAGGGCCGCGCAACAAAAGGTCAAATATTTTTTGTCGTTTTTTTGGCGCTTATCACAGTCGCGCTTGCGATATATTGGTGCGTTGAATCGGAAAGCTTTAATATTGCCTCAAACAATAAACTTCAGCTTCATTTTATAGATGTGGGGCAGGGTGACTGCACGCTGATCATAACTCCCGAGGGAGAAAGCATGCTTATCGACTCCGGCAAAGATTCGGAGAGCGAAAAGGTAATCTCGTACATATCTAAGCTCGGCATAAAAACTCTTGACTATATGGTGATAAGCCATTTTCACGACGATCACTACGGTTCGTGCGACGAGGTTGCCGAAGAAATAGGCGTGGATGTCGTTATAACAAACGGCGCGCCCGCAGACAACAATACGGAAAAGGAACTCATGCAGACCTTTGAAAGACAGGGATGTGAGATTATGACCGCCGACGCGGGATTTGAGCTTACATTGGGCGAGCTTGAGCTTTATGTACTGGGACCGACCCAAATAAGCGACGGGGGCGGGAACAATGACAGTCTTGTAATTAAACTGACCTACAGGGCCAGCTCCTTTCTCTTTACGGGCGACGCGGAGATTTTGGAAGAGGAGGCTATTTTGGATATGTATACTCCGAACAGCCTTTCCTGCGACCTTATAAAGGTAGGCCATCACGGTTCAAATACTTCAAGCAGCGACGACTTTCTTGACGCGGTCGACCCTTCGATAGCACTTATAAGCGTGGGTGAGGGAAACAGCTACGGACATCCGCATAAGAGCGTTATTGACAGCTATAACGAAAGGGATGTCGAGGTCTATCGCACCGACCGGCTGGGCGACGTCGTCATTCTTTGCGACGGAGAGAATATAATGCTGTATCAAGAAAAAAGCGGACCGATAGAAAGGTTTCTTGAGACGATTGGTATCGGGTGATATGAAGGGCCGCTTTGCCGTTTCGTGAGCATTTAAAAAAAGCTCCCTTTCTTCTTATAGCTTATAGCAGATTGAAAAAACGCTGCCATCCTCCAAAAAAATTTTACAGCCCCAAAGAAATAGCAACAGCAAGTTGCTTGTCTTTCGTTTTGGATTATGGTATAATGTCTTTGAGGTGATTTTATGAACGCAACAAAGGACATAATACGCGACTTGCGGGTAGTCGCAGGTCTGTCACAGGAGGAGCTTGCCGAAAAGGTTTATGTCACTCGGCAGGCGGTCAGCAGGTGGGAAAACGGCGACACGGTGCCGAATACCGACACTCTGAAGCTTTTATCAAGGCTTTTTGATGTTTCGGTCAACAAGCTATTAGGCTCTCCCAGAAAACTTATTTGTCAGTGCTGCGGAATGACGCTTGAGGACGATGGGCAGATAAGCCGCGAGCCGGGCGGAGACTTTAACGAGGATTACTGCAAGTGGTGCTACACCGACGGCGAATTTGTTTATAAGAGTATCGAGGAGCTGACGGATTTTCTGGTCGGGCATTTGTCAAGCGAAAGCTTTCCGCCCGAGCAGGCAAGGGCATTTTTTGAAACGCAGCTCCCGCAGCTCGGTTATTGGAAAAAGAGGGGGAAATAGCATGGAAAGCACGGTTCTGAACTGGCTTTTAGAGGGCAGCGATCCCTCCGTACGGTATCGCACTTTGACGGAGCTGCTTGATGACAGGGACTCAAGCGAAGCAAAAGCGGCCTTGGCTTTGGCTTTGGATGATCTTCTTTTGTCGGAAGATGTGAAGCGCGCATTATCCTTCTTTGAAATCGGGAAGGCGTACGCAGACGCTCACGCTTTCAGCGCGCTTGCGGAATGCGGTCTGACGCGCAATAATTTGGATATTGACCGATATGTCGAAAATTATATCGCTGAATACGGCTTTGCGGACGGCTGCGGAGAGGGATTTTTGCTGCGAAATTTAGTTAAGCTCGGTTATTACGATATGCCCGAAGTCAGAAAAGAGCTTGCGCAGGTTTTGCACACACAGCAAAGCGACGGCGGGTACCCCTGCGTATCAAAAAATCCGAAAATAAAAAAGCCGAACATGCCGCACAAAAGCTGTTTTCAGATGTCGGCAAGCTATCTTTTGCTGATGGCAGAACTGCGCAAGGTCGGGCATAAATGCGATGAAGAAAGTTGGCTTACAGAGTATTTTCTCGGTCGGGACGTGCTGTTTCGTCATGATGATCCGAGTCGGGTCGTAAAAGAGGAAATGGGCATGACGTTTCACCCGCCGGTTGCGACAAGGATAGGGCTGCACATGATACTTTACTCGCTGTCTCTGCTCGGCAAAGCGGACGATCCGCGCTGTAAACGGGCGTGGAACATTCTTGAGCAAAGGCGCACAAAAGAAGGAAAATATGTCATCGACGGCTCGCTGACAAAGCCGTACATAAAAACCGAAAAGCCCGGCAAGCCGAGCAAGTGGGTGACGTTTTACGCACTGGCGGCGAAAAAGCAGGGCGGTGCGTTAATCTTTAGTGAATAGATTTTTCGCCGACCGCATACCTTACAATGCAAATTCCCTTTGACAAGCTCAAGCCAAAGAAAAAGGCGGCGCTTATGAGCGATCTCAAAGTCGAAACTTCCGGGAAAGTTAGAAAGCACAGCAGAGGAAAGAGAAAAAATAAGCATAAAAAACGGGGCTGTAAAAAAACAGGCCAAAAAAATCCGAGGTTCACTGAAGGAAGTGAATCTCGGATGTTTTTTAATTAAA
>CANPZU010000065.1 GCA_947588825.1 uncultured Clostridia bacterium
CTTTTAATTAAAAAACATCCGAGATTCACTTCCTTTAGTGAACCTCGGATTTTTTTGGCCTGTTTTTTTACAGCCCCGTCTTAGCAGTTTTAAAGTTTTTGAAGGGGTTCGGGGAGGCTTTTTTCAAAAAGCTCCCCGAAAAAAGCAATATTATTATCTGATTATCATTAATTATTTGGTATAAGCTTCAAATCCCTAATACCCACCCAAAAGCTGTAATCAATAAAAAGCGAGAAGTCGAGATTGCTTTCTCCCGCGGGGACGGTGCAGATTGAGCCCTGAGCCGTGCCGGTGCTTGTATTAGCGGACACCTGGATAATGAGGTCTTTATCTGAGGGCAGGTCGCATACAAGGGTTTTTCCGTTTTTGACCTTTCCGACGGGGAGGCTATTAACATAGACGGTAAAGGGGATAAGGCAGCCCGCGAATTTTTTTGGGCGAGTCACGCTGAGTTTTCTTGACATTTTATCACACTTTCCTTTATAAAAAAATTGATCGGTTAATGCGTACGGCTTTTACGGCGGTGGCGCGGCACATCAATACGCACATTAATACATTAAATATTTTAGCACATTTTTTATTCATTTTCAATACGGAGTTAACATTAAGGGCAAAAATTTTGTTATGCGCGAGGGGATAGAGTGATTTATGTGAATTTGGCGGTGAATTTTGAAATTTATAATACGTAATTTTAAAAACATTTTCGACAGCTGAAAAGTATCGGCTGCCGCGATTATGCGGCAGCCGATGATTTCATGACTGCAAAGAAAGGAGAGAGCAACCGACCGTTTGCTTTCATTTTTTGCGGACAAAGGCGCGTCACTCCCGACTGCGGCGATTATCCTGTCATGAAAGAGAGTCAAAGAGCCGTATCGCGGTCGGCGAACACAAAATCACAGCTCTTTTTCTATAGCCCAAGAGGAGAAGGGCATTGCGACGGTTTTTGCGGATTTCATAGTTTTTATTCTTCCGTCGTCGGTAAAGCTAAGTCTTTGGATCCAAACCGAGCGGCCGTTCCATCCGTCCTCAGCCGTAAGGAGGTTTGCGTGGTATATGATCCATTGAGAGCCGTCGGGGGCGCTTGCCACCGAGCAATGGCCGGGACCTTTTGCCACGTTTGATCTTGAAAGAATGGCGTAGCTGTTTTTAGTCCAAGAGGACTTTTTCATGGGGTCCTTACCCGTAAGGCGCAGATAGCCGAGGCAATAATCAGCCGTCCAGCTTCCGTTGCCGCTGAAAATGATATACACATCGTCCCCGTTATACAGTGCGATAGGTCCCTCGTTCAAGGGTCCTTCCCAACTTTGAGTAGGTCTTGATATTTCCACTCTATCGCTGTCTATTTCGGTAGGGCTGCTCATATGGGCGATATAGAGCTTCTGATTTCCGCCGTCGTTATCGCCCTGCCAGCCCGACCATACAAAGTACAGTTCGTCGTTGTATTTTAAAACCGTTCCGTCGATTGCCCATTTATCCGAGGGGTCTGATATTTTGCCCACAAATTTAAAGGGCTTTGTAGGATCCTGGCTGGTACCTTGTAAAACGTACATTCTGTGATTGCGGTCTTCGCCGTCTGAGGCCGCCACATATATATACCATTGTCCGTCTATATAGTGCAGCTCAGGCGCCCAGTATTGACCGCTGTACATTGTTCCGCCCGGCGCCGTATATACCTTAACTGCGCCTTCTTTTGATATTTTGTCAATAGCTTCTGCGGATGACACAGACACGCCGTTTCCGGAGGACCAGCAATAATAGTATGTTCCGTTAAGCTGAGTTACATACGGGTCGTCGCCCTCGTCATTTATTGGATTACTTACGGTATAAGTATCATACTGAGGGACGCACTGCCATGTACGGTCGAGGTTTTTAGGCACTTCGATTTTATTTTCGGTGACATATTCGTCCACAAAGGTTTGCGCCGCGAGAGGAAGGCACTCGGGATTACTTGCGACGATAGCGATTGTGGTATCCACCGCAAGGAATCTGATCTGATTTTCGCCGAGTCCCTCAGCGGCGATGGAAGACGCTTCTCTGTTTGTCGAGCCGAAAACTATCTCAAGTTTTCCCTCTATTTTACTGTACTCATCGTCGGTGCTGTAGGAGATGAACACGCCTGTTTTTTCCTTTATCATATTGCGAAGGGATGTCGCCGCGTCTTTTTCGGCGCCGGTAGCGCGATCGGCGCGGTAAATCGCGTAATTTGTCTCTCCGTCGGAGAGGATGCTGATTTTTTCCTCTTCCTTTTCTTTGCAGGCAAAAAGAGAAACACAATTAAAGAGCATAAGCAGCGAAAGGATAAGCGATACTGTTTTTTTCATTTATTTCCCGCCTTTATTTTATGTAGTTTTATAAAAATCATTATATAACATTTATATTAACATTTCAAGAAATTTGTGTAAAGAAGAAAAATTTTTTTAAATCGGGGCGTTTTTTTAGCAGGCAGCAAGTGCGCGGTGCGCGCGAAAGTGCGAAAAAAAGGTCGAAACACATAAAATATTTTCGAAATTTACAATTTATACTTACATACGTAATTAATTTGTTTTATACTTTAAGCTGACGATATATCGAAAAAGAATTCTTTTATATGCTTTTACTGTAAATAAAATTTAAATCATGTAAGAATACTATACCCGTTATCTGAAAAGTGCTATAATCATAAAACTTAACTTAAAAATATAAATTTAAACGTAGAAGCGTTCAGACGGATTTTTTACGGTATAACGATACAACAATAAAACAAAACAGGGGATAATAAAACAAATCAACGGGGGCGGCTGTATGAAGCAATATATCGGAAGATGCGTTTCTTTTATACTTGTCATTTGCATGCTGACAGGAATTCTCACGTCATGCCGATTGTTTAATAATAACGATAAAATAGTGACAAAAGGGAGCGGCACGCCTCAAGACACCATTGACAGCGTCGTTCCGCCGACTCAACCTGAGCCGAACCCGATTCTTGAGATAACCGAGGTAATGGTGCAGAACACTATAGGGCCGCTCGCGCCGGACGGCGAACGTCATCCGTGGATAGAGCTCAGAGCAAAAGAGGCGCTGAACCTTTCTGAGTACGCCATAGTATATTCGGACAGTATCAAATACACTCTGCCGAGCGTAAGCCTGAAGGCCGGGGAATACTATGTAGTTTACATGTACTCAGGCGGCTTTAATATAACCCCCGACAGTTCGGCAAAGCTCTCTCTGATGCACGGGGAGTACCTTTCTCAAAGCTTTGTGTATATAAACCGCAGCGCAAACTGCTCGTATATCGTGTCGCAGGGCAGCGAGAGCAAGACGCCGACACCCGGATACGAAAACGCGCTTGAAGCGGACAGACTTGTTATATCCGAGCTGATGTGCGACAACGACCTTTACCCTGTAAACGGAACCCTGGGCGACTGGATAGAGATAACAAACGAGGGCGAGCAGGATTTGCTTCTTTCGGATTATTGGGCTTCCGACACTCCCGAGGAGCCCTATAAATCAAACCTTCCCGAGATTACCCTTCACCCCGGGGAATACATTGTGCTTCGCTGCGAGCATGAGCTTAGCTTTGGACTTTCAAAGTCGGGGGACACCGTTCTTTTGACGAGAAAGGACGGAGTTGTTTCCTCAAGCGTCACATACCAAAGCTTTGAAGAAAACTATTCGTATACCAAGGACGGCCCCTGCTCAACGCCGTCCCCCGGCTTTCCCAACGGCGAGCAGGGTATGCTCTCCTATCTTGAAACCAGGGGCGGGCTTGTCATAAACGAGGTAATATCCTCAAATTCAAAGTACAAAAAATACAAAAGCGATTATCACGACATGGTCGAGATATACAACGGCACAGGCGAAAATATTGAGCTGGGACAGTATTACCTGTCTGACAAATCGAGCTTACTTCAAAAGTATAAGCTGCCCGATACCACTCTTAAAAGCGGCAAATATCAGATAGTCTACTTAACGGGAGAGGGCGGCGAGGACCCCGACTTCAAAATAAGCAGCAAGGGAGAAAAGCTTTACCTCACCCGTCAGGACGGGTATGTACAGGATGTCCTTTCGGTCCCCGAGCTGCCCCACAACGTCAGTTACGGCAGGTATAATAACAGTCTTTCCTACTTTGAGAGTCCGACCTTCGGCAGCGCCAACAAGTCCGGGCTTAACGGCGTAACCGCGTCTCCGACGTCGAGCTTTCCCAGCGGCAGCTACAGCGGCCCCATAAGCGTCACGCTAAACGGCGAGGGAAATATATACTACACCACCGACGGCAGCGAACCGACCCTTTCCTCAAAGCGCTACTCGGGAGAGGATATAGTATTCAGTAAAACGGGCACGCTTCGAGTGATTGCCAAAAGCGGCGACAAGGTAAAAAGCAAGGAGGTTTCCTTTGCCTTTACCGTCGGCATACCCGATTACTCGCTCCCCGTTATGGTGATAGGCGTAAACAACAACTCAATGTTCGGGTCAAACGGCGTCTTTAACACATCGGAAAAAACCGAGCTTCCCGCAAGGGCCACCTACCTTGTGAACGGCAAGGAGAAATTCACCGTCGGCTGCGGAATAAAAATTTTCGGCGGAATGACAAGATTCTATAAGAAAAAGAGCTTTCAGCTTAAATTCCGTGGAAAATACGGCGCTTCCACCCTTGATTATAAGGTATTCGACGATCTTGAAAACGCTTCATTTAACTCCCTTGTGCTCAGAGCCGGAGGACAAAGTCTGCTCAACAGAATAACAAACGACGAGCTCGGCACGTCTCTCGCTTCTACAAGCGGCAATATGCCGACCCTGCTCGTTCAGTCTTATAAGCCGGTAAACCTTTATATAAACGATCAGTACATGGGGATTTATTTCATGAGGGAAAAGATAGACGAAGACTTTGTCGCCTCTCATCTGAACGTTTCTCCCGAAAGCGTCACAGTCATCGACTATATGAAAGCGGTCAAATACGGTAAGGACGACGCGGGTTGGAAAGACCTTTGGAACTTTATAGATAAAAACGACCTTTCAATTGACGAAAACTACAAATACGTCTGCGAAAAGGTCGACATAGACAGCCTGATAGATTTTTATATCATGGAAATGTGGGCGAACAATACCGATACGGGAAACGTCCGCGTTTGCCGCTCCACGGAAGGGGACGGAAAATGGCGCTTTATTCTCTTTGATCTTGATCTCGGCTTCGGCACCGCCGCGAGCGGAGCGGATACCTACCTTGACGGCTATTATCATAACTCAAAGCCATATAACGCAATGTTTTATAACCTGCTCAAAAACGATGAGTTTTATGAGTACTTTAACAAGCGCCTCGAGCTTCACCTTTCCTCCACTCTCTCGGTTGAAAGCGTCGCCGCGCGCGTCGACTTTATACAAAATCAGCTTGAAGCCGATATCAAGTATGAAATAGATCGCTGGAAAGACGAAAATTCAAGGTACAATCAGTCTGTTTCACAGTGGAAAAACAATATGAAGGCATTTATTACCCGCCGGGGCACCGAGACGTATATAGAACGCTTCAAAACCGAGCTTAACGAATATATATCCAAAATCAGAAAAAGCTGAAAGGGCAGTATCAAGGCGGGCAATACCGATACAGAGCGCCTTTTAAAGCAGAAAGCAAAGTGAAAAACCGCCTCAGAATCGTGAGTTATGAGGCGGTTTTCATTTTTATGTTTTATTTAACGCCGCTATTATATCTTCGTCGCAATATTTTGAATATTTGATAATAATGTTGTTGTAGGTGTTTGGTTCGATATCTTTTAAATAAGATAAATATCCGAGTATTTGTTCCGAATTGCCTTTATTATGTATTAACTTATCATAAACCATTTTCCTGATTTTTAAACGGCGTTTTGTCCCGATTGAAACATGCAAATCACATGTTAAAATAAGACCGGTAACCTTTCTTTTATATTTTGACGAATAAAATTTTGTCTTACTGTAGTTTATGTTAAACCCCTGTTTTTTCAGTTCATCGGATACAAAACGCACTATATCATTATTAATATATTTTTTGGATGAGATATAGATATCATCCGCATACCTTGAGTAGATATAATCGTTTACTTGGCAGTATTCGCCCAAAGCATTGTCAAAGGAATTCATTATAATATTTGATATTGCCGGCGAACTGACGGCTCCGATGCACAAAGCGCCGTTTCTAAAGCATATTTTTTCTATAACCTGTATCGAGTCCTCCAAATCAAGATCCGATTCGTCAAATATATTTTTGTTTTCCCTCAGTATATTACTAAGTTTAGACGATGAAACGGAAGGAAAGAAATTTTGTATATCGGTATGAAAAATAAATTTCGATTGACTGTGCAGTTGAGCGTGCTTCTTTATTGAATCTCCTTTTTTATAAGCAAACGCGGCGCTTGAAACGGGCAGCTTGCTCAGAATATTATGCAGCACCCAATACTGCAGAGTTTTTAGTTCCGGGCTTGGCTGCGCTATATACCTTCGGCCGCCGTTTCTTTTGGGAACGGTAAAATCCCTGTAGTAAAAAGACGAACGGGAAGCAATAAAAGACAGATACGCTTTGTCTAACTTTAAATCGAAGCTCATTTTATCGATAATATCCATCTCACATACCTCTGTATCGATACTTCCTGCATATTAATTTGTTTCTTTCCCGATTTTCGGATTTTTTAGAATAGTTAAACATTAAAGCTTGAGACTTCATATACAAATTAAAATTAGCAGAAATATAATCGCCGTTAAGCTCTATCAGTTCAACCGCGGCAAGCAGCTTAATTATATAATCATATTTAATTTCGTTATGAAAATCCGAACCGTCTTTTTTTACATATTTAAACGTTGAAAAGCCTTTTATCTCTTTGTAAATATCGATCAAATCTTTCCTTGAAATCGGTTGAACTATCTTTAATAACTCCAAAAGCTCTAAAATGAATGTATTGACCGATATGCCCGCCCCGTTTTTGTTGGGACGTCTTTTATTGCCCGACGCGCTTTTTGAAGCGAACTCTTTGGCTTTTTCATCAACGATTTTCCGCAAATCGGCGCTTGAAAGCAGTCCCGTTCCGCATAACGGCGCATATATTATTTTTGCGCCGTCTTTTTGAGCCTTTGCCGCAGGGCCCGTGATTATAAACGATTTGTCGCCTTTATATTTTTCATCAATTACAATTATCAATTTATCGCTGAACAGCTTCTCGGCATAGGCGAAAGCGCCCAATTCGCAGAACGACCCGGGACTTTCAACGAACAAAATTATAGCGTCGCTGACCTCCGCCAAAAACTCCTCGAAAGTAAGCAGATCAATATTTGAATCAAAACTGTCTTCCCACAGCTTTTCCGACAAGACTATAAATATATCTTTCGATTTTGATTTTAAATATTTATCGATAATTCCGCGGTTTGATTTATCATATTCCGCTTCAACATACGAGGCGCCGCATAAAAAGACAAATTTGGGGTAGGTGATAAATTTGTTCGCTTCATTATCCAAATGAGATTTCATGCTTTCAAGCATCTTATCTGAATAAATTCTCAAATTCAATCTTTATCACCCGCCCCAAACGATTTCGGAGAACACTTACATAATAGCAGTTGATACGCTGCGCTTGTAATGAGGATTACAAGCGCGGCGTAGCAACTGCTTGTAAGAGCCCCAAAGTAACCGGCCCTGTTTAACACAAGGCACTGTAACACATTTTCTGTGATATAAAAAAACTAAGCATTCTCTTTTAAAATAATAACATAAATCAATACGTTTTTCAACAGTATAAAAAATATTTTTACAAAAGCAGTCTGATTTTTCGTTATAATATGCAAAATCGAGTAGGAGGCTACCCATTAGTTGAGTAGCCGACCTCTCACACCACCGTGCGTACGGTTCCGTACACGGCGGTTCAATCATATTAAGTGCATAGACTTGTATGCTTCTGCATACTCTTTGTGTTCCACACTATCCCTTTGCAGGTAGCCACCGCTTTCGGTGTATTCTGTTTTCATCATACCACCCCCCTTCGGCTGTTTACTAAAGACTTATGATTGTTCAGCCCTTCCCAAGTTTTCCTTGGTACTATGGCTTCGGCTGACTTCTTGCAGTTCGTTGTTACTACGTAGAAACCTTTTCTCCGTCTGCAAGACCTCCTCGGGTAAGCATTACCACCTTCACCTCGTATATCTGCTACATTTACACCTTGAAATTCGGGCAGTATTGGACTTCGTTTTGATTTGGAAACTCGTCCGTTTCAAGTTATGCCTTCTATGTAGTTTCTGTTCGTCAAACCGAGGTTTTGCCCATCGGGTGAATATTCCGCACAAAACTGAACACCCTGACCGGCGAAATTGAACACCCTGACCGCTTAAGTTGAACACCTCGACCGGAGGGATTGAACAGCTACGCCAAACGCGGTAAAATGTTGTTACACGCGAGAGCGTGAATACAACATAAGGAGGTCATGACTATGACCAATTACCGCGAGATATTGAGGCTGGATAGTCTCGGACTCAACAAATCCCAGATCGCCGAAGCCTGCGGCTGTTCGAGAACGACAGTGATTGCAGTGCTGAGGCGGGCGGAAGAGGCAGGCATCAGCTACCCCTTGCCCGAAGATGTATCGGACAAAACGCTTGCCGAAAAGCTTCATCCGTCGGTACCCGACAAGCCGACATACAAAATGCCGGACTACGACTACGTTCATAAGGAGTTGAAACGCAGCGGCGTTACGTTAAAGCTGCTCTGGCTGGAGTACTGCGAACAGTGCCGGTCAACCGGAGAGCTGCCGTATCAATCCACACAGTTCAACAAGTATTACGGCGATTATGTAGTCAAGAAGAACGCCACCATGCACCTGAACCATAAGCCTGGAGAGATCATGCAGGTGGACTGGGCGGGAGATACGGCCGCCGTTATTGACACGGATACCGGCGAGGTTATTCCGGCGTATGTCTTTGTTGCGTCCCTGCCGTATAGCGAATACGCTTACGTCGAGGCCTTCTTCTCCATGAACGAGGAGTGCTGGATCGCCGCACATGTGAATGCCTTCCGATACTTCGGAGGGGTAACCCGGATTCTGCAGTGCGACAATTTGAAGACAGGCGTCATCTCTCACGGACGGGATGAAGTCAGACTGAACAAGGCCTACAACGAAATGGCCGAGCATTACGGAACCGCCATTCTGCCTTGCCGTGTACGATCCCCGAAGGACAATGCGATGGTGGAAGGAACGGTCGGAGTCATTTCAAACTTCATCCTGGGCGCTCTGCGTAATCGGCGGTTTCTCTCTCTTGCGGAGCTGAACGAGGCCATATTCGACCGTTTGCACCAGTTCAATCACAAGGCCTTTCAAAAGCGAGACGGTAGCCGGGCAAGTAAGTGAATTCGAGGAAGAAAAGCCCTTTCTTTTCCCGCTGCCCGAAAGACCGTTTGAGCTTGCCGAATGGAAAATTGCGACCGTTGCGCCCAACTACCATATTTCGGTGGACAAGCAGAATTACTCCGTACCGTATGAGTACATCGGACAGAAGGTGGATGTGCGGATTACAAGAACCACCGTTGAGGTGTTCTTTAGCGGCAATCGTATTTGCTCACATCCGAGACTTTACGGCGGGGCAAATCAGTACAGTACGGTAGAGGCACACATGCCGCCGAACCACCAACAGTATATCCAATGGAATGGAGATCGTTTCCGCAAATGGGCCGTGAAGATCGGCAGCAATACGCACACCGTCATTAACGCGCTTCTTTCCGGATACAAGGTCGAGCAGCAGGGCTACAAGGCCTGTATGGGAATCCTGAAACTGGCAGACAAATATTCCCCCGAACGTCTTGAAAACGCCTGCCGCAAAGCGCTGACGTTTACGCCCCGTCCCTCCCTGAAAAACATACAGGCTATTCTTTCCTCGGGACAAGACCAACCCGAACGCAAAAGGCCGGAAGAAAGGCATTCTGTCCCGCAATACGGTTTCACCCGCGGCGCGGAATATTACGAAGGGAGGAAGAAGTAATGCTGACGGAAAATACGGTAAACAAGCTCAATGAAATGCGGCTCACAGCTATGGCGAGAGCGTTCAAGGAGCAACTGACCGATCCGTGTATGACAGGGATATCCTTCGAAGACCGATTCGGGATGCTCGTTGATCAGGAGTGGACATCCCGAAAGAACAATCATCTGAAGCGGCTCATCAAACAGGCAAGATTCTCGGAATCCGGCGCTTGTATGGAGGATATTGAATACCATACCGACCGAAACTTGGACAGGACGCAGATCGCACGACTTGCAACCTGTAGTTACATCACCGAACACCATAACATTCTCCTGCTCGGCGCTACCGGCAGCGGAAAGACCTATCTTGCCTGCGCTCTTGGAATGGCGGCTGTGCGGAACTTCCTGACCGTAAGATATGTTCGCTTGCCGGAACTGCTTGCCGAGCTTGCAATCGCGAGGGGCAACGGTACATACCGAAAGGTTATACAGCAATACAAGAAGCCATCCCTGCTCATTTTGGACGAATGGCTGCTCTATCCCTTGAAGGAGACCGAGGCGAGGAATCTTCTGGAGATTGCGGAAGCAAGGTACAAGAGAGCATCCACTATCTTCTGCTCGCAGTTCGACGTTCCGGGCTGGCGGGACAAGATTGGCGAGCCCATCCTTGCCGATGCTATCTGCGACCGCATTGTTCACGATTCGTATTCCGTTGTGATCGAGTGTAAGGAATCCATGCGGAAGCGGAAAGGTATCCCTGAAAGCGAAGATTAAGGCGCCTTCGGCGCATCGGGCTCTGCCCGAACCCGAGGTTTAACGCATTCTGGGTTTTCCAGGAAGAGTGATAATATGTGTACGAACAAAAAAAGAAGAGCAATCCTCACGCGTGCGGCGCATGGCATCACTCTTCCCGCTAAACCCCGTATCCGGCGCTCGGGTCGGTCCTCACCGTTGCCCTATCCTCCGTTACGGCTAAAAGCAGTTCTATGATACCACGGATATTCGTTTTTGTCAATGTACAATCTGTGCGGTTTGGGTGTTCAGTTTTGGCGGAATGGGTGTTCAATTTCCTCGGTCGAACTGTTCAACTTGTAACGGTCTGGGTGTTCAATTCGATCGGAATATTCACATCGGGTACTTTTCATCCCTCTATCCGGCTTCCTTCAGACTCCACCTCACGATGGACGCCCTTGCCTTCGGCTAACAGTTCCTACTGCCATGTCTGTAGTGGACTTTCACCACCAAGTAATAATGCGTGCCGAGCACACAAAAACATCCGAGATTCACTTCCTTCAGTGAACCTCGGATGTTTTGGCCTGTTTTTTACAGCCCCTATATATTTATTCTATAAATATCAGATTGAAGACAAAGTCCTAAAAAGGGCTTTGTTTTTTTAGCGAGATATGGTATAATAGAAGCAAAGGAAGGGG
>CANPZU010000066.1 GCA_947588825.1 uncultured Clostridia bacterium
CATTCTACCAGAGTTTTGTGAGCATGTCTATATTTTTTGCTCTTTTCTGATTTTGCGAAAAATATTATACCTTATCCATTGCTCCTCCTTTTCCCCACAAACAACTCCGTTATTTGTGTGGAGCGGTACCGCCCTCGGCGGCTTGAGGGCAAGCCGCCCTACGGAGCACTAATGTAACAAAATGGTGTAGGGCGGGCTGCCACGTTGTCGCAAGCCTCGCTTAGCTTGCGGCGACTTTTTATGCTCCGCAAAAAAGTCACCGTTTGGCTCGCTCGGCTGCTCCTCCTTTTCCCCACAAAGCCTGTCGGCCTTGCGGGGGCCCCATGACCGCCGCTTTGCGCAGGGGTCGGTGGTGTCACGGGGAGCGGGTTGTAGGGCGGCCATCGACCGCCCGCCATCAAACGTTTATACTGACAACGATAAATGATATTACAATCAAATATGCCCGCAAAATCGTATATTTATCACCGAAAATCTGTGTAAGCGGGCGGCCAATGTGTGTAGTGTAGGGACATAGTTTACACTAACTATGTAGGGGTACCCGATTTATTCCACGGTGGTATTGACATGAGCCTCGAGCCGCATATGGTTTGATAGGGATAACCCGGGAGCAGGCTCCCTATGGCATAAAAGCCTACCATATGCGGCACTCATGTCAATACCCTTTCGCGGCATAAAACATTTTTCGTTAGGCCCACTTCGGCGCTTTTGTAAACTATGTCCATGAATTAGTGTAAACTAAGTGCATGAACAATTTGTAAACCATGTCAATATATACACAATGCGCTCCCCTACGGAATACGGCAAAGAAATGGACTTCATCGACAGTCTGAGCCGATAGTCTTTTGACTGTCGGCTTTTTTATTTTTGTGAAAAAATTTTCATAAAACTATTGACAAATGCGAAGTATTAGTGATATAATGATTATGTCAAGGTGTCTGTTATATTATATATAACACTCACACGCGGCTTCGGTGTACCCTCACCGGAGCCGTCTTTTTTTGCAAAAAAGCGCCGCAAGCGAAGCGACGCTTGCGACGCCGTAGTGTGGGTTATCTTACAGTATCAGCGCCGCAACGCGGGTCACCAACAAAAAATCACGCCCCAAAGTATGGGGCGCGATTTGGGTGCAGCGTCACGCTGCTGGTGCGAGAGACGGGACTTGAACCCGTATAAAGTTTGCCTAAAATGCCGTCTTTGTGGGACTTTCGTTCTCTCGTGTTGCATTTTCGTGTTGCATATCTTGCGTATCGGCCAACAGACGTTGCGCGTCAGACGGAAGCAAGCCCTCGATGTAATTGTCCATCTCACGCTCACGCGCCAACCGCTCGGCGGTGAAAATGTGTTGATATCTGTCCTGCAAAACATGATTACTGTGCCAGCCGCCACGCTCCATCGACAATTTGTCCGGAAACCCAAGAAACAACATAATTGAAGCGCTCATGTGCCGCAAATCATGAAAAGGCATAGGCGGAAGGCCGGCAGATTTCAACGCCTTTTGAAAACCGCCATAAATCATATTGTATGTGTAAGGCACAATATAATCATCGGGGGAATGGCTCTCAACGTCACCGATAAGATATTTTATATACGGCGGTATTAAAAGCCGGCGGGTGCTATCATAGGTCTTGGTTGTGGATTTAAAAACATAGCCGCCCTCTCCACGAACAAGAGCACTGTGAACGGTGAGAATGTTGCCGGAAATATCGCCGTAACGCAGCCCGCGGATTTCGGACATACGGAGAGTTTGCCACATGGCAAGCAGAACGGGAAGTTCCCATTTTGTATTATGGACTGCCATTATTATATCCTTGGGGTTGGGCAAGTCTTTGAATTTACGTTCCTTGGCAGGGAGAGTGACGCTAAAACGCCGGTCGGGATATACGGAATAAACGACGGCGGTTATAAAACCGTAAATATTATGCACGGTCTTTGACGATAGCTGGGCGGATTTTTCGTTGACAAATTGCTGGACAAGGTTTGTGTCGATGTCGTCAATGGGCAAATTCTCCCACGGAAGAAGATAGTTGACGTTCATACGCTTATAATTTAAGATAGTCGAAGGGGATAGGACGTTGGCCCTGCTTTCGATATACTGACGGGCCGCATAACCAAAAGTGTCGGTGTGTACCTCTCCCCTATGTTCGTCGGCGTAGGCGGATGCCTCGCGTTCGACTTTGCGCTTGTCCGGACCGGTGAAACGCTTGTACTTGCGCTTTCCGTCCTTGTCTTTACCGATGTAGATATTTACACTCCAGCTCCCGCTGGGCAGTTTTTTAGCTGTAGCCATAAAAAAATACACTCCTTCAAAAAATTGTTTGACTTTTGGGAGTGTACGTGATATAATCTACTCGTGGGGGTAGATGTGTATCACGGTACACTCCTATTCCGGCGGCTCTGATGTTACAGCATCGGGGCCGCTTTTTATTTTACAGAGAAATATTGTCCAGCGGGACAAAGCCGCCTTTGGCGTACTCCTCCCGTCCGTGCCTCACAATCTCCTTTTCGTCCTCGGTCAGGTCTGTTTCAATGCGAACGGTATCGTCTTGCCCTAATATCGCCGCCCCGTTTGAGTAAAGCTCATCGCACGACAAGTCTATATCATCGTTCCAACTAATGCCATAACCGCCGGCATCCACCTTGACCTGTTCAAACAGTCCTTTGACGGAGTACAGTGTTTTGAACACATCCCATCGGTCAAAAAGGGGCTTTACATTGTATTTCTTTTTTTCCCCGTCTGCAAAAACCAATAAAAGTCCATAATCCGGCAGGGGTGTCACCTCGCGTACCTTGTGAAACATATTTACGCCTCCATACGTGCCATTACTCGGCGTACTTCGACAGATTATCCCAGTCTATATCCTCTTCGAATACATATCCGCTTTTTTCGGCGGCATCGATTTGAGCCGCCTCCTCGGGGGTCACCTTTGTGAAATCGGGATCCCACGCAAGGACAAGACGCTTGATAAACTCCTCCGCGAAATGCTGCTCGCTTTCCGGGAGCATATCAACCATTTTAATGATGTTTAATGTTGTGGCAGACATAAAACAAACCTCCTTATTTTTTATAAATGTCTCCCCGGTTGCCTATGTTTATTACGAAAATTATCTCTATGTTATTTTCGCTGTCTATTTTATATATGATGCGCCATGAGCCGACCCGCAGACGTTTGCGGCCGTCGGAATAGCCCCTCATAACACTTATATCGCCTTTTGGTGGGGCCTCCGCCAAGCCGTCGATTGCTTCTTTAATGCGCCGGACGGATTTTAAATCCAATTTGCTCAAGAATTTCAGCGCGTCTTTTGAGTATGCTATCCTCATATATTTTTCCTCCTTCAAACCCTTACCTTACATCGCTCAAAAAATTACTTCCCTCCTATTCCGGCGGCTCTGATGTTCCAGCATCGGAGCCGCTTTCTATTTAGTAAAAAATTTTGCCATTCTTAAGATTGTTTCGGTAGTAGCAACCTAAAAAGATTTCAGGATTATCATTTAAACATTTCCCTTGTGCTGAACATTCTTTGTATCGAGAACAGCAGCCAATATCTTTTGAACATGAATTGTCAAATGCCGCGCAAAAAAAGTCCTTGAGTATTGAAAAATCTGTTTCCGGGCTGCAAATAAAGGAAACGCCCTGCGGTGTTGATTTTTCTATTTCTATAACATTTTCTAAAAAAGCACGGTATTGAACATCTATTGTAGCCCTTGTGAAAGTTTTTAAGTATGTCAGACCAACAGCTTTTTTGCCGTTGAAGAAAAGCGACGCGCCGTTCAATATTTCCCTGAGTTCAATGAGTTTTGAAAGTTCATCTGAATGAAAATCTTCCATTATGGCAGTTTTTGCGGCGGTATATAAATTTGTTGCGATACTATTCATGTTGACCCCCTAATTGTCCAAACCAATTATCTTGTAAAAATCATCTTCGGATATTATTTGAATACTACTACCTTGAGCAATGTAACGCTCAGCCTTTTTTCGTTTTTCCGTAAAATTATTCATCGTATCGTTACTGATAACAAGAAAATCGGTTGTTTTAGTTACACTGGCACCGAATTTTCCGCCAAAATTAACAACCACCTGTGCCGCTTCTTCTCTCGTCATCCTTTGCAGGTTGCCAGTGAACACGCATACCTTAGAGTAAAATTTATGCGTTTCATCAAAAGCAGTATTTTCGGGTTTAAGTGACGATACATCAACTTTTTTCTCAGGATGAGGAAGATACGAGGGCTTTCTGGGAAGATTATCTTCACTATTGTCCAATTTAAGCAGTTTTATAATATATTCCCTAACCTTGTTTTTATTAGTATTGTTAAGCTTATTGTAAAAGGTTAAGAGCAATTCATCTTCTGTTTTGGGTAATTGTTTTTTTGGAGGGGGGTTATACGTAACATCTTTATTGGGTACATCTTTTGAAATTCTTTTGAGTACGTTAAACAGCTCATTTGTAATTTCGCAATCCTTCAACGCCCGATGAGCGCCTTCACAATCAAT
The DNA here is from genome assembly GCA_947588825.1 of uncultured Clostridia bacterium. Taxonomy (GTDB): domain Bacteria; phylum Bacillota; class Clostridia; order Oscillospirales; family CAG-272; genus CAKSQF01. The sequence goes on from CANPZU010000066.1 coordinate 4,494, forward strand.
AGAAAAATGATATGCTAAAGTAGACAATTTATAATCAGGAACATTATTTACATACGCACTCGAAAGCCGAAGGGTATCTATAAAATTATTGTTGAGATATTTCCCGCATAACCTTAAATAGTCATCATATAAAAAATTAATATCAAAGTTAACATTATGCCCAACAATAATATCATCACCAATGAAGTTTAAAAAGTCCGGAAGAACTTCATCAATTTTAGGTGCATTTTGCAGCATTTCAAAAGATATACCGGTCAATTCAAAAATACGTTCCGGAATAAACGTGTCGGCACAAACCAATGAACTAAATCTATTTACAATTTGATTTTTACGTACCCGCAACGCTGCCAATTCAATTATTTCACATGAACTGGGGATAAATCCTGTAGTTTCAATATCAATGACAACATAGTTGTCAGCGAAACAAACAAGAGAGTCTCCTTTAAACTGCCTTTCAGTCATCGCACATTACTCCTTTATCTTTTGTAATCACTTAATTTTATTATGCCATTCTCGCGTCGTCTTGCTTGTATTTTTCGGCGGTAAGCATTTCGGAAATGCGCTCCGCTATTCTTGCTTGGTCAACAAAATCTAACTTAATGAGTAATTGAAAAATATCAGCCACAGAGTTTCCGTACAATTCCTTTATTGCCGACAATGTCCCGCTTACATTGTCGTGCTTTTTTTCGGCAAACTCATCAGACCAGCCAAACAACTCTGTCGGAGTGATACCGAAAATCTCGGATAATTGTTTTATTTTACTGCGCTTTATATTTTCCACTGCGCCACTTTCCCACTTTTGGACGGCGGCTTTATTTACACCGACGCGCTCGCCAAGCTGTCCCTGTGACAATCCCAGTCTTATCCTGTTTGTTTTGATAATATCTCCCATAGACATATTTTCACGTCCCAGTATAATGATGTATCTAAATAATAACATATTTGCGAAATAAAATCAAGTATTTTTTCAAAAGTATCTAAAAAATTTTCAAAAGCCTATTGACAAATAGTAGAAAACCTGTTATAATCATAGTATCTTAAATAGATACTATCAAACGAGGTGATAAAAATGCAGGTAAATTTACTGAAAAGTAAGATGAAGTTGTACGGTGATACAAACGCCACACTTGCGGCAGCTATAGGCATTTCCCCACAGAGACTTTCAGCAAAAATAAATGAGACTGGCGGGGCAGAATTTACACAAGGTGAAATCGACGCTATACGCAAACGCTATCAACTGTCGATTTCCGAGGTGGGCGAAATTTTTTTTGCGGCATAAGTATCTAAATCAGATACTTACGAATATCTCTTCGCGGTTGAAGTTTGACCCAAACACCCTATTTGGGTACAGAGCTGAGACAGCGGCGCATTAGTGCTTATTTGTTGAGGTTAAGTGAAAGGGGGTGAGGAAATATGCGGAAATTTTTAACTGCCATAAAAGAAGTTGCGGCGGCTGTATGGGACGGTATAAGTGTGAGCGGAATAGAAATTTTCGCCGCATTGACAGGCATTGGCCTTTTGCTGGCAGGCATAGCACTTATAATTATAGCCTGCCGCATGTCTATTTAATTATTAAAGCAATAAAACTTACAATCAATGCCAAAACAGAAAGGTGGTGATTGCGGGTGAAGTGTCCGAAATGCGGAAAAACATTTGACACAGACGTAACGGATAATTTTTGCGGCTTTTGCGGCGCAAAGTTAAAAGACCTTTGCAACTGTTGGATAAAAAAAGAGCCGTATAACTGCGGCAGTTCAGAGTGCCCCGGTTATAAGCTCTTTTTGGACGAGAAAAGGTCAAGGCTCAAGTAATTGTTTGGTGATCAACTCACGAGGTGATTATAGCATTAATCGGGCGTGAAGTCAAGTTGTAGGCGAAAGGTGGTGAAATGTATGAAACGATTTTTCAAAGAATATGGGCTTACCATTTTGTCATCAGCTATAACAGCTTTTCTGACAGCTGTTGCAATAGCGGTATTAGATTGTATGTGAGGTGAGAGACATGAAAAAAGAAAAAAAGAATGAGGAGTACAGGCCAATTTACGAACGGTACCCTAATTTGCCGTTATACAGCGCAATTTTTTCACTGGCGATGGCGATACTTGCATTTGCAATAGTAATTATTTGCAAATAGCGACATACAGGGAACACGCGGAAATTATCACGGATAGTGCTTGCTCGTTGAGACTGAGCGAAAGGAGGTGAGGAAATATGTTCTTCAAAAAGAGACGCGCAAGAAAAACCCCGATAAGTTATGAGGACGGCAGAGTTGCAATCCGGCGGTTTGGCTTGGCAATTTATGATGTCCGGCCAGTAAAGTTGACAGCGGAGGAGTGGGACGAGGCAGTAAAAAGAAAGGACATACCGCCGGTGGCCGAGGTAGACGGCCAAATCAGGGTACGTCTTTATGAAACAGCCGACGGGTATCTTTACAATCGCCTTGGCGACAGTTTGGATACTTGGCCGCCGGAAACAAGAACAGGGGTTTATTGGGTGCCATACAAAAAAGTTAATGATTTTTATGAAATTTAAAGACGGCAGGAGGCAAAAACATGGAGAAAAGAGAGGATACAATGCGTCGCTATTTGGAACGTATCCGGCAAAGTGCCATGAACGGAGATTACCGAAAAAGAGTGGCGGAAATAATCGCCACCCAAGCCACCAAAAGAACTGATAAAAGCATCAATTTATCGGTTTCACTCCGTTTTGTTCCATAAATTTTTTGACTTTACGCAAGACAGAATTGCAATTTGCCAACTGTTCAACGCAGGTGTTTCTCATCGGGTCGTTTGCGGGCATATTCCACAAGTCCTGTTGCGCGGCGTCCCGAAACATCCTTACAGAAGTATAGAGAATTTGCAATTCCTCATAATTCAATTCCATATAATCACCCCCTCAAGGTGATTATAGCATTAATCAAATTTAAAAGCAACAATTTTTTGACTGTACCGTGATACGCGTCTACCCCCCACACAAGTAAGACAGCGGTCACGGGCGGAGAAAGGATGTGGTAATATGCCGAGACCGTATAGACTACCGGCCGAAAAAGCAGCGGCCAAGGCGGAAAAAGAGGCACAGGCGGCCAAGGAGCGTTTCGCGCGGAAAATCCGGGGGTATATCTTCTTGGCGGGCACGGACTATGTGACGGTGGCCAAGGCCATGGGCGTGACAAGACAGACGCTGCACGACAGGCTGAAAAATCCGGAAATGATGCGGCTGGGCGAGTTGGCGGCTTTAGCCAAAACCGTGGGCGTGCCAATTGTGAAATTTTTTGAGCATGAAAATGTTATAGAGGAGGCGATAAACAGTGTTGTATAGGACATGTCCCTATTGCGGGGCACATAATGACCCCTGCGAAATTTGCGACTGCCGCACAGTCGCTCGGGAAGATGAAGCTAAAATGGACGACGGCGGAGCGTCGAAGGAACAACTCGCCTTCGATATGCCGCGGCCGGAGGAACCGAAAGTACACAAGCACCACAACGTGGCGATTTAAACGCGGGAGGTAAAACATGATGAAAAAATTAAGGCAATTTTTAAGGGACGAGGCGGCGGTTATACAGGTCGCAAAGGCAACCGTCGGAGTAGCGATGTTGGGGCTGTACGCCGTCAGAGGCCGGGGCTTCGGCGCGGTATTCGCCTCGGGGCCAGAGGGCGCGGCGTTGGTGATAGGTTACATATGCGCGGCGGTTTGGCTGGCGAGCAGGACCGTCGAGGGATATGACCCGGAGGACGAGGAAGAAAGGGAGACTGTAAATGAATGAGAAGGAAAAGATTTTGTTGAGGGCTATGGCGAAAAACCAGTTTACAATCATGAATATGTTTGAGCAGTTGTTTTCGCTGCTTTGGGAAACGGAAGACGCGGCGCTGCAACTGTTAAACGAGGACGGTATCGCAATGCAAGACGTCACGGCTCAGGCCGGCAGTAGCGGCGAAAATGTCGAAACAGTCACAACGAAATCCGAGACAAAAGCCGCCGAGGTCATGGAAAATGAAGCAATGGCACCGCCAAAGAATAAGGATAAAATGTCCCGAACGTGCAAAATCTGCGAGAAAGAGTTTGAGGCGAAGCACAATCAAAGATATTGTTCGCTGGAGTGCGCACACAAGGCAAAAATGAAAACGCAGAACGAGAGACGCGCTGAGGCGAAAGCGGCGGAAGCGAAGCTGATTGAGGATTTGACGGCACCTCTCACCGAGCATAAAGAAAGATTATCGGTGGCGGAGTGCCAACGGATAGACGCACAGCACGGGGTTTCATACGGCGTTGGCGAGCTGATGGGGCTGCATGTGAAAAAGTGAGGGGTTAGAGCATGAAAAATGTTTGCATTACATACAAAATGAGATGCGGGGACGATGTTGCCGAAACGTGCGTCGTGCTACCGATGACGGACAGCCGTGCGAATAGCGTATTAAGCCTCGGAGAGGACAGCGTGTTTGTATCATCCGCGCATCAGGGGTCAGTATATCGCGCACTTGCGGCTATGGCGGTTTGTCAGGGGTACGACTATGCGGGGTTCTGCAGCGCGGTGTTGGCATAAAAAATACCGCTGTCGATGGCAGTCGGCAGCGGCGGGGCAAAGCCCGATAAACATTGTTAAATTTAGTATATCACACAAAAAGGAAAAAGTCAAGGGGTGAAATAGGCAATGGCTAAAAATTATATGTCCGAGGTCGCCAAAATGCTCGGCGTGGAGCTGGGTGAGGAATTTGAGGTTAAAGGACGAGACGAAAAGTTCGTATTCGAGACATCGGGACTGAAGATGATAAAAAATAACTACCACGGAGCGGCGGTGCCGACGCTGTATCGCTTGCTCAGGGGCACGGAGGAAATCGCCCGCCGACCGTGGAGGCCGAAGAAGGGGAAAGAATACTGGTCGGTTTTCTTGCGTCAAGATGGTAGTTGGTACGCTGACAGTTATTGTTATGATGGGGACGTAACTGACCTTAGTTCCATTTTAGCAGGCAACTGTTTCCCCACACAAGAGGCCGCAGAGGCAGCCGCGCCGGATATAGTGAAATTTTACGAGGATGTAAGAAAGATGGTGGAGGAATGACCAAGCAAGAAGCAATCGCCAACCACAGAAAAATGTGGCGGTGGATAGCGGATGAAACGGAGCGGCGGAAAATCACAGTAGGAAAAGTAATGTCTTTTGACGCAATGAAAGTTGCGCCAAAAGACTGCCCATATGCTAACTGCTTTTGCTGTCAATATGCAATTGAAATACAAGGGCGTTTTTCGCGATGTACAGTGTGCCCGGTAATTTGGAACACAGCAAGAGGCAGGGATTGTAATTCCTGCTGTGGGGAAGGAAGCGTTTTCATGGCATGGAGGAATGCGATAAATACTGGCAACTGGGCCGAAGCCGCCGCCCTTGCCCGCGAAATAGCGGAGTTGCCGGAGAGAGAGGATGTACGATGAAAATATTGGTAGAGGATGACCGTTGCATAATTGAAGGCGACGGGAAAGATGTAATAACGGGAGCAAGCTTTATTCTTCATAAAGTGATCTCAAAAGGAAAATCAGAACAAAGCAATGCTGAAGTTTTAGCGTTAATATGCGGCGGAGCTGTGAATTGTGGAGAGAACGTAAAATTTGATTGGCACACATTTTTTAAAGAATTACGTAGACATAGAAAAAGAGGATGAATAAACGATGAAAAAGACAAAAATTGAGTGGTGCGACAGCACGTGGAACCCAGTTACTGGTTGCCGTCATGGATGCGAGTATTGCTACGCACGGAGAATAGCGGAAAGATTTCGACCGTTTGACATGCCACACATTACAGAGGACGGAGTATTTGAAGGCATTAACGATTTGGCCACACCGATAATCACAGAATGCAAGGATGGAAAAGATAGAACCTGCGCATACCCATACGGATTTGAGCCGACATTCCACCGTTATAGGTTGGACGAGCCGGAGCGATGGACGAAGCCGAGAACCATATTTGTTTGCAGTATGGCTGACCTTTTCGGAGAATGGGTGCCCGACAGCTGGATTGACTCGGTATTCGCCGCCTGCGAAAAAGCACCACAGCACAGATACTTGTTCCTCACTAAAAATCCACAGCGGTACTGTAAAAACGAGTATGGTTACGGCGTTCCACTTGGAGACAATATGTGGTATGGAACAACCGTATCAAAGCGGGAAGATGTTCATAAATTCAACCTTCTTCCGGCATTCTGTAACAATACTTTCATAAGCATAGAACCGTTGTTAGAGGACATAGAGGCCGGAAAAAGCAACATTATGTTCCGGCAGGTGGATTGGTTTATTATCGGTGCCGAAACAGGCCATGGGCATAACAATATTGTGCCGGAAAGAAAATGGATTGAAGACATAGTAAACGAATGCGATAAATACGGCAAGCCGGTTTTCATGAAGAACAGCCTTATACCTATTGTAGGCGAGAAGAATATGCGGCGGGAATTTCCGTGGAGAAAGGAAATCAGCAATGAGTGAGCAATTAAATCCCTGCCCATTCAATAAAAGGACTTGCCTGTGCCAAGCTTGCACCAAAAACGCAATATATGATAATACAACAAGGGGCTATTGCATTGACTGCTACGAATGCAAGGCAGCAAAAAAGGCCGTACACAACGTATATCTTTGTACGGGATTTGAAAAGAGGAAAAGCCATGAATTGGATCAATGTCAATAAAGTGGACAAAAAAATGAGAAAAAGTAGAAGCTAAATATTCATAAAAGCCGCCTCCAT
>CANPZU010000067.1 GCA_947588825.1 uncultured Clostridia bacterium
ACCATTCAGTCCGAACCGGCGGGCGATTTGCGAGACATTGTATTCGATATAGTCCAGACTTCCACATGCTTCGATGGCGTCTTTGTATTTGGCCCGGGTAGCGGGAAGCTGCCCACGAAGCTGGCTCAGCTTGATGCGAGAGGCTTCTTCTTTGTCGCAAGTAATGTCGTAACGTGCCAACAGCAGGTGGCGGTGATACAGAGAAAGGTAGCGTTGAAATCCCGAAACCGTCACTTTGCTGATACGGCAGATTTCCGCACAGGACAATCGTGTCGAACGATACAGTTCGATTGCCTGACGGTATTTCTCTTCCGTCTCCGGACGAATCCCTCGGGAACGGTTGCATGGACTATCTCTGTTATCGGGAATGTTCACAACTTTTTGGCTTTGTGTATTAGGCTACTAAACAAGCAAGCCAACTGTTCCTTTTACAGAAGATAGTTGGCTTGCTTAGTGGTTGTTGATATTATTTGGTTAAGGATGATTCTTAGGGCTTTTGACGGACGGCGCGAACATGAATTGCACTGTTACGGTTTTCTGACGAAGTGGAACCTCCAGCCGTATATTTATAAGCGGTAGTTCCCGGATCTGTAATGGCCGTAGATGTCCAATAATCACCTGACAGGTTATCGTTCATATTGGCAGCTTCGTTTTGCGCAGGAAGATACCATACCATGTTGGCTTGGTCAAGTACAGGACGATAAACTGTATTACCTTGCTGAGTTTGGGTTTCTACACGATACTTGTTCTTCATCGCACAAGCTCGGGCGGCAAATTCTGTCGGATTAATAGGCAAAGTATTATCAGGAACTCCACCCCATGATTCCAACTGTTTCATAATAGTTTCCGCTTCACTAACACCATCAAAATTGTATATATCCCAAGTATTTGTATTACCATCACTTGGACTGGTGGCTGTTGTTAATTTAGGAACTTTGCTGAAATCAACAGTAACCTTCCAACTACCATTAAAAGCAGATCCAGTACTCGTTATATAAGAATGGTCTCCAAATATTTCAAATAATATACGCACAATACTTCCCCATAAACCACTAACTGTCATAGAATACGTGATTTTCATAGTTGAATCCCAGTTGAACCCCCACGGATAATCCTTATCTTGTATTCGTTCCACACCCATGCCGTTGTTCCATGCCGGGCAGTATTGCGTGAATGAGAATGTCTTAGCCTCGTTGTCACCGGCTGCGGTAGGCTTCAATGAGAGCGTAATGTCGCGGTCGGACTCCGTAGCGTTCTCTTTCAAGAACACATAGACTTTCACTTCTCCCGTTGTAGTGCTTGTCAACGTACTGGTTCCGTTATGGCCGTCAAGCCAATAACCTGCATCCACAAGTGCTTGTACATCATTACCACCGTCGAATTCACCACTCTCTACAAATGTCACATTGTCCTGGTCATTGGAAGTAAGCGTCCAACCTCCTGCTGGTAACTTATCATCACTTTTAATCGTAATCGGATAAATCACATAGTGCGCATCCTGCACTTCCGGCTGGGAAACAAACTTCAACTCATATTCCGGGGTAATAGACAGCTTGTAAGTCACGGTTGTCCCCATTGTCCATTCCGTATTTCCGATGGAAGCAGTGAGGGTACGTTTTTCATTATTGGCATTGACAAATACGACTTCTACCGTTGCCCCTGCAGGCAATGTCTGCGGCAGCATCATGAAGGTGCCTTCCAAACTGGTAATTTCCGCACCGTCGGTTTCGTTTCCGTTAGTTATAAAGCCGTTTTCATCATCACCTAATTTCTGTGAAAAATCCACAACATCATTAGTCTCGTTAATAGCCCATGTACCGGTAGCCATATCGTAAGTACCGGCATTTTTGACACCTTTCAAAGCCACGCTCTTGATAGAGCCGGGCTGCATCTGGCTGCCCACGGCAAAACGGACGGCGGTGCAGATGTGTTTGAAGGTCAGTGGAACAGCCTTGTTGTTGTCGCCCGGTATTTCATTGGTGGTAGCCACCACAATGTCTTTCTGGTTGACAGCATCTGCCGTCGGAACGGTGTATTTAAGTTCTTTGCTTGACGGAGAGGAGGGAACGGTCAGATAATCGGTTGGTATATCCGTTGGTGCCCAGGCATAGAATTGGAACGAATGGTCTGCTCCCGGCCAATAGTATATTTGTTCCGTGCTCCATATAGCACCCGTGTTGGAAGCATTCGTGTTCATATAGAACTGGTCAACGGACGTACCATTCTTACTCCAGTATGCCAGCACATGGAACTTGTCATAGAAATTGTCTTTGCCAACAGGCGTTCCGCGTGTCAAGGCCTGTTCGCCCTCGAAGCCGGACATGTTGATACCGTCCGAAACAATGGCACGGACACAAAGCGTGTCTGCCGAGTCGTCCGACCGCAACACGAAACGGTCTGCGGTATATCCTTCGTCATCACTACCGGCATATCCCCTTGTCTGCACGTTCTTATCGGACGATATGCCAAAACAAATGTTGTCACAGGCTTTCTCCGGATTCCCGCTTTCGAGAAAGTCCTCGTTATTGCACGAGAAAAGTAGCGTACACAGCAACATCGTCGCCATGCCGCCCGCCATCCAACTCGGATTTTTCTTATGTACCTTCATTTCTTCTGTTTTATATTTGTTTGCCTGAAGCAATACGCCCCGGCTGTTAGTGAGTGTAAGGGGACATTCAACCCCTTACACCCTGTAAGATTGTGTCCTTATGGACAAAGTCGTTTTATTAAACCGGCTTTACGAGGAAGCGAAATGAATCTTACTCAACGGTAATGTCATGATTGGTAAAATCACCCCAATCTTCAACTTCTGCAGTAAATTCAATCGGGAAGAGTTCATCGGGAGTAACATTTGTTTCATCAAGTGCAGCGACGAAATTGTAGCTCTTGCCTTTCTCCATTCCTGTTGTAATAGTAGAGGTGTGCGGATATTCTGTTGTCGCTCCATTCTGATCCAATACTACTGTGAATTCGACTGTATATTCAGGTGCTGCGACAGGAATAAGGTACATGTGACTGGTCTCGGCAACACCTGTACCGGCAACGAGGTCTTTGACTGCATCGCTTGCAAAAACAACCGAGAGAGTTTTGTCAGCGTCTGCAACAGTCCATGCGGTATTAGCTGCAGCCGGAGTAATTGTTCCGTTCTTGTAAGCATTCGTAATCCTTACATCCTTTACGCTGATTTTTGCTGCGGCGTTTTCAGGGAATGTGTTCTTGAAGGTAAATTTCACACGTGAAAGCATATGTCCGAATGTGAAGTTTACTTCTCCCGGGTCAGTGGTAACTTCAGCACCTGTTGTTTTATCAGCAGCTTTTGAATAAAGCAGGTCGGTTTCAGAGTCGCTGACGAAAGTGATGGTACCACCATCTTTTGCAGCGGCAAATGTAACCCCATTTTCACCTGACTTGGGAGCGATTGCCTCGAAAGCATAGGTGTAGCCGGGTTCCCAGTACTGGAGCGGTGAATAGGTTCCATTACCAGTAGCATCAACAGTTACGGCTTGTGCGTTGAAAATCTGAGCATCATCTCTCCAGCCGTACACTTCAATGGCACCAAGGTTAGTGATGTCAGTGTCTGTAGCACGGGTGCTTTTGTCAATAAATGATGAGAAACCGATGGCTTTTGTGTTTTGGGCCATTTCCACAGTCTCGTCGTTGCTGCAGCTTGCCAACATGGCTGTTGCCGCCAATCCAATCAAAAAGATTTTTTTCATTTGATTAAAAATTAAATTGTGAATAAAAATGTTTTGATAACTCTCTATGCAAATCAAAGAGGAAGTTCTATGTCCTCGTAATCTCCCCAGTCGTCCACATCCACATCGAAGCCGGAGCCGCCTTCTGTACCCTCTTCATCGGATATCTCGATGCCCTTCACCACGATGACACCTCCTTGCGGTTGCGCCGCCACCTGGTCGGTCACGTCGAAATCGAACGACTTGATTTTTCCGTTCTTCAAGCGTACTTCCAGATTCAGCCCGTACTTACGTCCGGCCCTTGTTCCGTAGTGTTCGTTAGGGAAATCAGGTATTCCGAAAGAACGCACCAAAGCCTGTGTGCCGAAATCTTCCACCGTACAATCGTACAGTACGGTTGCGGCTTCATCTGACGTGCGCCCGCTGTTCAACCATACCGCCTGCGCCATGCCCGCTAACGCCCCGCGTGCCAATGACACATATTCCAGCCCGTGGCTGAACTCGTAACGTACCAGATAGGTGAACACCAGCGGGTGCATGGTGACAGGTATCACGTCGGTCTCGGTCGAACGTTCCGCCACGTATGACTCCATGTAACTGCCGTAAAGCATATCGGGCTGGTTCACCGTGTTCTCGTCATTCGTGTCCATATAAGAATTACCGAGATAGGAAGAACGGGTACGGGTACGGGTAGTCGCCTTTGCCGAAGCGAACGACTGCATCTCGTCGAACACGATGTATTCCGTGTCGTTGTTGTAGAACAGCAGGGAGTGTTCCCCCGGCCGCATATACACGACCTCCCCCTCGGGAGCGATGTTGACGATCTCGTCCGAGCCGTCCGCGTTGTACACCTGCATACGCAAGCCATCCGGTATTCCGGGACGCAACGCGTCGTATTCCATACCGAACGATTCCTGCCACGTGGGGTAGTTTTTCCAATCCGTACTGCCTTCATAGGTATATTGCCACTCCTTTTCGTATTCCGCTTCTATGCGCACCTCCGATTTCGGGGCATGCGGGTCATGGTCAAAGCACAAGTCCTTGTGCTCGCAAGATGAAAGCAGCATGAGCATTCCCGCGAACAAGGGGACATATTCTGTTATAATGTGTATCTTTCTCATTTCACGCCTCCTTTCTTATTGTTGCTGTTGCCTCTTCCGAGAAGCCATACCAGAGAGATTTCCGCCTTCGTGGGACCGAACCAGTGCCGGTTTTTAGTGGCCTGCCATACATAGTGGCCGTCCAAGGGGGTGTACGTGTAGTATTTTCCTCCCCAGTAGCCCACGCCAAGCGTGAAGTCGATGTTCAGGCGGTTTGCGACGGGCAGCGAGTAACCGTATTCCACGCCTGCCGCGTAATTCGTCTTGTCCCAAAGCGTTCCGCCGGGTTCACCGCCCATGTAACCTTTGCCTCCCCACTCGAAGTCGTAAGTGAACGCCTGCCCGTAAACACCCACGTGATGTCCCGTGAGCGGCTTTTCACTGGCTTTCTTCCCGAACCAGTAGCGCACGGCGATGTCACCGCCATAGATGCGCCAGTAACGGTGGCTGCTGTTCTTTTTCCACCAGCCGTACATCCAGTTGCCACTGATTGACCAGTTCTTGCCCAAGTAAAATTCCACCCCGATGTTGGGAACGGCCAGCACGTCGTAGAGCATGTTGGTCTTGAGGGCCATGTAGAAAGGTTTTGAGGTTTCAGGGGAAACCGCCACGACCGTGTCCGTTTTCTCCACAACGGATGTCGTGTCTGTAGGAACCGGCACGACCGGCTCTTCCTTGACAACCGTTTTTTCCTCGATTACCGGTTTTTGACGGACTGTCACGAGAATGACACTGGCATTGCGGATTTGATCAAAGAAATGTTTGTGCATGTAATGCCAGGTACGGCCATATTGCAACTCCATCAGGTGTTTCTTGCGGCTGTCAACCAGTACACCTTTATTATCATAGGTGAATTCAGGCACGTTGCGCAGCACGTCCACCGCCTCTTCCTTGTGGGGCATGTCGGACACCTCGACCAACTCCGCGAGGCGTTCCCACGTGATAAATCCCTCGGGACGTGAAATGATGCCGTCCGGAAGCGATACACGTTCACGTACATAACGCTCAAGGGAATTGCGGCGTTTTTCCGCCAATTCCCTGTTTATGGCAAAGCCGCCCTCGGGTGAGGCGGAACCGCAGAAAGACACCTCGACCAGTTCGAGCGTGCTGTCTTTTTTCACACTTTCCAGAAACGACACCACTTCGGACAGGCGCATGGCGTTGTCACCATAAGCCGTGTCCAGTGTCGAGTTGCCGACCGGAAATCCGATACAGACCTCCTTCCGGCTCTCTTGCCCGAACACCTGGATGCATCCGAGCAACATGAACGCTGATACTATTAAACCTCTCATGTGCATATTGTCTTTACTTTAAGTCCTTTTCTTTCTAAGAAACGGATGTAAAATATAATTGCTTAATAATCAGGTTTATAAGCAATCAGCTTACTCTTGGTTTGTTTTACGGAATATTATTTTTTATGTGTAATCACTTAAATATTTTCGTTCCAATAGTTTGCGATTCAGGATTTTTATGTACTTTTGTATTCGAAATCCGTTTCTTAGAAAGAGACGGATGTTTTTGTCTTACAGCTTATCCTGTTATAATTCACTCACTACCAGTTCATTGGCATTGTCTATGACAGACGAGTCTATCGACGCGAGATAGATTTGTGTGGTAGAGACCGAATCATGTCCGAGCGCATCAGAAATGACATTGACAGGGATGTTCTTCGACTTGGCGACGGTCGCCCAGGTGTGGCGCGTGACGTATGTCGTGAGTGTAACCGGCAGTTTTGCCATTTCTGCGATGATTTTAAGGGACTTGTTTACACGATGCAACGCGGATTCATACTGTTTGCGCTCGTCCTTGCCGGGAACGGTTATAATCGGGAGCAGGTACGGCTGCCCGTCGGTGGAATAGCGCGCGAGCAGTTCTTCGATTTGCCTTATAACTTTGACATGGAGCTGCTGGCCGGTCTTGTGACGCCGGTAGGTCAGTACCCCGTTCTGAACATCCGACTTTTTCAGGAAGGCGGCGTCTATGAATGACATCCCCCTGCAAAGGAAAAGGAAGAGGAACACGTCACGGGCAAATTCAAGCCCCGGCCTGTGCGAGAGGTCGAGGCCTTTGATCCGCCTGATGTCGCTGATGGAAACAGCCCGTTTGAGCGTCTTTTCCGTTCCGGTAAACACGGTCCGGAAAGGTTTGCGGTCGATGGTCAGTTCCTGTTCTACCGCCCGGTTATAGACCGCCCGGAGGATGCGCATGTAAAAGGATGTGGAATTGGGCGCGAGCCCTGCAGCGTTCAGGTACGCCTGATAATCCTCCATGACGGCAGGGTCTATTGCCCCGATTGGAATATCCTCCTGGGTACGGAACCGCTTGAAACTCCCCAATGCCGCGCGGTAATTGTTGGCGGTGCCGGTGTGCCCCAGTTGCCTTAACCTGACAATGACATTCTCCATAAAAATAAAGAAGGTATTCCCCTTGCCGGTACGTTGGAACTCCGCGACAATATCGTCTACCGAATAGGCGCGCTGCCGGCTGTCGAATCTTTCGATGATTCCCCGCAGTCTCTCCAAGTCCCAGGACAGCCTTTGTGCCATCGAATTGACGGCGGCCATGCGGTCACTTCTGGCAGTGGGGACAAGCCGGGACTGCTTTTCGTCCCATTCACAGGGAAACACTTTGTAACCGGTCGTGATTTGCCTCGCTACACGGTGACGGGTTACGTTGATGACGATGCTGCCCGGACGGTCTGCGACTGTTGACGGGCGGAATTTTACTTTTACTGTTGCCATATCTATTATTGTTTAATGTGAGTACTTGTAAAAGATAAGGGCGACAACAACGAGGGTGACGGTAATCAATACAGAGAATATGGCAATCATTCCGGTCAACGTCTCTGAATGAAGCATCTTCACATTTGCGAATATGACGAGAGCAAAGAATGTGGCAAGTATCAGCAACAATGCGGTCATGCACCAGAATGTCGCCTGTGTCATGGATATACGGTTCTCATTGCGGCGGATTTCCTTGTCCGCTTTTTCGCGTTCCCCGCGGATATGCGATATGGCATTGTCGGCAATGGCATTGATTTCTTCCAGCAATGCCTGTCTGTCATTTTCTGAAAACCGAATCGGGAATGAGGCTTTAAGCAGATCATGGAGATTTATCATGGTACCTGCGTATGCACCGATTCCTTCAATGAGCTTGTTCAACAGTCTGTATGCCTCCGCAATCTCCGGTTTGAGTCTGCGGAACTCGTTGGCAAGCGCGTCATTCCGTTGTTCAAGTCTTTGCCGCCGTGCTTCTTCCGCTTTGATGTGGCTGACAGAGCATTGGTTTACCTTTTCCAGTTCTTCCTTTACCGCATTGATTTCCTTGAGCAGATTGCGCAATTCGGTAATCTGGCAGTTCACTTTCAGTAGCAGTCCTTCAAGTTCCTGCTTGTCCTCGTTCAGTTCCTGTCCGGGTGTATAATTGGCAAGCCGCTCCCGTAGAGCGGACGTATCGGGTTGTCTCATTGTCACTGATGTTTATTGGTTTGTCATTTACGTTTCATTCCTGATTTCTTTTGCGGGCCGAGCCTGTGCGAAGCCTCCCGCGCACAACGACGCATGAACTCTATCTCGTCCTCTTCCGGGTCACGCCCCCATTTGAGGTCGGACTGCGAGCCGCCTCCACCACCGCCGGTGACCTCCCCGTAAGGAGAAGCGACAAGCGTAAAAAAGGCTATCGCCAGATTCTGCAAAGGCTGCCAGTTGGCCACTTCCCGGAAATCGAACTCGTCATTCAGGCAGTCAAGCACCTTTTCAGGGATATAGCGGTCGTAGTTCTTTCCGTCATGCTCGAACTCAGTGCGCAAACGGTCGGATTGCCATGCGGTGTAATCCTCATGAACCGAATTGTTCTGTCCGGTGTCAGTTTGTGGCTTTTGTCCGGCTTCGGTGTGAACAGACGGATTCGGAGCCGTTATAACAGGCTGTTTCGGTGTAAGACTTTCTTGTTTTGCCTGTTTGACTTCTTCAGTATGCAGTTTCTCCCAAGTCCGCTCGATACGGGAAGCGGTCAGGTTACGCCCCTTTCCAAGTTCCGAACCCTTGAACCTTGAACTGCCCTTTTGAAGCACATAGCCGCGTATTATACCTTCATTGTCCTTGCGTGGATAGAGTGTGTAGCCTCTGGCTGCAAGCCTTTCAATATAGCCTTCCCAAGACCATTCGGACAGTTCACGCAAAGCCTCCATGCAGTCCTCGCTGACTTGCGGAATACGGCTTTCATGTATGTGTTTGGCAGTTATCCATCCCCTTTGCAGGGCAATTTTCTCCGCCGCCCGTTGTGCCCTGATATGGATGGCATGGTCGTTGTTGATGTTCCCGTTCTCATCTATCCTGCACACGACGGCATGGAGGTGAGGTATGCCGCTGTCGGATTCAAGATGCAGCCACACGCTGGACTTGCTGCCCGATATGTTGGTCGGCACGGAAATGACCTTGCCGTCCTTGTCAAGTATCGTCTGGTCGTCATAAGCCGCCGCGAAGTCGTTCCACAGTTGTTGCCAGTCTTCGACCGTAAAATCTCCGGTATGCTCCATTGCCGGGCTTATCTCCAAGCGTATGACATTGTTCTTGATGTCGGGGCGGTCCATGGTGGCGAACTTCATTTCCGTCCAAATACCCGAAGCGCCCATGCCCTGCGGCATGAAGTTGTCACAGATGCGCGTTATCTTTTCGGGGTGTTTCTTGTTCCTCGACTCTCCCGACACGTACAGCGTCGCCCGGATGCCGTGACTGATGGATTTTGCCTTGGCTATCATACGGCATCCTCCTCTGTCTCTTCGTCCGTTGTCCCTGCCGGGTAGCTGTTCGCCTTCTGCGCGGACTGCAGGAAGTCGGTAACGTGGTCTGTCACTTGCGCCACTTTCTCGTACCATTCGAGCATGGTGGGCTGATGGCGGAATAGTTTTATTTTCTCATCGTCTTTCAGCCCGTGCAGGGCGTTGGCGAAGTTCACCATGTCCGTCCTGCACGCCGCAAGCTGCCGCAGACCGTCCACCTCCGCATCTGAAAGCCGCTGTCTCGGCCGGTAGTTGAGTGCCCTTGCCCGTATGAAGTCGCTGCGTGTCATGCCGCACTGCCCGGCGGTGCTCTTAATCTGATAAAGCTCCTGCTCCGTGACCTTGGTGACCACCACCTTGTCACGCCTTATAACGGGCTTTTCCTGCCCGGATTCCTGATTGGAAGTATCTTCGTGTTTCATATAACCGGTGTCCTTGAAATTGTAGTAAAACGGTATCTAAAAAAGGGGAAGGTGCGAGCCTGCGAGCGGCTGGGACAACGACCATTCGGGAAGTTGCGAGAGCGTCGTGGTAATACCGTCCGAAGGCGGTAATACCTCGGCATATCTCGTAACTCAACGCTATCGCTCCATGCCACTCCATCCGTCCGTCTGCCACTTCCTGCACGGAACGGGTGCCGCTTATTGCCGAACTGAGGAACAACAGGAAGGGTGTTGTTTGCCTTGTCATTGTCGGTTCGGCAGTTTTGTCGTCTGCCATTCGGCTCTTATTCTTCCCTCTGTTCATGGAAAAATGTATTGTCTGTGTGGCTGCCATCCGCTGTTTTCCACCCACGGACGCACGGGAAGGTCATCACGGATGCCACCCTTGAACGGCAAGTGTCGATAAGCCCCATGTCCGTGAGTGCGGACAGCAGGTTGCGTATGCGCTTCCTGCCCATGTTCCATAGCGTGGAAAGCTGTTCTTCGGAATACTGCGCCTGACCTGCGAAAAGCGTGAGCGGTCTTCTGAACCCCTTGCCCTCTCCGGCTGTAAGTGCCATTCTCGCCAACAGGTCGCCAAACAATATGAAGTTTACGGTTTCCCTGCCGTCATCATCCCTCGTTGTCCCGCACAGCCATTGCAATGCCTTCTGAGAAAAAACTAATGACAGGGATGCGATACCTGCCGGGTATATGAATCTGTATGTTTCCTTGTTCATAAAACTTTGTCTTTATAAGTGTGATATTTTTGCTTTTGGAAAAGAATAAAACCGTGCAGGAACCGGTATGGAAATACCAATTTA
>CANPZU010000068.1 GCA_947588825.1 uncultured Clostridia bacterium
TTCAAGCCTTTTTCGGGCAAAAAGCAAGAACCCTAACTTCGATACGCTTTGTATCAAAATTAGGGTTCTTATTTGGCGGAGAGGGAGGGATTCGAACCCTCGTGTGGTTCCCCACAAACTGATTTCGAGTCAGCCCCGTTATGACCGCTTCGATACCTCTCCGTATATGTTAACTTGCGCATGAAGTTAACGCTCATAATTATAGCACATAGCATTTGATTTTTCAATATGTTTTAAAAAATAATATCGTTATTTAATATCGAGTAAATTCTCAAAGTATATGCAACAGTGCAATTTAAAAGTTGCATTTAGTTTGAGAAATTACGGTTTAATATCGCGGTCCGAATGCAGTTTTAGCGGATTATTTTGAGATCAGGTTATCCAGCTGTGATGTGCTTCGGTCGGAATCGGCGGCTTTCTTGTCGGGCACGGCTCCTTGCAAGCGGCTGATTTCGGAGCGAGTTATTATCATCTTATTTTTTGAGAGAATGTGAAACGCATCATTGACAAACGGACAAAAAAAACCGAAATTTTTTTATTATAGTATTGAAAATCAGCCTTTTTTGTGCTAAAATACATTATACTTAGCGAAAGGGCATGGGTAAACAATTATGGAATGGAAAAAAGATATTGAAGAAAATGTCCGCAGCGGACTTGTAGAGCTTTTGATCTTAAACCTGCTAAGTGAACGCGACATGTACGGTTATGAGATCAGACAGATGCTTGCCAAGAGAACGAACAAAGCTTTCGATCTTAAGGAGACCGCGCTTTACGGGCCGCTTTACAGAATGTCTGCCAGGAATCTCATTACCTCACACAAGGAAATGGCCGGAGAAAAACGTTTCCGTATGTACTATCATCTTGAAGATCAAGGTAAAGAATACCTCAAATACGGCAAGGAACAAATAGCTTTAGTGTTTGACGGTATCATGAGTCTGATGAACTGGAAAGCCGAGGAAAATAAGGAACAGTGATGCCTTGTGGGCTTTGACAGGCATGGCGCACTTGGACATAATTAAAGACATATTCTTACAACCGAAAAATCACAGACGTTTTATCGGTTTAAATACAGCATTTTCATTAAAAAAGCTTTCGTATTTTGATTTGATACATATTAAAAATTAAAAACGAGCTTATCCCCGAATTTTATAAAAGCAGAGTCGAAACGGTAATTTGCGTTCGGCTCTGCTTTTTTGCGCAAAAATAATACTCTTTAAAATCACAAAAAGGAAGAGGCCGCATGAGGCGGCCATCTTCGAAAGAATTAAAGTTTTTATCGGGGTTCGCTCGGGCTATCGGAAGCCTCGGAAGCGCCGGAAGTATCAGAAGCCTCGGAAGTGCTCGAAGTATCAGAAGCCTCGGAAGTGCCGGAAGTATCGGAAGCCTCGGAAGCACCCGAAGTATCGGAAGAATCGCAAGCATCGGAATTATCAGAAGTGCCCGAAGAATCAAAAGCATCAGAAGAAGGAACAGCGGTTTGAGCAGGTTCTTCACTAAACCCGGTCCCGGTCTTTTCGTCCTTTTCTTTTTCGTCAACCTCTGCGTCCTTTTCGCTCTTTTTATCCGTGGCGCCTTCTTGTGTTTTCTCGCCGGTGCTGTCCGCCTGGGGAGAAGCCTGAATTACCGAAGGCGAAGGCTTCGGCGGCGGCGTTTCTTTATTTTGGCGAGCGTTATTTACATCTTTTTTGCGGGCCTTTTTTCTTTTGAGAAGCACGCGTATAAGAACGGTTATCAGCAGACAGATAATAGAGGCCACACTCAGCCACACCCAAAGCCAAATATGCGGGACGATATTTTCAAGTTTTGTCAGCATTTCGTACGCCTCTTCGGGAGATTTACTGACGATTTCTGCAAATTCGATTGAATCTACGCTGGCTTGCAGCTTGAAATTTAAAACAATTTGCCATATAAGGATTGTAAGCGTGCCGACGGTGGTAAGAATGAAAAACACGATGAGAGAGGTCAATGAGAAGGCTTTCAGTTTCTTTTTAAGCGCAGCGAGCACGATGGTAAGGATTATGACCGCGAGGCTGAGCGCTCCCACTATGATAAGGGGAAGATAGTTTTTGGTCAGCGAGGCGAGCTGTCCCGAAAGGGTGATCGTTTCATCTCCGTAGAGGTAGAGAGTATAGGCGGTACGGTTGCCCGCGCTGTCTTCCGCCAAAAAGGTGAGCTTGTTTTCACCCGGAGCGAGTTTTACATCGGCGGAAAAATTGCCCGACTCGTCAAACTCTATCTTCGTGTCGTCAAGATACAGCGAGACGGCGTCGCTCACGCTGCCCACTATCGTAAGGGAGGCGTCTTTGTAATTTTGTCCGTCATACGGTTCAAAAAATGTGATAAGAGGAGGTAAGCCGTCTTTATACAGCTCGGCGGAAGCGTAATATACTATGTCGCCCACATACGCATACGCCGTTATCGCGTTGCTTCCGTTAACAAGGTCCGCCGCCACCGTGTTTTCGCTGCCGTCGGATGTAAAATCGTACATGGAGTTTCCGATTGCAACATGCAGGACGGCGCTGTCGGGCAGCAGCATGGAAATCTGCACCTGAGAGCTTGCCGTGGGAGATTTTGTCAGTATGGATATGGAATAACTGCCGTCCAGTAATATTTCTTTTTCTACAGGGTCGGAAAGAACGCCGTTTCGGCGGCCGTAAAAGAGAACGGTGATTTTGTCATATGCCTCCTGTATATACTGGGTGAAGGTGTTTTCGCCGTATTCAAACTCACCGTAGTATATAGGGTCGCTCTCGCCGTATGCGTAGATTGCTGCAAGATATCCGTCATAGCGGTAGCTTTCGTATTCGGACCAGTCGACGATTATGTTTCTATTGGAGAGGTTGACCGCTACGTCGATATTGTCGGGGGGCGTCAGGGTGTTCGGATTAGTGTATGAAAACGGGTCGCTTTCCATACTGTCAAAGAGTTCGGCGTCATTTATCGTCTTGTAGACATAAAGCACGATAACATATGAATCGTATGAAGGATGCTCTCTCAGATCGATGGTGAGATTCTGCTGTACGCCGGTGACGGCATCTCCCTCGCGCAGCAGAATCTCTCCTGCCTGATCGTAGTTTGCCGAAAGGCAAAGCTCGTATCTGTATAATACGTTTTCATTGCCCAATTCCGCAAGAAAGGCCACGTCGACCCGCCCGGAAGCGTCGGGAACAACCGTTATGTACTGTATCCATATATTCTCCGCCGTACCCATCAGCTGATAGCTCACATCGGTGTTTGACAGAGGATCGATATCGATATACCAGTCCCCGGGGGCCGCTCCAATTATTTGAATCAACACCCATTCATCGCCTGTCATAAAGCGAATTTCGTCAGAATTTTCTGAAAGGGGAAGTACATTGCCGTCGGGGGATATGAAGGTTATGTCGGGAAGCTCTTTGTCAAACCAAACGGTAAGCGTTATATCCTGACTTTCGGTCAGTGTCGTGAGCTTTTCATAGGTGCGCTGTATAGGCTCGGCGTGCGATGCAGGAAAAATTGAGGCGGGTATGAGCGCGCATAAAATAAGCAGGGCGCAAAGGCAGGCAAGAACGCGGGTCGCTTTGTTTTTAATCAGGTATTTTGTCATGATATCATCACCTCTCAGTATTTATAGTGGAGGTCGTAGTCCATCTTGCCGGTGGATGAGATATAGAATATTGCTCCTCTGCGCTTTCCGTTTTCGACCTTTGAGGTGCGTATAGTGAACTGCATGTTGTCGGAGTGATCCTTGTAGAATCCCACAAGCGCCTGACCGTCTGTATAGGCCGTCTTTTCGAATATCCACCAGTTGAGCTCAAGCGAGGCTTTGCCCGTATAGGTAAGACCCACAAAGCGGCTGTTTATCGTACCCTCGCCCTTGCCGGTCAGCTCGACCTTTATATTGTGGCTGTCCCATTCCAAACCCTCGGTCAATCCAAGGTAGACGCCGTTGACGTCGGCGTTTTCAAGTCCGAGCATCGCGTTTGAAAACTCGAAGTTGCCAAGCTTCACTTCAACTTTTGCGAGCGTAAAGCAGTTGAGCATTTCAAGGCTTGCCGACGCCTCAAGCAGGAAGTGTCTGAAGCGAAGCTTGAACTGAGCGTCCGGAATGGTAAGCAGACTTGCGTCTCCCACATATTTTTTAAGCTTGGGAACCACCGCGGATACTTTGGCTGCGTCGATTTGCATGGAGCCTGTAAGCGCGAGCGCGCTCACCTGCTCATATGTGGGGTCGGGAAGAGTTTCGGCAATTCCCTCAAGTCCCAGCATAAAGTCGCTGAAAGTTATCGGCACCCCGCCCACCATTTTGGTATAATCGTGGTCGTAATGCAGCTTCACCGCATTTAGCTTCATGTCCTTCCATTCAAGGCCGAAACCGACATAGGTGTCTATCAAAAGCTTATTTATGTTTATGTTGAATTCGACTCCGTACTCGTTTGTCAGAGTGTCAAATTCAAACTTGGCCACCGTCTTTTTTATCGACGCCTTGGTGTCAAGGAACTTGATGAGCGCTGTGGAGTCGCCGTCAGGAACGCTTGCGCCCACCTCTCCTTTTATGGAAATGTTCTGCGCGCTCAAAGTGCCGACGCAGTTAAAGGATATGCTGAAGGGAGAGGAGGCTGAGTCTGTGGTGGAGGATATAAAGTACTCCTGCCACGGAAGCTTAGTGTCCCCCTTATCTATCTCAAGCGTTATGCGGTCGGGATAGAGGCGCAGTATGGGATAATAGAAGTTGCAGAGGTTGAAGAGCTGAAGCGCCGTAAGCGTATGAGGCTCCGTTGGATATTCTTCGTTGGAGGAGGCGGCGTTATATATTATGATCGAGCCGAGATAGGGCAGATACTGGGGAATTCCGTATTTTTTCAGGAATGCGGCGTACCCCGTCGCCGCGGTTGAATCGGTATAGTCGATATAGCATCCCGAATAATCGTTGAGAGTGATCGACGCGTCGTCAAGGCTGCCCGTCAGAGTGATGTTTCCGGAGAAGTGCAGCCAGTCGTTCATCGTTACATATCCCGAAAGTTCGATACCCGTATCATATTCTTCAACATGATAGGCGGTAAAATGATACCCGCCGAATATCACCTCGTCAGGTTCTCCCTCGGCAACGGTGAGCTCGTTTAAAAACATGGCCTTGCGGCTGCCGAGATAAATTTCGGCGTTATAGCAGCCGGGAGCTATATCCGCGGGGACCGAGATGCGAAAAGTGTTCTCGTCTATAAAGGTCGCGCGCAGAGTGTAGTTACGCTCGCCCCACAGCGTGACGCTCATCGAGTCGCCCGCCTTGAAGCCGTTTCCCGTAATATCAATGTCGGTGATGTTTTTCTGTTTATATATCAGACGTGTGCGCAGACCGTAAACGGTTACGTCGCGGTCAAATCCGACGGGTAAACCGCTTTCTTCATCCTCGCCGATCGAATAGTAGCGGGTGTCCTTCACGTTGCGCTCGTCAAGCGATACCGTAAGTTTGCGGTCGGTGACCGTGAGAGTGTCTTGTGCTTTGAAGGTTATCTTATACTGATTTTTCAGAGCGCCGTGAATAAATGTGTATAGAGAATCGAGCTCGCTGTCCGAAGGGGAGAATACAAACTGACCGCCGGTGGCGTTTGCTATCATTGTCAGATACTCGGTATCAATCCCCGAGCCCATGCCGAGCACGTATACAATATAACCCTTGTTAAGAGCGGCGCTTCCGATGATCGATACGATCTCATCCTCAGAGTGATTTTTACCGTCCTGGCCGTCGGTCATGAGTATGATTGCCTGATTTGCGTCGGGGTCATAGGGAGCGCTGCCAAGAACGTATGTAAGCGCGTCAAATATGTTGGTGCCGCCCTGAGCGTCCATTCTGTCTATCGCTTCCTGCAGACTTTCAAAAGTGGCGGTCCCTATGGGAAGGGAGGTTAGTATTTCATCGTCAAATGTGTAGAAACCGAGCGACTCTTTTTCGTTGGAGGATTGTATAAACTTCGAAACGGCGTTTTTAAGGCTGCCTATGCTGCCCGACATACTGCCCGAATTGTCACAGCAAAGAATTATGTTCGCCTTTTTGTAATCGATCTTTTCGATCGAAAAATCGGTGATGTCATAGTTGCAGTCGTTAAGGCGAACCAAGTTTATAAGCTCATGCTCGCTCAAAAATTCGTCCGAGATTTGAACCTTGACCACGACTTCGTTGAATTTGCCGGTGTCTATACCGTTTATGGTGACGGCGGCTCCCGCCTTGACCGTGTAATCCTGAAGGGCTTTTACCTGCTCTTCTTCCTTTTCTTCCGTACGGACTATCTTGCCCTCGCCCTTAAGTATATAGCTGTTTTCAATGGCTTGCTCGGCATACTGCGGAATGTCTTTGACGCCCTCGCTGCCGTTATCCTTTGATATCGCGCCCGCAAGTTCGTTCATCGCGTATGAATACTCTCCGTCGTTCGAGGAGGGCGATGTGACAAGCGCGTCGGAAAAATAGCGGTTGCGGCTGATGTCGTTGTCCCCTTCCTGAGAGAGCTTTGCAAGAGACATATAGATCTTTGAGGCTTCCTTGGAGTTGCGGCTGTCCTGTGCCTTTTCTGAAAGCTTGTTCTCAAGAAAGTAGAGCACCTCGTCGGAACGGTATGTGTCAAGACGATTTATTTGCGACTCAAGAAGGTCAAGCTCCTTTGAGTCAAGATCGTCTCCTATGTCCTTTTTGATGCTTCTGAGCTGACGGAGAATGTCGCTTACTCCCTCAAGCCGCTCTATATCAAACGCTTTCATGAGGTCGCGCTTTGTTACCTGCCCGTTAAGGTAAAGGTCGAGCGCCACCATGTATTCAGTGTATCCCGTGTATCCGTCTATGTCATCTACGATATCATCGAAATCTCCTCTGAGCAGAGCGAGCTTGAGTCTTGCCTCTCTGAAAACAGACAGTTTGCTTAGCAGCTTTCTTTGAGAAAGCTCGGACATAGATTCAAAAAGAGCGTGAATGGAAACCTCGTCCCGCATGTCGCTTTCGGCGTTGCGCTCATACAGCTCGTTGGCCTCAATCACCCATTTTGCCCCGTCGAGCAGACGGTTGCCCGCTTTTTCGCCGGCAAGCACGCGCTCAAGCAAAGCGTTAATTCCGCCTTCGAGCAACACCTTTGCCTCGGCAATCTCCGATTCTGAAATCGTGGGATCTTTGCCGGAGGCTGCAAGCTCGCTTGAAAGTGTGCTGTCACTGCGTTTATATGCTACAATCTTTTCAACTGCCTTGGCCTCCTCGGGAAGGTCGCTTCCGTACAGCTTGCGGTATATGCCAAGAGACGCCTCGTAATTTCCGCGGCTGAGCGCGATGCGCGCGCTTAGCAGCGAGCAGGTTTTGTCATAGCCGTAATTGTCTGCGTATTCGCTCACAAGACGTGAGGCGCTTTCCGGATCGTTCGAACGGATAAACGCGTATACCGCGTTTTCATATTCGTCCTTTTCGGGAACGGAAACAGAGGATTCCCGCTCGTCCTCGTTTGTAATCTGCGGCAGAACTTGCATGAGGCCGCTTACCGTACATAAAACAAAAGCGGTCAGAACAGATAGCGTCAGAAGTATATACGAGATCTTTTTGAACATTTTTCTTGCAAAAAAGATAATGAGCGTCACAATCAGCGCGGGAAGCAGCGCCAGCGCCGCCTGCACCCACGGATTTTGAATGACAAAGGCAATGTTCATGGTGTGATACCTTCTTTCTTTTCAGGGAATGTTAAGAAAATATTAGATGTATGATATAAAGTCAAAGGTCGAGTATCTTTTTATATTATATATGTATTTTAGCACATTGAAGACCTTTATTCAATATTAAAACGATATTTTAGGAGAATTTATTTTTATCTGCCGAAACGCTCATTTGCGTTTATAAGATGAAGATTAAGCGAAAAATTAAAATGGCAAAGGCGCTAAACTGCGCCCTTGTCCCGCTCCCATGAAAAACCGTTGCCGTACACCTCTTTTATCTCGGTTATGGTGATAAATGCCTCAGCGTCGATGCGATAGACATCCTCCTCTATCTTATGCAGCTTTCGGCCGTGTATTATGCACATGATAGCCTCGCTCTCCACTCCGAGGTAACCGCTCTCGGTACGTATCAGGGTGACCCCCGCTTTCGCTTTGTCAAGCAGCATCCTCTTTACCTCTTCGTGCGCTTTGGTTATTATGAAAAGCTGGATTTTTCTCTTTCCGGCAATCATCACACGGTTTATTGAATATATCTCAATCAGCATCGAGATTATGCTGTATATTACCGTTTCAAGATTTAAAAAGAAAAGTCCGCTCAGGAGTATCGCCGTGTCGGTGAGAGTCATTACCGTTGAAACGGGATAGGAGGTCAGCTTGTTCAAAATGACGGCAAGCTCGTCGCTGCCCCCGGTCGAACCGCCCGAGCGTATCACAAGTCCTATGCCCGTTCCCGCAAGCGCGCCCCCGCACAGTATGCGCACCATCGTGTCCCCGATTATCGGAGGCGAAATCGGGGTAAGCGCGAGCAGCCCCAAAAAAACAGGGTAGAGCATCGAGCTGAAAGCGGTTGAGAAGAGAAAAGTTTTGCCTACCGTAAAAGTGCCTAAGGCAAGCAGACAGCCGTTTATAATAAAAATCGTCACCGACGTGTTGATATCAAAAAAACGGTACATTATCAGCGCTATTCCTGTCGCGCCTCCGTTCATTATGTTGTTCGGAATGTAAAAATAATTTACGGAAAAAGCGAGAAGGAAATTTCCCGCCAAAAGCCCTAAAATGTTCTTTATACGCCTTACGTTTTTTTTGTTAATTATTTTGCCGCGCATGATCCCACCGTCATTTTCATGTTTTTATTTAATATTTTACCCCGACAGACAGACGGTATAACAGTTATGTCACAGGTTATTTTTGCACATTTACAACGGCAGCTTATTATGTCATGCGAAGAAAAGGCCGCGAAAGAGCGCAGAATTTGAGCAAAACATGCTGTATGCGGGCATTTTGACCTATGTTTTTCAGAACGTCTTGACAAGAGCCATGCAAAGTTATATACTGTAGATGCGTGTATTTACCGTGTATTTATTGTGTTTTTAAAATGTGCGGCTCGGCTGAAAGTAAAAGCAAAGGTAAAAATCGTACGAGGTGTTAAAGTTAAAATGGAACTGTCAGAGGAAAAGATAGAACGTTATTCAAGGCAGCTTCTTTTGCGGGAGGTTGGAATTGAGGGGCAAAAGCGACTGCTTTGCTCGAAGGTACTTGTGATAGGCGCGGGCGCTTTAGGGTCGAGCGCGCTTATGTATCTTGCTGCGGCCGGGGTCGGCACTGTGGGAGTGGCGGATTACGATAGGGTAGAGCTTTCAAACCTTCACCGTCAGATCATACATCGCACCGAAAGCATAGGTCAATCAAAGGCGCTTTCCGCAAAGCAAACTGCCAAGGCGATAAATCCGGGCATTGATATACGCGCGTATTGCACGCGTATAACGCCCGACAACATACAAGAAATCATAGGTGAATATGATTTTATAATCGACTGTACCGACCGTTTTGAATCGAAGTTTCTGATCAACGATGCGTGCGTGCTCTCAAAAAAGGCGTACTCACATGCGGGAGTTGTGCGTTTTGAAGGACAGGTTATGACATATGTGCCGGGGCAAGGGCCTTGTCTTAGATGTCTTATTGGCGGCGTACCGCCGCGTGATGGCGTATTTTACTGCTCTGAGGTGGGCGTGCTCGGTTCGGTTGCGGGCATTTTGGGCAGCATACAGGCACTTGAGGCAATAAAATACCTGTTGGGTATCGGCGAGCTGCTTGTAGGGAGAGTAATACATATCGACGCGCTGACAATGAGGATAAGGACTGTGCAAGCGCCGAATGCAAATGCGGGATGTCGGGTGTGCGGAAGCGCCCCGGACATCACGTCTCTTGATAAAAACAGGGACGAATATGTCTGTCAAACATGATAATTTTCAAAATATGATATAAGTTGATAAAAAACAAAGCGCAAAATAAGCTGCGTGCACCCGAGAGAGGGAGCACGCAGCAAATTTATTGTCTGAATTGTCAAATCGTAAGGTCAAATTTTGCGTTTGTCAATGACGCGTACCGCTTTGCCCTCGCTTCTTACGATCGTTTTCGGGTCCACAAGGGTAACCTTAGCAGTTATGCCGAGCATGGAGCGCAGAGCGCTCACAAGTTCTTTTTCACGGCGCTCCTTGTCGCTTTGGTCGCTTGAGAGCATTTCAGGGGTCATTTCCACCCAAACATCAAGCGTGTCGGTGGATCTGACGCGATCGACGATTATCTGATAATTTGCGGGATATCCCTTGTTCAGCAGAACCGTCTCGATTTGAGAGGGGAAGACGTTGACGCCGCGAATGATGAGCATATCGTCGCTGCGTCCCATGGGCTTGCACATTTTTATGTGGGTACGTCCGCAGGAGCAGGGCTTTCTGATAAGCTTGCATATATCCCTTGTTCTGTAGCGAATCATGGGAAATGCTTCTTTTGTGATGGCGGTAAATACAAGCTCGCCGACTTCGCCCTCCGGCAGTACTTCGCCGGTTTTGGGATCGATTATCTCGGCTATGAAATGATCCTCGTTTATATGCATTCCCGTCTGTTCGGAACATTCAAAGGAGACGCCGGGGCCCGAGAGCTCTGTCAGACCGTAGATGTCGTAAGCCTTTATTCCGAGGGTGTTCTGAATATCCCGGCGCATTTCCTCGCTCCACGCCTCCGCGCCGAATATACCCGCTTTCAGCGGTATTTGATCGGGGGTGAGACCCATTTCCTTCATTGTTATACATCGCCTTTCTGCGAAAGGCACCGATGAGGTTATGAAACCGTTTGGTGCAACTTTCGACTTTGTT
>CANPZU010000069.1 GCA_947588825.1 uncultured Clostridia bacterium
CCCCGCGTGAGCCTATCTATTATACCACCCCTCACCCTTCTTGTCAATACCTTTTTTACTTTTTTTTCGGGTTTTTTAAAAAAATTTTTATAGTAATTTTTCCCTACATGAGGTCTGAGCCTTTGCCTTACTCAATATGCGTACGACGCTTGACAAACGATAACATATGGTTTATAATACTTTAAAACACGGCCGTGCCGGCAAGGCGCGTGTGCGCCGACGACATAAATGCCCTTATATATAATATATATAATAAAGGAAGAGAAAATCACCGCAAGGCCGACTCGCTTACCGAGCGCCTTTTGGCGGCATATACGAAAAAGCAATGGAAAGCTATAAACTTCTTGATAAAATAGAGAATGTTGAGGACCTGAGAAGGCTCCCGGACTCGGACATGCCCCTTCTTGCCGCCGAGCTTCGGGATTTTATAATAAACAGAGTAAAGATTAACGGAGGGCATCTTGCCTCCAATCTCGGAGTCATAGAGCTCACTCTCGCCCTGCACCGCGTGTTTGATACGCCAAACGACAAGCTGATTTGGGACGTGGGACATCAGGCATACGCCCACAAAATCCTCACTTCAAGAAAGGAGGCTTTCTCCAATCTGCGCCTCGCGGGCGGTCTTTCGGGATTTACCAAAAGAGAGGAAAGCGAGTTTGACCCCTTCGGCGCGGGACACAGCAGCACCTCCATCTCGGCAGCGCTGGGATTTGCCGAGGCGGCGCGGCTGAACGGCAGCCCTGAGCACGTCATATGTGTCATCGGGGACGGCGCGCTGACAGGCGGACTCGCGCACGAGGCGCTCAACAACATTCGCTCCGACCTTCACATCACCATTATATTAAACGACAATGAGATGTCGATCTCAAAAAATACGGGACACCTTGCGCATCACCTTGCCAAAATCCGTTCGAGCAAGGGCTATCACCACACAAAAAAAGCGACCCGCAGCATACTCATGCACATCCCGCTTGTCGGAAACGCGCTTTTTAAGGGCGTACGCTCCGTCAAAAAGGCATTTAAAAACCTGTTTTTCAAGAGCAACTATTTTGAGGACATGGGTCTTTATTATCTCGGCCCGGTGGACGGGCACGATTACAACGCCCTAAAAAATCTGATGAACGCCGCCAAGGAATATGAAGGTGCCAGCATCATACATGTAAAAACGCTCAAGGGCAAGGGATATCCCGAGGCGGAAAAGGCCCCCGATTTGTATCACGGGGTGGAGCCCGGGGATCAACGCGCGCACAAGGTCAACTTTTCGGCTAAAATGGGCGAAATACTTTGCCGCATGGCCGAAAACGACAAAGACATCTGCGCCATAAGCGCCGCCATGAAGGACGGCTGCGGACTCAGTGAATTTTCTAAACGATTCGGCGAACGTTTCTTTGACGTCGGCATTGCCGAGGAGCACGCGCTGGTTTTTGCCGCGGGACTCGCGGCGGCGGGCAAAAAGCCCGTTTTTGCGGTATACTCCTCCTTTTTACAGCGAGGATACGACAACATACTGCACGATATCGCCCTGCAAAAGCTGCCGGTCGTCGTCTGCATTGACAGAGCGGGGCTGGCGTGCGCCGACGGTCCGACCCACAACGGACTTTTCGACGTTTCCATGCTGTGCGCGGCTCCGAACGTACAGCTTATCGCCCCCACCTCCTTTAACAGTCTTGAAAGGGCCATGGAGCTTGCGCTTAGCTCCCCTCTTCCTTTTTTTATACGCTACCCCAACGCGGGCGAACTGCCCTTTACCCTTGATTACGCCCCGACAACAAAGGACCCGTTTATCAGAACAAGCTTTGACAGCGCCGCCCGGTGCGACTGCTTTATCGCCTGTTACGGCAGAGTGGTAAGCGAAGCGCAAAGCGCGGCAAGCTCACTTAAAAAGCTGGGGATAAAGTGCGGCGTGATACTCTTTGAACGGCTGCTGCCCCTCGCTTCGCCCGCGGCCGCCCTTTCCAGCATACTTGATGAGTCAAAAAAGGGAGCTCCCCTGATTTTTGTCGAAGAAGGCGTTAAAAACGGCGGATTTTCGCTCTGCCTTTTTGAGCAAATCCGTAACAAACAGTCAATGAAGGGCCGTCCCTGCATCATAAGAGCCTTAGACTGCGGCTTTGAAAAGCTCAAAAAAGGGCAAAGCCTCTTCTCCTCCTGCAACATATCGGCCGCCGACATTATCGCCCTGCTTGTTAAAGAGCTCGGAATATAGCCCCCGGCAAGCGCGAGGAAAAGGGCAAGAGCTTTTAAATATAACGCCGTATGAAATACTTATTATAATAAAGGAAGGAAAATGGAGTCTTTTACAATCGAAAGTAAACTAAAGCTGCAATACAACAAAGACGGCAAATTCAAGATTCTCGTATTTTCGGACATTCAGGAAGGGCCCCGGTACGACAAGCGCACTCTTGAGGGAATAAACGGTATGCTCGAGCTTGTTCGACCCGACCTTGTGGTACTGAACGGCGACAACATCATAGATTGCTCGGGAATAAAAGAGTATTCGGATACGCTCGACATATTCGTCTCCCCCATGGAAAAAAGGAATATACCCTGGACCCACGTTTTCGGAAACCACGATGAAGAATGCAACAAAGACATCACAAAAGAGCAGATGCAGCGCATTTGTGAAAGCTATCCTCACTCGCTCGCCTCAAGCGCTCCCGGCCTTCCGGGAGTCGGCAACCACATTCTGCCCATATATGACGCCGACGGGCAAATCCGCTTTGCCCTCTATCTTCTTGACTCCGGCTCTTATATTGACAAAATGGGGATAGATAACAATCTTATAAAAAAGTTTTCACACCTCGGGCACGCCTTTGTGCCCGCCACCGATTACGCGTTTATCGACACAAGACAGA
The DNA here is from genome assembly GCA_947588825.1 of uncultured Clostridia bacterium. Classification (GTDB taxonomy): domain Bacteria; phylum Bacillota; class Clostridia; order Oscillospirales; family CAG-272; genus CAKSQF01. Next base: position 2,856 of record CANPZU010000069.1, read on the forward strand.
TAATATGGTACTACGAAAGCTCTCAAAGGCTTGAGCGTATGTGCGGCAAAAAAATCCCGGCTATAATGTTTTTTCACATTTGTCTGCACGAGTTTGAACTTATTGCAAAAAATCCCGAAACAACCGGTATGGCCGGTGAAAAAAACGAAAATATTTGTCCCGGAGCGCTCAATTCGGGGCTTTTTGCCGCCGCCCTGCTTCGCGGCGATGTAAAGGGCATATACTGCGGACACGACCATGTCAACACCTACGAGGGCACTTACTTTGGAATAAAACTCGGTTTTTGCTCCAATATGGGATACTCCACTTACGGACTGCCCGGAAACGACCGGGAAAAGAACCGGCTTAGAGGCGCTCGCCTCATTACTCTCGACCGCTCCGATCCGTCAAATTTCGAGTCTGAAATAGTATTTTGTTCCGATACGACATTTTTAACAGCGCTATAATAACATAAGAATTATTTTGCTATATTTGAAAATCAATTAATGATAAACTATAAAATAGTTAATTATAATAATATGCGTACATTAAATACGTCGTTGAAAGTTTTATTATGTATAATGATAACGCGATAAAAAGGATTTTATTTTTAATTTTAATTGTCTTAATTTTTGTTTTTGCACTGTTTTCATGTACTGAGAAGGAGAGTGATCCCGACTTGCGTCAAAAAGACAAGGAGGGCGGGTCTGTAACGGTATATCCGCTCCCCTCATGCTATGAAGCTTCAGAGCAGGCCGGCCTTACCGTCAACGGCGAGGAGGCATATATTATAAAAAATCAGGAACAGTACGACTACTGCTCTTTCGCTTTTTCCGGCACCGTAACCGTGCAAATAAGCGTTAATGAGAAAATAGAGAGCTACTCTCTCAGCCCTCTTGCCAAGGGATATGAAGCGAGCGCAAAGGACAACGTCCTCACCTTCACAATGGATAAGCCGGAATATCTCATCGTAAAAATAAACAGTCTGCGCGAGATAGTTATCTGCGCCGACGCGCCCGAGGAAAACCCTCCCGCGCCGGACGCCGAGGGCGTTTTCAATATCGCCGCGCAGCCGTACGGCTGCGTCCCGGACAGCTCTGCCGTCGTGACCGAAAAAATACAACAGGCGATGGACGACGCAATGAACGCGGGCGGCGGCACGGTCTATGTGCCCGAAGGCGTATTTGTTACCGGCTGTCTCAACCTTCATGCCAACGTTCACCTCTACCTCGCCCCCGGCGCGGTTCTCAGACTCACCGACAATCCGAGAAAGCTTGTCTCCACATGGTCAAAAGCGAGTATAAACGGCTATACCACCCTTCCCACGGGCGGAAAAGGCCCCTGGAAGGGAGTCACGCTCCTCACCTGCGACGCAAATTCGCAGAACATCAAAATCTACGGAAGAGGTACCGTTGACGGACGCGGCGTTTATATGTGCAACAAAAAGGGCTTCGTCGTCAAACTCTTTTACCCTAAAGATGTGACCGGCCTCACAATCGACGGAGTGATTATGCGCGACGCGAGCAGCTGGAACACCGTCATTTACGCTTGCAGCGACGTGAATATCACAAATATTAAGGTGTTTAACGAAGTCCACACCATGTATGAGGACGACGGAATCGATATCGCCAATTCTCAAAACGTCAGAGTTACAAGCAGCGTCATGATCTCCGAGGACGACCCTGCCTCAATAAAAGGCATGGACGACTCGCCTATGAGACCCTGTACCGACGTCGTTTTCGAAGACGTCTTTGTTTGGACCACTACCTCGGCTTTTAAAGTCGGCTGGAGGGCGCATACCGACATTTCAAACGTGGCCTTTAAAAATTCTTACTGCTACAGCTGCAAAAACGGTATCGGCGTTTTCCATTACGACGGCGCCGCCGAATTCGACGATATCACTTTCGAAAATATCGACATCGAAAACTTTCTCGGCAAGTACAAAGACGGCAAAAGAGAGCCTACCCGCGCTTTCTATTTTGAAATATTAAACAGAGGCATGGGCGCTAACGCCGTAACAAATGTAACTCTCAAAAGTATAAATTTCAGGAATCCGGCGGACAATAAGAATCTGATGAATTCATTAAACCGATTGTACGCTTTCCGCGGTATTCACTTTGAAGACGTGACCTATTGCGGCAAAAAATTTACATCGGCGGATGAAATATTTGAGGATCGAAATTTTTCTTCGGATATCACCGTTAATTGATCTTTGAATTAAATTAATACACCTTAATGTGCAGTACATGTTAAATCAAAGGAGGAACCGATAATGAAAAAAACACTGATTGCACTTATAATGCTGCTGTCTATCCTCGCAAGCGTTGCATCGTGCGGCGACAAGGACGATAAAAACAGCACACAAACAACAACAACTAAAGCAACCACAACAAGAAGAACCGACGACGTCGTCGATGAACCGCTTGACGACGATATTAACAGCTATACCGAGCTTTTCATCCCTTACGGAAGCGCCGCGGTTGACGGCGTCAGAGAAGCTGCTTGGGATTCGGCCGTAAAAGTCCCGATAGACCAGGTCAAAAAAGATAACCCCTCTCCCGACGTAAAGGCTTTCGCCAGCACAATGTGGGATGAGAACGGCCTTTATTTCCTGTTTGAAATTGAAGATCCCGACATTTATCAGCAAGGCGCCGTCGGCGACTATCAGATGGACGGCGTATATCTCTACGTCTCCGAGGATATCAACGCGGTAGCAAACTCTTTTGATCAATTCACTAACGGTATTTATCAGTTCGCCCTCATTACCAAGGAGCTTGAAATGCTTCCCAGAAAGGGCGTCGCATCCGAGATTCAAAACGCCGAGACGGCTTACACCGTGACGGAAAACACCATTCTTATCGAGTTTAAGTACACTCCCTCCATCGTTCCTGTGGCAGCCGGCAACTTCTTGCTTATGGACTTCCAGTATAACGACGGAGCAAGCACAGGTACCCGTAACGGCGGCCTCGGCTGGTACAACCCCACCGACACCAACTACGATCCTTTCCGTTGGGCATACGCAAAGCTCCTCGCGCAGGGTGAAAAGGCTCCCGAGAACAATGACTGAAAAAACAAAAAATTAAAAATTTAATGCGGCTTATCGCTTTTCCCGCCCGGTTCATATTCAGTTAAAATATAAATGTTATAACACTGTGCGGGAAGATCGAATATCAGCCCCGACGTTTTCACAAGCGGTGATTCGATATTACCGGATCGTCGCTTTGAAAATAGATTTGAAGCAAATTTGAAGCTGATTGGAAGCAAAATTTGCAGCAAAATTATATCCATACGCAATGCAGACAGTTTAATTATTTAATTAAATTAATTAAAGGAGAAATTCACAATGAAAAAAACGCTGATTGCACTTTTAATGCTGTTTTCTATCCTCGCAAGCGTTGTATCGTGCGGCGACAAGAGCGACGACAACAACACTCAAACAACAACAACTAAAGCAACCACAACAAGAAGAACCGACAACTCCGTCATCGACGATCCCGACGACGACGATGACGATATGACAAGCTATACCGACCTTTTTATACCTTACGGTAAGGCTACGGTCGACGGCGTCAGAGAAGCCGCTTGGGATTCGGCCGTAAAGGTTCCGATCAACCAGACTAAAAAGGACAACCCCTCTCCCGACGTAAAGGCTTTCGCCAGCACAATGTGGGATGAGAGCGGCCTTTATTTCCTGTTTGAAATAGAGGATCCCGAAATATATCAGCAGGGCGCTGTAGGCGACTATCAGATGGACGGCGTGTATCTCTATATCGCTGAAAGCATCGACAATGCTATGGGTGTCACCTCGTTTGACTCCTTTACAAACGGTATTTATCAGTTCGCCCTTATCACACCCGAACTTGAAATGCTTCCGAGAAAGGGCCTTGCATCCGAGCTTCAAAACGCTCAATCGGCTTATAACGTTACCGAAACAACAATTACTATCGAGTTCACCTACACTCCTTCGATCGTTCCCGTCGCGGCAGGTAATTTCCTCCTTGTCGACTTCCAGTATAACGACGGAGCAAGTACAGGTACCCGTAACGGCGGCCTCGGTTGGTACAACCCCTCCGACACAAACTCCCATCCCGATCTTTGGGGATATGCAAAACTCCTCGCACAGGGCGAAAAGGCTCCCGAGAAAACCGACGACGCTCAATAATAAGGCTCTCACACCTTTACAAAAAACAACTCTAAAACAGTAAAGAGCGTAAAAACCGGGTCAACTTCAACATGGTTGACTCGGTTTTTTTCCTCCGAAACACCGTACAACATACCGCACACCGCAACCGCCCTATGCGCAAAATATTGTATTTATTAATATTAAAAAGGACAAATCGCCCGTGCGCGCCCCGCCTTTATCACCTTTATATGATATGATACGAAAGGAAAAATAATAAGAATATGCAAACAGTTCTGAGCGCCTCGGCAATGACCGAGTGCGACCGCGCGGAATGCCAAAGAACCCCTTCAAGACTCCTTATGCGACGCGCGGGAGAAGCTATATATTCGATAATAAAAAATAAATCTCTCCCCCCTCCCTACGCTATTGTCTGCGGAACCGGCAATAACGCGGGCGACGGCTTCGTTATCGCCCACTGCCTCGCCCTGGCGGGTAATCAGTGTAAAATATTTCTCACCTGCGAAAAATTTTCGCCTGACGGATTTTACTATTTTCAAGCGTGCAAAAACGCAAATATACCATTTGAAATCTGCGGCGATTTGACCGACTTTTCAAACTGCGGCACTGTCGTCGACTGCATTTTCGGCGTCGGCTTTCACGGCTCCCTCAATCCCTTTGTCGCTTCGATCGTGGATAAAATCAATAACTCGGGAGCGTTTGTACTCAGCGTCGATATAAACAGCGGCCTCGACGCAAACAGCGGTCTTTCAAATAAATGCGTGCACTCCGACCTCACTGTCGCTATCGCTTTCTATAAGTACGGCCATTTTCTCGGTATGGCTAAGGACGTCATGCGCGAAAAAATGCTCGTCGATATCGGCATCCCCCTTTCTCCAAATGTGACCCCCGCCCTGCTTCCCGAATCCTTCGATTTTTCCAATATAATAAAAAAACGCCCGAATTATTGCAATAAGGGCGATTTCGGCACCGTTACTATCCTCGGCGGCTGTAATTTGTACTCCGGCGCAGTTAAACTCGCTAATTTGAGCTGCTCCGCCCTTAAGTCCGGCTGCGGTATCGCAAGAGTCGCTTGCCCCGCCTCCCTCCAAACTTCTATCCTGCCTTACCTGCTCGAAAGTACCTTCTTCCCCCTTAAGGATAAACTCTCATACGCAATCTTCGATAAGGACGCCCTCGACTTTATCCTCTCCCACTCAAACGCAATCGCCCTCGGTATGGGCTGGGGAAACGGCGAGGATAATCTCAAAATCCTGCTCTACTTACTCCAAAATTCTAAAATTCCCCTCGTTATCGACGCCGACGGACTTAACGCCCTCTCAAAAACCGACCTCGCCGTCCTTCGCCTCGCCTCCTGCCCCGTTATCCTTACACCTCACCCAAAAGAGTTTTCAAGACTCTCCGGTAAATCGGTCCCCGAAATCCTTGACTCCCCTGTCTCCTGCGCTATCGACTTCGCTCGCTCCTATAACGTCACTCTCTTGCTGAAGGGTACCTCCACCGTCATAACCGACGGCAATACAACCTTTATCTGCGATAAGGGCTGCCCCGGTATGGCAAGCGCCGGCAGCGGCGACGTCCTCTCGGGAATAATCGTCGGCTTGCTCGGCTATGCTCCACCCTCACCCCTCACCGTCTCCTGCGCCGCTTTCATCTCCGGCCTTGCCGGTATGCTCGCCGAAAATCATTTAAACTCCGTGAGCACCGTCGCCTCCGATACCGTCTCGTATATCCCTGAGGCAGTCTCTTCAATCTTGAACGCCTCCCCAAACATGCCCCTGCAAAAGCTTTAAAACCGCTAAGACGGCTTCGTTTATTGAACTCTTCGCTCTTCTCGGGGAGCTTTTTGAAAAAAGCCTCCCCGAACCCCTTCAAAAACTTTACAACTACTAAGACGGCCGCGTTTGTGCGACCTTTTTCGCTTTATAAACCTTAGAGCGAAATCTTCATTAGCGCGGCGAATGCTCTGCCGTCCTTAGGGCGTGCAGAGTCAGGGCAGGAGGGTACGGCGTCGGGGGAAAGCAAGCTTTCACCGAGTCGCCGTACCCTCCTGCCCTGACCTTGCGTAGGCTTTGCCCACGCAAGGCCCGCCGCGCCGCACTACGGTTTCTTTATTTAGTTTCCCCGGCTTTTCAAAAGCCGGCGGGTCGAGGGCAGAGCCCCGTCGCGCCCGCAGGCGCGAAACACTTTTTAATAAGCGATGCCACCCCGCGCTGCGGTTTCTTTGTTTAGTTTCCCCGGCTTTTCAAAAGCCGGCGACGGTCAAGGGCGAGGAGCCCTTGTCGCGCCCGCGGCGCGAAAGGCTTTTTAACACACGTTACCGTTTAATCCAGCCGTGGGGGAGTTTATCGCTCAACGGTTGTTGAGGGAGGCGAACGATTTGGCCTATTTTTTCAAAGGCGAGTTTCAGGTTATCGTCGATTTTACCCTTAGTATTCGGGGAAATATTGAGCATAAAATTGACGTTGAGAGGAAAATACGTTTGCATTTTTTTAACTGCCCAATCGGGGGAGTTAAGGGTGGCGAATGGGTCATCGGCGCGCCAGAACCAAGTGCGGGTAAGTTTATTACAGGACACGCCGGGGCCGGCGAAGTCGGGGTTTACTTCCTGACCGGCGGCGTTTTCGAAGAAAGCGATATCGGTATGGCGAAGGCCGTCAAAGGCGCCGATATTCATGAGCAAGCAATCGGGCTGAATAGATTTAACGAGGTCATCTATTTCCTCAAACGGGAGCATATCGAAGGAAGGTCCTCCCCAAGGGGAGCCCCAGCCGTCGACCATAAGGAAGGGGATACTGCCGTAATTTGTAAGAAGTTCGGTAATTTGATTTTTGATAAACTGTTTTTGTTCAGCGGTGCAGCTTTTTTTACCTATATTATGAGTAAGGTCGAGGACGGAAAAATAGAGTCCGGCCGTGATACCTTCCGAGCGAAATGCGTGGAGGTATTCTGCGACGACATCGGTTTTGACTTTTGCGTTTTTGACGCAGTGATCGGTATAGCGGGAGGGCCAAAGGGCGAAGCCCTCGTGATGTTTAGCGGTCAAGGCGGAAAAGCGGCAGGAGGCGGCCTTTGCCGTTTTGGCCCAGCTTTCGCAGTCGAGTTCAACGGGGTTCCAATCTGCGGGATTGAAGGGAAATTCTCTTTTTGTTCCGAAATTCTCGTGATCATACTCCCAATCGACGATATCGCCGCTGTTAAACTGAAAAGAAGCGCTGTTAAAATGAATAAAGGTTCCGAGTCGGAGGTTGATAAAACGTTTTTGATTTTCAAGAAGTCTTTGATTGCGGTCCATAGCGCACCTCGCATTGTTTTATTTTTTATTATAAAAAATATTGATTATCTCAAAAAGCCTTGATTTTACGGGCAGTTTCGCAGGGTAACAAGCCGGATTTACTACTCATTTACTACGTTTGAGGAAAGAGCCTTGATATGCGCCCCACTTCCCGCGAGATAAAAGCCCAAAGACACGGCACATCAGCATAGACCAAATACAAGACAACTGAATATTGACCGCAAAGGCGGCGTTTCTCAATCCCTAACCGGGAGAACAGGAACGCCGCTTTTTTTATGCCCTCTGTTACGCAA
>CANPZU010000070.1 GCA_947588825.1 uncultured Clostridia bacterium
TCACCTTTGTTTTCGCCATTGTGGGTTCCTCCTTCCATATAAATTTAGCCGCCCGCGGCGAAACGGACGGCTATGTAGGGAAACGAAAAAAGCCGCTTATCCCATTACAGAATAAACGGCTTTAAGTAAATATGATATGTAGTCAGACCTGTACTTTTAACTCGCTTTTGTATTTGGCGTAGTGTTTACTCAGCACATAGTCAATTACGCTGGCCTTGGGAATCAGATATGTATGCCTGATGCAGAAATGCTGCACACGGTTTTCACGCATGAGTTTTCTTGCGGTTGTGTCACCAATCCCGCCGAGCATTTCACGAAACTCCGGCAGCGTAACAACATCGGGATAGGTGTCAAACAATTTCTCATAGTAAGGACGATTTTTCATAGTGTACCTCCAGTTAGATTGAAAACTCTTTTTGAATTTTTCCGAAAACATCTTGTCAATGGCAGAGGAACACACTATACTAAATATGTAGATTTCACATTGGGGCGCGTTACAGATTTGATATCTAATGCGCCTGCTGTTTTGGGACATGGGCCTCGGATGTCCCTCCGATTTCCTTTTTTCGCTCCAAAACAACGGATTGCCGAAAAGTATTGCGGTGCGCGGGTTTCACGCGGTTCATGGTCAAAAAGCCTTGATATGACGGGCTTTTTTGAGGGTTGCAAGTTCCACCAAGTTCATTCAAAGGACGGCTGCTTCGGTGCGGACTGTAAAACTCAAAATCCATTGCCAGCGATGGCGTGCGGGTTCAAGTCCCGCCACCGGCACCATAACGTCATTTATAATGAATTAGCCGATATCTTATAATGTATATTATCAAAAAGCGTAATCCTCTTGAAATGAAGGACGAAAATTTAAAGGATATAAACATCGACGCGACGTCGAAAGGTTAAAGTGGTGATGACAATGAAGTTTAACGATTTTTTGGCGGATGAATATGTTGACAGAGAGTTTGAGAGCCCATTCGGAACGATTCACATACCGAAGGGAAGGAACATTTATAACGCCTTAAACAAACGATATGAAAAATTAGCGTTGTTGGCGGTCGACAAATTTTTAGATTTATATGCTAAGTACGAGAATTGCGATGACATTCTCGAAAATGCCGATGCTGATTTTCAAAAGAGCATTGCCATCATTATCGAAGACATAAGAGACACATTGATAAATGTTGGTCAGTACGATCAGGATTATGACACGATTTATAAAGCAGTGACTGATTTCGGGTGTACTGAGGCATTCGATTCTGCTCTCGATGAAATAGCCGATCAAGTGTTTTCCGTCAAACAAGATGTTGAGGAGCAGCGTGAATACAGAGAGCAGCGCAAGGAAAATCGCGGTCGTTGGGTGGGCGGTACGATTGGCGGAAACAGCATCAATGCGATAAGCCATCAGATCGATCTTACCGTCATGAATTTGGCAAGCGGAGCAGCACACAGCGCTGTAAATGCCGTAGGCAACTATTTTACCGAACGTCAGGCAAAGTCAGATTTGGAAAAAATATTCAAAGACGAAAAACTGCAATATGCCCTTATTGAAGGGGTTTTTGTATCTGCAAAATCCATCATGTTTGTATTTATCAAGTTTTTCGAAAAAAGCTGTGATTGGGGCACTGTTTCTGACAGCGAAAAAGATAAGGCGCAAAGGTTGGTTAACAATCTCAAATGCGGAGCAATAGGTGACGATAATGTAAACGATATCTGTCATACGGTTATAGAGTTGAATCCGTATAACGGTGATTTTTATGCATACCTTTTTGCAAAATTTGGAGATGACGGAAGACTTGCTGCGCTTGCGGATTATTTTAATGTAACCGAACTGAATGATGTTAAGGACGAAGCCGCTCTTTCGTTTGTCAAAGACAATCAGGGCGAGACGGAAGAGGATGCGATTAAAGCAAAATCACTTCTGCTGGAGTACTGCCGGTCGATCCATTTCGAGCCAACCGAAAATTCTAAGTGTATAAAATACATAAATGAATTGATCGCTGATTTTGATTTGAAATACCGAACTGTCGACGATGTGGTCTGCGAGACAAGAGAGGGGGCGGATTTTTCAAGAAAGGAACTTCCCGAGATTATTGAGTTTATGAAGGATATAAAGCCGTTAAGTTCCGAGCCGCTTCTCCCATACGAAAGAAATCTTCTTGCGAAGCGAGAAGAATTTACAAAGCGCTTTTCTTCGGAAGTATCCAAAAAATATATTGACTTGATAAATAGTTATCTCGAGGCATTCAACAAGGCATTTTGTAGTACAAGAGTTATGGGTACGGTCAGTCGGCAGCAGGCAGCGCAAGATAGAGCGTTAAAATACGCAAGAGGTCTTACCTTTACGACATTAGATGAATACGAGAAAGGTTATGAAAATTTTTCAAAATTCATTGAGTTGAATTTAGGGATAACGATCGACCAAGCAGTTGAGGCGAAGCAGTATCTTGAAAAGCAGAAGGAAAAACTTATGAGACGGCAATCCTTCAATACATCAAGCATTGGAAGCAGCCTTAACGGCATTGCTGATACACTGAAAGGATTTTTCGGAAAAAAGAAATAAACCGAAGACAGTCGAAAAATAACAAAAACGGTGTTTCTGCCTTTTTCAAATGATTTTTTGTAAACAGTGACGGGATTCAAACTTCCCCCATCATTTTTCAAAATGATGGGGGATTTTCTATATCCAAAACTTCAAATTTCGCTTATCAAACGCCGCTTCAAAATGTGCTCTCCCGCCCTTGTTGGCGGTGTAACGGCGCCGCCCCTGAGGGTGTCGGCTTTGCCGCTTTTCTTATTTGCTGCTGAGAATTTTCTTTTGCGTTAACTCTTATTATTACAGATTTATATTACAATCTGTCATTGTATTTATTTTATTTATTAAAAAAGAAAACATATAGAAAATAATATTGAAGACGTTGATAAAGCATGATATAATTTATTTGCAAAACGGAAGAAACAATGTGAGTTAAATATCGTGCTTTTAATAAACATAGCTATGATTTTGACTCTTAAAAAAAGGAATGGTAGTTTTTATGCAAAATTTTAAATTATTTTTGGCACTGATGACGGCCGTTGCGATCTTGTTGACGATGTTTGGATGTTCATCATCAAAAAAGAAAACCGAGAATACGACAAACGATAAAGCCGAGGAAGAGCGCAACAACGATTCTTACACACGCAGCCTATCTGTTATAACCGATATGGTGCACGACAATCCGGGAGAGGACCCTTGGGTCACTCAGTATGACGACTGTGGGTTCTTGTCCGGGCGCGGATATACCGGAAAGGTTTTCTTTTTGTCCGAAGCCGCTCAACTCGCCATAGATTGGCAAGAGTACGACAAGGACGTTTTTCCGAAGAACAGCGTTTCTTATAACTGGGTAAAGCGAAAAAAAGCCGAGCTGCACCAAAAGTACGGCGAGGCAAAGGAATCCGGACTGAAAGTTTATTTTATGATGGATTTTATTTCACTGCCTACCAAGATGAAAACGCTATACGGCAATGATATTATGACGGGCGGTAAAATTGATATAAACAAGCCTAAAACGCAAGAGATCATAAAGGAAATGATGCGCGAAATATTTACCGAGTTTACCGAACTTGACGGTTTTTATCTGCGTTACGGCGAATCGTATGTCGGATATTATTCGCCATATCATTTCGGCAACAATCCGATAGCGGTCAGCGGTACGAAGGCCGCCGATCATACCACACTGTTAAAGCTCTTTAGGGAAGAGGTATGCGAAAAATACGGCAAGGACGTTATTTACCGCACATGGTCTACTGAGGTCGGAGAAAACTCCTTTACCACTTCTAAAAATCTCTATCTTCAAATTACCGATGCCGTTGAGCCGCATGAAAATCTCTATATCGCAGTCAAGCACACCGCGGGCGATTTTTGGCGCAATTATACCTTTAATCAAACGATCGGAATAGGTAAGCATCAACAGATAATCGAGATTCAATGTTCCCGTGAATACGAGGGAAAGGGCGCGTATCCCAATTATATTGCCGGCGGTGTTATAAACGGTTTTCCCGAGTACAAGTGGCAAATGAACGCCTCGCAAAATAAATCTCTTCGTGACGTAGTCAACTGTGAAAACAGCCTTGTGGTCGGAATTTGGACGTGGTCGCGCGGGGGCGGTTGGGGAGGTCCGTACACCAACGGCACGCAGAATCCCAACGGCGACGAACTTTGGAGCGATCTGAACGCGTACGTTCTCACTCAATGGGCTAAGGATACCTCCAAAACTGATACTTATCTTGTAAAGTGTTATGCAAAAGATATTCTCGGAATGAACGAAACGGATGCGGAGAATTTTGTCCGTTTAGCCGAACTCTCCGCCGACGCCGTTCTGTACGGGATCGGAACAAATTCCTCTCCTGTGCTCAATCAGTTGTGGACAAGGGACGCAAGTGTAAACAGAGACAATTTTGTCGCCAACGCCAATACCATTTTCAAAAACAAGAAGGGGGATTTGTATCCCAAACTTGAGGAACGCCGCAAGGCGGTTCAGTTGTATGAGCAAATGATGGAGATTGCCGACAGCTTTGACGATAGTTTGCAAAAGAAAGATTATATTACAATTACAACTCGGTACGGATATTATTTCTTTTCGATTTGCGAGAGAATGTACACAGCCGCGATATCTTATCTTGAATACAATCACAACGGTACTCACACTCCTGCCGAGATAAACGCGATTATCGACGAAGCTTATGATCTGCTTGCCGCGTGGGAAAAACTGTATGCCGATGAACCAATGTGTCCGACGCTATACAACAGATCGGACTTTACAACAATTTTGGAGCAATACCGCTGTGTCGATGTCGGATCCGCCGAAAATCTTGCCGCACACAAAAAGGTGACAGTAAACCATGAGCATAACGCCTTTAAGGCTTCCTATGCTACCGACGGGAATCATGACAATACCGACAAGGATAATCCCGCCCGTTGGAATGCGGGAAATATCGCGAATACCGAGTGCTGGATATATGTTGATCTTGGAGAGGCAAAAGAATTCAACCGTCTCTTGCTGTATTGGAACCTTAAAAATTCACCTAAAGGGTACGAGATACTCGTCTCCGACGATGCGCAAAACTGGTCGTCCGTCATCACTCTTTCGCCGGGACTGATAAACTCAAACGATACAAAGAGTTATATCCAGCAAGTCGACTTCGATACGCAGACGGCCCGATATGTGAAAATATACGTTTCGGCCGAGAACCGCGTCAGCGACACATATAACTGGGTCTCTCTTGTGGAATTTGAAGTTTACAATGTGACATAAAGTTCTATCTGTTCAAAATTCGCCTTAACTTAATAAATCAAAAAGCCGACAATTCGTGTAAGAGTCGGCTTTTTGTATGTTGCAAAAGTTATCGGTAAAAGTATAAATATCAAAGAAGGGGCGCAAACAGTCTGAGCAGCGCGAAATAGAAGTTTTTTAGTATGCCTCTGCGTTTTTGAGGAATTTTAAGCGGCTCGGATTTGTTAAATGTATCTGTCATATCCTTATAAACGTCAAAAACCGCAGGAGAATTATAAAAAATGCATCCGCACTCAAAATGGATATACAGGCTTCGGTAATCCATGTTTACAGTTCCCACAGTGGCTATGCTGTCATCGCAAACAAAGCATTTGGAGTGAATAAATCCGGGAGTGTAATTATAGATTTTCACGCCTGCCGCGATAAGTGCAGGGCAGTGAGAGAGTGTGAGCTGATAAACGGTCTTTTTGTCGGGTATTGAGGGAATGACAATCCTGACGTCCACGCCGCGTTTTGCCGCAAGAATAAGCGATTCGTTTATGACGTTATCGACGACAAGGTAGGGAGTGAATATATACACGTATCTTACCGCGTTATTAATGATGTTAAGGTAAATATTTTCGCCGAGCACTTCGCTGCTAAGCGGCGAGCTGCCGTAAGGCTGGATGATACCGTTTGAGCTTTTATCCGGGTGTTCCGAGGCCGGAAGTATGAAGGGTCGTATATCGTTGTCGGTATGCCTGAGACCGTTCCACATCTCAAGAAACAGTCTTGTAAAGCTCGCGACCGCCTCTCCCTTTACAAGGACCGCCGCATCCTTCCAATGTCCAAAGCGTGTTATCTTGTTTACATATTCATCGGCAAAATTTACTCCCCCGGTAAAAGCGACCTTTCCGTCGACGACCATAATTTTTCTGTGGTCGCGGTTGTTCATGATCACCGACAAAAACGGTCTAAAACGGTTAAAGGATATGCACTTTATTCCCAGCTTTTCAAGCGTCCTATAGTATTTTGAAGGAAGGTGATTGATACACCCCATATCGTCGTAAATCACTCTGACATCAAGTCCGGCTTTTGCTTTTTCCGCGAGAATATCAAGAATCTCCGACCACATGTCCCCGGGCTTTATTATAAACATTTCAATGAAAATGAACTTTTCCGCACTTTTCAGTTCCTCAAGCAGGTCGGGAAACATATCGTCTCCGAGGGAGTAATATTTTGCGGAAGAATTCTCATATACGGGAAATTTATTGTTTACAACATACTGCATTTGACCGGACATGTGCGGGTTTATTTGCGATGTCTTTTCAAGTATTTCTTCTGAAGAGGGAAGAGCGTCGTCAATATAAAGCTCGGAAACGTCCGAGATCCTTTTTCTGATGCTTGCCGTTGAAAACTTTGTTCCGAAAAGAAGATATATTACCCAGCCAAGGAATGGGAAAACAAGTATCGGAACTATCCAAGCAAGCTTTATTGACGGATCGGTCGGTTTGTTTATTATAAATGCGACGACAATAAAGCTGAGGACCGAAAACGATATGGAAAGAGGATAGTACAGATTGTTTAAAACAAAAGGAATGTATCCTATCCAACACAGTTGAATAAGTAACGCAAAACTTACGATTGTCAGACGGTTTATGATTTTCTTTAAAAATTTCATTTTTACGCGACCTTTCGGTTTCTGAAAATGCCAAGATAAAATAAAAGATAAAATAAAATAGAAAGAGTGTCTTAAGATGTATATCGCCTTTAAATTTTTTAAAGGATAAAACAAACGCGCTTTAACGTGCGGGCAGACGCTTGACGCACATTAAAATTTTTTATTTTACAAACATGAGCGAGATTATGCGGAACGGATCAAATGTAATGCCGACGCTTTCTTTATTGTCGCCCGGGGTCAGATCCTCTTTAATATCCTCGAGAATGTTTACTCTGTATACCTTAGTGTATCCTTTGGGAATGGATATTTCACAGGTGGTTTTATTTCTTTCCGCCTCATAAAATCTTGCGACGATCGCGTCTTTTACCAGCGCCGCGGGCTTAATAGCCTCGCATATAATATTGTCCTCGCTGATACTTATAAACGAAGTCATGTCGGCGCGTCCTTCGGCGATAATTGAAGGTATATTGAGCATATAAGCCTCACGTATGACATTTGAGGTCGAAAAAGCGCCATGAGGGTAGAGCGAATACGTCATTTCATGAACTCCGGCGTCTCCTGTGACGTCCGGCCTTGTCCCCCCGCGGTGTAAAGTGAGACAGAGGTTGTTGTCATAAGCCGATATGCCGTATTTGCAGTCGTTGAGCAGCGCAACTCCGAAGCGTGACTCGGATATATCCGACCACTTGTGGTTGCACACCTCAAATTTTGCCGCTTCATAGCTGCTGTTTCTTGTCGTCGGACGGTCTATGTGGCCGAATTGTATCTCGTTTTTAACTGTCGAGGACACTATGTCAAGGTCAAAGCTTGCCTTTAGAAGGGTGTGCTTTTCTTTCCAATCAATGATCGTGTGAAAATCGACTCTCGGTGTGTTAGAATAGAAAATTATATCCTGGCTCAGTTGAGAGCTCTTTCCTATTTTGTGCTTTTGACGTATGATAAAAGCGCACGGACCGTTTGAGACCGTTTCAAAAGAGATAAGCGCGCGGCTTGGTTTCAACTTTGACATTGTCTCAAAATCTATGTCCCAGTTGTCCCAGTAGTTGGGAACGTCCTCTGCAATAAGGAAGGTATTGAGAGCGCTGCCTTTTTTGCCGAGCGTACGTTTGTGCTTCTTGTCATAGAACGATGAGATCGCTCCATATCGGTCAAATGTCACCGAAGCGTACGGCGTTTCAAGCGTTTTTGTATCCTCGTCATATTTGAAGGGCGATGAGGCGGCTGATATTGTGTCGGAAAGCGGAACGGAAACTGCGCCCATTGCGGGGACCTTTATTCCCGTGAAAAGGGTGACGGCCTCTCCCGTAACGTCGGTGTAAGTCTGCGCGGGAAGGTTTGCCGGAAATTTTTTGTTTGATTTGTATTTTACGCAGTCGTCCCTGTCAAATGAGGTTGTGTTGAACAGCGTAATATACCCGTCGTCCTTTTCAGTTAGCGTCTTTGCGTACTTTGATGCGATATTAACCGCCTCATTTATGATTGCAGTATTTTCGGCGACCGCTTTTTGCGTAACGCCGGTATAGCAGGTACCGGGGAGAATGTCGTGGAACTGGTTCTGAAGAAGTACCTTGTATAGCTTGTCCGTGTTTTCGTTCTTTGAAGCGCCGCTTACTACGTTCATGTGATCCATGTCGTGCAGGGCGATCTCACACTTTCTGTTTGTGCGTTTCATATCGTGCATCTGTGTAAGTGTGCCGCGGTGCAACTCAAGGTAGAGTTCTCCCGAAAATACGGGAAGGGTATCCTTTGACTTTTCGAGCTGCTTCATGAACTCGCTTATTGTGCCGTAATGCGCGTTGCATAGGCCGGGAACATCCATGATTCTTCTCGCTTTTTCAAGAAGTGCGGGAGTAGGTCCGCCGCCTCCGTCGCCGTGACCGAAGGGAAGGAGCTTCGCGGAGAAATCTTGTTTGTTTTTGTTGGCGTCAACTTGTGCCATCGTGTCCTTGACGTCGGGTTGAACATCTATATTGTGCAGATGGGTGATAACAGAGCTGCCGTCGATGCCCTTCCAAACAAACGATGTGAGAGGGAATTCGTTAAGGTCGTTCCACCCCATTTTGGTGGTGTAGAAATACTTCACCTCGGATTCGAGCATGATCTGCGGGATTGCCGCATTGTATCCGAAAGTGTCGGGCAGCCAAAATGCGTCTGAGGTGTAGTCAAAATACTCGCGTGTAAAGTGCTGTCCATACATAAACTGCCTTGCCATAAGCTCGCCGGAGGTGATATTGCAGTCGCATTCGACCCACACGCCGCCGTTAGGCTCGTATCTGCCCTGTGCCACATATTTACGGATATTTTCAAAGACAAAAGGATAGTATCTTCGCATCCAGTCGGTGTGAAGGGCGGAGGATTGTATGAATTTATACTCGGGATACTGCTCCATGAGTTTGCAGACATTTGAATAGGTCCTTGCGCATTTTCTTATTGTCTCATCCACCGGCCATAGCCATGCGGTGTCCATATGAGAGTGACCTATCATGAATATTTCGCCGCGAGAGGCGTCCGCTTTTGACTTTTCAAGGCAGGGAGCAAGGTGAGCAAGACAGAGCTCAAGCGAATCCATGATCTCTTTTTTATCCGCCTCGATTGGATACTGTACTATATCGGCAAAAACTTTTTCAAGGGCGGTTTGTGCCTTTGCTTTAAGAAAATTATCATCTTTTAAGTATTTTGCCATTTGCAGTACGATATTAAGGTCGAAAACGAACTTGTATACGGTCTCGTTCACAACGCAGATATCCACCGATTCAAAAACCTTGTCAAATTCTCCGTTAGAAGCGAAGTCCTTTCCGTAGTTTTCATAAGGACCGTAACCCGCGACATAATGGTGCGCATAGCACTCAAAAGCAAGGTCGAAAACCTCGCCGGGGACCGCGCTGTCGGTAATGACCTGTGCGGAGTGCATAATACCCATATAATCGCCTTTACTGTTAAAAATACCGTCAGGCTGACCGTTTTTGAAGAACAGCGCCTCGTACGCTCCTGTCTTCAAAACGACTGAAAGACGCTTGGAGGCAAGCTCCTGCGGTACGGTATAGCTTCCGATAAGCCACAGATTCATGTATTCGCCGCCCCACCTATAGCCTTTTTCGATCTTTTCAAGGTTGTCCTTTGGAGGAGTTCTCAGATGGTCTTTTGTCTGAACGCCTTTAAGGTCGCTCATTTCATCCACTTTTTCGTAAATGAGCGAAGCGTAAAGCTTGTTCAAGTTTTCGAGCTTTCCTGCAACTCGCTTGGAGTATTTTTCATAAATCATAAGTTCGTTTCCTGCTGCCGTGGCATCCTTTCTTAAGGCGAACGGACGGCGCCGCGACGCCTGTTCCGTATACATAATACTTAAAGATATTATAAATTAATTAAATCTGTATGTCAATATTTATTGTGAATAATCAACCGTTAATTTGACATTTTGCACGCGACGGCGAGAAAATGCCGAATATATACGGTTCTTTTTTGTCTATACTTTGTTTTGCACCCGATATTCGTCAAAAATAAAAGAAACAAAAATAATGCTACTTAATTTGAAAAGTCAAGGGGTAAATGCGAAAAAGTGCGAGAGTTTACAAACTGTTCATAAATTACGCGGCAAAGAGGCTATT
>CANPZU010000071.1 GCA_947588825.1 uncultured Clostridia bacterium
CCCCCTTCCTTTGCTTCTATTATACCATATCTCGCTAAAAAAACAAAGCCCTTTTTAGGACTTTGTCTTCAATCTGACACCCCCGGTTCTCTACCGGGGGGTGTTTTTGACTGCAAAATTGCCCGCTTCACGTATGTAAAAGACGCAAAGCGGGCTTTGGGCGCTATAAAGTCAGCGCCGTATTATATTATTTTATTTTATCGATTGTATGTTCTTTTCTTGCTTACAACAACCGCCGCTCCAAGCAGAGACACTATTGCAACAGCAGATATAAATGCCGCCGCATCGCCGGTCTGAGGAGGATTCGTTTCTTCACCGGGGTTGCCGCCTTCTTCACCGGGATTGTCGCCTTCTTCACCGGGGTTCGCGGGCTGATCTTCATAAACAATGTCGGTGCGGGTGTTGTTCAAATCACCCACCAAAAGGTTATCGGCATTCACATGAGCGCCGGTTATATTTCCGGTATTGGTGCAGCCTGTTAAGGTGTCGCGGGCTCCATCGACGGTACTGTCATTGAAGCGGGCCACGATAGCGGCAGCCCAACCGCCGAGTTGAGCGTCGTCGGCGTTATACATAAGTCCGTCTTTATTTGATACGTCAGCAGCCGCTTTCACGGTGGCGGCGGTGGAGCAGTTTGTCACGGTTATGGGCGATTCGGAAGAGTGACGGCCCACATAGGCGGCCACGTCGAACTTCTTGTTAGCCGAGGCATCCAACGTGCAGTCGGCGTTTATCGAGCAGGTGTCAATTGTTACCTTGCCCATAGTCACACCGGCCATCAGACCGGCAAAACCAAGGAAGCCCTGATTTATGGCGGACTGATTGTCAACGGTCAAATCCACGTTTTCCAATTTGACGCCGGAAATTGAGCCGCCGTTCATATAGGCAACAACGCCGCCGTAGAAAGGCTGCCAGTTCTTGTTGAAGTTCATTGCCACATTCAGCTTGCTGTCTTTAAGGGTAAAATTTTTCAGCGTCGCGCCGTTGCTCTTTACGACCAAAAGAGCAATTCCGACCTGACCGTAGCAGCCGCTGCCCAAACCGTCGTTCTCTCGGGCGATAACGTATTCGGCGGTATTGCTTCCGCCGTCCAGCTTGTCGGCGTCATTGTTGGCGATTGTCACACTGTGCGAGAGATTCTTGACGGCAAATCCTGCGCCGTCAAAGGTTCCGCTGTAAGACTTGAGCGGCTTCCAGCCCTCGATGTCCGTAAGATCAATATCGGCTGTCAGGGTGATATTGGTATCCTCGCCCAGTTCTCCGCTGTTAATCTTGGAAACGGTATCTTTGAGTTGGGATGCGCTTGAGACCTTTACGGTTTCGGCTGCAAAAGCCGTAAAGGATGCGGCGGATGCCAAACCGACCATCAAAGCAAGCGCCGTAATAATGGATAATGCTTTTCTCATAATTTACCTCCATAGATTTTATCTACCGCGATAGTTATATGGGTAGATATAATTTTACATCTTTATTGTACATCCGAATTCGCTTGATTTGGTCTATTATTTTATACGTTTTTTCCTATATTTTAAGATTTCCGTTGACTTTTTCTGAAAATGGATTTATAATAAAATAAGCGAGGGGAGGTGTTTTCATGGCGACCGGATGCAAGCTTTATTACATGAACGATTATCCGCTGGATCCGAAATTCCCGCTTCG
The DNA here is from genome assembly GCA_947588825.1 of uncultured Clostridia bacterium. GTDB lineage: Bacteria > Bacillota > Clostridia > Oscillospirales > CAG-272 > CAKSQF01. The sequence continues at coordinate 1,660 of CANPZU010000071.1, forward strand.
TGCTATCTCAAAAGTCGCGACCGATCAAAAGCCGGAGATTATCCGGCAGGTTGAAGATTTCGGCCAGGTAAATTACCATAACGGAAGTTCACTTCCGACCATAAAAAACGTCAAGAACCGTATACTTACGGAAAGTTTGCTTCCTTCCTCCATTCCCGATGAATGGGCGGTTCAGTTTCCGAAAACGTTGGGATTTCACATGCATGAAAATCTGGAAATTACGCTGGTTACCGAAGGAAAAATCCTTTACATTGCAGAAGGGAATCTTTTGGAGGTTCACGCAGGGGAGGCGATATTTTTCGGAAGTTATATTCCGCATGGCTGGATCGTAGATCGCGGAAACTCGGCTAAAGTGATCGAACTGACCTTCAAGGCCGACTTTTTCGAGCAATTTCAAATACCAAACAGTCCCGTATCTTCTCTTATTTCGACCGGTAAACTCAAATTTCTGCACATTCCGAAGGAAAACGGGGAAACATCCCGCCGAATCCTTACCGTGGAGTCCGAGCTTTCCCACCCTTCTTTCGGCAATCGGTTTTTCGCCGCGCTGGAACTGAACCTAATCCTTTTAACTCTTCTTAGAAAAACCGTAACATTTACAGAGGAAACTTCGGTATCGAACCCTATCATATCAGAGGCCAGAGCGTATATTGCTGAACATCTGACGGAGAATCCGAGCCTTCCCGAAATTGCCAAAGCCGTTTTTGTTTCCCCGCAGCATCTGTCCTATCTTTTCAAAAAGCAGGTCGGAATCGGCATTGCCGACTATATAAACAGACAGAAAATCCTGCTTTGTACCGAACTGCTTTCCGACTCGGAATTATCCATGCAGGACATTGTCCAAAAGAGCGGATTTATGTCCAGGTCCAATTTTTACCGCATTTTCAAAGAATACTACGGCATTCCACCCCGTCAGATGCGGGATGCCCTCATTAAGGAAAAACGGCCGGACAATTAAGGTGACTCCTTAAATTTCTTAAATTAATTCAAATAATTATCCGTACCTTCCGTTTTGCGGCGCCCGTGTCCTGCGCACCATCCGGGGGCGACTTTTTCGACAAACTCAGGAGCCTATCGGCTCCTTTTTTAATTTCGTCCTAAATTTGCCGATCTTTGTCCGAAAAATTCCGAAATTACCCCGATTCGCTTGACATTCGGCGATTTTTGCAGTATATTTTTTTCGGAAATCCAAGTACGAAAGGAAAGCTTTCCATGAAGAACATGAAGAAGAAAATACTGTGCCCGACGGTCTGCACTCTGCTGACGCTGTCCATGATCGCCTGCGGCCGTACTCCTGCCGACGTTACCGTCGGTACAACGTCCTCTCCCTCTTCCTCGGCTTCGGAGCCTGAATCGTCCCCCTTTGTTTGGGAAAAACAGACCTATACCGGCGCTCCCGCCGGCTCGGGCGATCTGAATGCGGACATCACGGATGCCAACGGTCTGCTCTGGTATAAATTCGAGGAGGCAGCCACTGCCACGGTGCTCAAAACCTCCCTATCTTCCGCTCGGGACAGCATCAAAATGAACGCCACCCTGATTCCCAGCGGCGGGCCGGACGGCAGCGGCGCCATTTTCTTCGACGGCATCGATGACAGCGTAAAGCTCAACAACGATTTTGCATCGGTCAGTCAGATAACCTCCTCAACCTTCCTGCATCCGGCTTTTAATACGCTCAGCGTGTCGCTGGCCTTCTGCCCGGATCACCTCTCGGGAAAGCAGCTGCTTTATGAGCAGGGAGACGCAAACAACGGCATTGCCATAGGTATTGAGGATGGCAAGCTGATTGCCGCCGTCGGGGCGGGAAAGAGCGGCACCGGCACGGGAACTGCGGGAACCGTCTCCTTCGGGCTGCCCGCCGACTGCGCCGGAAGCTGGCATACCGTTGCCCTGTCCTATAACGGCTCCGCCGAAGGCGGCAGAGTTACCCTGTATCTTGACGGAAAGGCCGTGGCCGACGCGACAGGTTTGGGCAGCGTGATACCGCAGACGTTGGACGCGGCAGGACTGGGAGCCGCCGTTTGGGGAACCAACGCACTGGGCTATACCGACGCTTACTTTAAGGGAAAAATTGACGATCTGCGCATATACTCCATCGCCATTGAGCCGCTGGGACAACTGGAGGACGGCGTGATCTACCTCCAGTCGGCTGCGCTCAAGAACCACTATCTTTCTACCCAGTGGGGAGATTTGGCCTGCCGGGCCATGGTTGACCCCGCCGCTCGGGGATTTATTCCCACGGTCGGACTGGCCGATTCAGAGGGCATCTCCTTCCGGCTCACGGGAACCGATCGGTTTCTGTCTGCCGCAGAGGATGACCTCGCTCTTGTCTCCCTGTCCGCCGATGCTGACACGGGTTTAAAACAGGCGGCAACCTTCTATGCCGATCCCGCGAAGACTCTGCCTTCGTGGGGCGAGAACAGCTCTACCGCCTTCTTCAATTTTTATACCTTCGACCGCAGCAAGGCCGTCAGCAGCACCAAGACGGGCGTCCTGACTCTTGCCGATCTGAGCTCGGCCTCGGATACGGTAAAATTGCAATCCTGCTTCAAGGCCACCGGCGATCAGACCGCTCTGCCGAAAGGGCTGACCAAGGGCGCGGTTTACTATCCGTCCTACGCCCTGAACGCGCCTCAGTTCTGGAAGTGGTACGATCACGACATCATCGATCGGGATATGGGCTACGCTCACAATCTGCTGGGGGTTGATTCCTTCCGAATTTGGGTGTCCTATGAGTACTGGCTGGAGGATTCCGCCCATTTCGAGGCGGCATTTAACGACTTTCTGACGCTGGCCGAAAAGTGGAACATTACGATTTTAGTCTCCCTGTTTGAGGGCTGCGGCGAAGGATACGATTACGACTCCTATTCCACATGGAACCGAACCTACCACACCCAAGGCCGCAAAACCGCCGGATGGGCGATTACCTCACCGTCATCCGAAATCTACAACAATTCCTCCCGCTGGGACGAGCCCAAGGCCTTTGTTAAGTGGTTCATGACCCGCTACAGAAACGATTCCCGTCTGCTTGCCATCGAGCTGTATAACGAACCGTGGGGAGATGCCCGGACGGCCCTTGCCCTATATCTGTGCGAGTACGCGGTATCGGTGCAGGGAAGCGTCCGGCTGAGTTTGGGTACCGCCCCTTCCGGCGGGCATACCATTTCAAATGCGGTATCCTACGGCATGGACCTGCTCCAGTATCACGACAACTTCCCCGGCAATGCGGCCTCCTTTGCCTCAAACGCCGCCTCCCGAATCGCACAGGCCAAGGCGGCCAATCTGCCGATTGCCTGTACCGAGGTTCAGTGGATGGGCGGTCCGTCGGGGATCAACTACCCGGTCTACTCCAATTTGGCGCCCACCTGCGAGAAGCTTATGAAGGACGGAAACTGGGCTCCTTTTTACTGGACTCTGATGGTGCATCCTTGTTACCTAAGCTCCTATAGGGACAACTACAATATGTACAACGGCCTTGTCAACGAGGACGGCAGCGTGAATAATCTGCAAAACGCACAGGCAGTGGCGGGAAAGAAGATCAACCCGGATGTGAGCACCCATAATCCTTACGGGGACATTTCCTACCGTTACCGCGTGACCTTCTCGGACGATTTCATGGACCTTCACGGCTATAAGTGGACGGGCGGCAGCTACTCGGCGGCGGGCGGCAGCTATGCCGGCAGCGGCACCGCTTTGGCAAACGAAACTGATTTTGCCGATTTTACCGCCACGCTGGATGTAAAGAATGAGGACGGTCAGGCAGGGCTGCTGTTCCGGGCGACCGACGGTAAGAACGGCTATTTGGCGCTTTGCGATCGGAGTGCCGGTGAGCTGCGGATATACCGGCTGACAAACGGCGAGAAAGAGCTCCTTGCCTCTGCCGGAATCGCCCCCGAGAAGGGATCGGTGCTGAGCATCACCGTTCAGGCGGCAGGCAGTCAGATTCGAATCGATGGCGGCGGTGCTTCGGTGTCGGCCGACGACGGCAGTTATAATGCCGGATTGGTGGGTCTGTACGCCGATTCGGACGCGATTTTTGACAATCTGCACGTTCAGAAGGCCGGATAAGGAAAAACCGTGTCATTTTAAATAAAATCGCAAATCATGATTTGAAACTTTCTTTTTGCGGCTCTGATGAAATATGAGTCAAGGCCATCGGTGAAATCGGTGGCCTTGACTCGTTTCTTATCGATGAGCCCGATTTAAAAACGCTCGTCAGATTGAGTGTGTATGAGTGTGTAATCGCCCTTGCCGTGTGTTTCCTTGCAGTAGTAATATTAATAGTAATTAACAGTAATCTTAGGGAGCATAGTTCCATGCGTTATTGACATAGGTTTTGAATTCATCGGTAATTTCAAGAACCTTGCCTTCACCAAAATGGGTTTCAACAAGGCATAACTGCGACATGTCGGGAGTCAAACGATAGATTTTTCCCGAATTCTCAAGCCACATAGTTCCGCGCTCTATCGGATACTGACCTTTGCCGATTTCAAGGACATCATCGGAAATCTTCGGAACGGTTTCTCCTGTTTCCTTCATTGCTTTCAGTGCATCGATGATATTATATGCCGTATCGCAGGCACCGACTGTCTTTGTAGAGATGCCAAAGCCATCCCAAGTATATTGCAGAAGTTTAACTTCCACATCGTATCCTGATGACACGGGGTCGTTGAAGTTCAAGTACGAAATCAGCGACTCAATGATGTCTTTTTCTTTTGCGGTCAGTTTGCGGGAGCGATTATCGCCAAAATCGATAAGTGTACCGCCATTACAGTAGCCTGCCTTCACAGCGCCTGAGAAACGGTAACTCACAACACAATCGGGGATCTCGGGATTCCAATCGTGCTTGTTGCTCAAAAGCTCATAGACAATTTCTTTTTGTGCATAATTCAGGACAACTTGCGAAAGAAAGTCCCCGCTATGAAACATAATATCAGACGAATCTGCCATTGGAGGCGGAATCTCAACTGAAATTCTTTCATCGAAGAAAAGGTGCTCGTGGTCAATGCCGCAACCTCCTTCCACAAATTCGCCTTCGTTTTCTTGCGACGACGGAGGATCAATGAAATCTATGACTTCGGCAACAAGGCAAAGATAGCCATCGTTTATCTGCAGGAAAAAATCAGAGCTGTTGTCGTATGCGGAAACTGCTTCGGTGATTTTGCTCTCTGCAATCGCTACAAGCTCGTCAGTGATATACGGCACAAAAAGATTTTGTTCGTTTTGCAGCTCGATTGTTTCGCCGCTGTAAGGGAGCGTTAGGATGTATGTGCCGTCTTCGTTTTTGGAGATACAGGAAGCGGACATCCCGGAGACTTCTATTGCTGTTATCTCATACTGAGGAGTCCAACCACCGGGAGGATTATCGTAGTCCAATTTCTTGATATCATTATTGTGATCAACAACAACGACGTCCTTTTCATTTAAACCGGTAAAATCATTCCAAAGGACGCGGTAAAGCTTTCCTTCGGTGTCATAAGCATAAAAGCAATACGGTTTTTCGTCTTTATACTCAAACGCAACACAAGACGGGAGCGTTTCTGCAATTGTCATAATTATGGGTAGACATTTGCCCTGCTGATTTTGTTTTTCTTCCTGATTTTGTTTTTCTTCATTACCCGAAGGATTCTGCGGCGCCGCACAGCCCGTCAAGGCTGAAAGCAGCAAAGCAAGGGTTAATGTTATTACAAGTATTTTTTTCATTAGGGATCCTCCTTTCAAGTACCTGAAAGAAATTGCTTATGGTTTAATCGTTTTTGACATTAATAATACCGTCATCCTTTGTTTGAGCTGTTGTTGAGGTTTGGTTCTTATCGTTGTTTATGCAGGTTCGGAATCGGAATTAGGGTTTAGTTACCGATACACCTTCACATACTTTTTCAAACACAAGGTCTTCCAACCAATCAAGCCCTTCCCGTTCAAGCGGCTTGGATTCTGCCGCCGAATAAACATAACCGTTATCCGATTTATAAAATACGTATAAGTAAGCTGAGCCGTTTTCCGGGTGCAGCCATAATACACCGTCGCTCTCATCAAACTTGCCGCTTGCTGCAGGACTTTCTTTTAAAGATGAAGGAGGTGCGATAAACTTGCAAGCATTTATGCTAAATCTTCCGGTTTTATAGTCAAGACAAAGTGATACAGGATTATAAGAGCCGTACCCGTCCTTTGCATCGTATCTGAAGTACGAGTGAGGCATCATGTTTTCAAGTTCGGTCGTGGGATAAATTTGCTGTGTAAGTTTGTTACCGACGATATAGAACTTATAGTCCGTAGGCGATTGGTACGTATCCCAAACATCGGTGTACAATACATCGGAATTGAGAAGCGGGCGCTCATAATGCTCAAAATCATATACAACTCTATCCATTTCACACATTTTTTTCCATCCAAGCATGGTGCCATATTCGCCGACTAATTTTTTCTCATTTTCTATGCCGCTGAACGCAGCGCCGTCAATGGCGAGCATCTGACATCTATGCACCGTAGTAGCGCTGCTTATCGTGCCAAGATCCGAGTTATAACGATTGCCAAAGATATTATCTTTACCGCTATCGTTGGTGTGATGCACCGTTTCGAAGCCGGCATCGTGCATATAGATGCGGTAATAAATGATTTCATATATGTCGACAAGCATCTTATTGTAGGCGGTCGCCGCTTCATGGTACGTATCGTAAGCGGCGGCGTCCCTGTATTTAGGATATATTACACGGTCATTGTAGGACTGATTGCTTGCCACCGGAATCACGGCATCCCGATTAGCGTTAGATAAAATAATTTCATCATAGGTAAAATACAGGTTGATGGAATCGTTGACGAGGAAGAGAATTTCGTCGGAGGTCAAGGGATTCCGATTTCCGTTTTCACGAACAGCTTTCAGTTCCGCGTACTGCTCTTTTGAAAAAATGGTAACCGTATTTCCATCCTCATGCAAATAAGCATTGAATTTATTTTGCAGTTCGGTCTGCGAAGTCGGAGCGTCATCGACAATGCCGCCGCTGACACTATTATCATTGTCATTGTCATTGTCATTGTTCTCTTTTTGTACGTTCAGGTCGTAAGGCTTCATTTCTCCGTTATCCGCGGCAATGACGTGCATACATCCGGCAAGGATAATCGAAGATAAAAGGAGCAACGATATTACGATCGTGAAAAACTTAACGTTTTGTTTCATAATACATACCATCCTTTTCATAATGTGTCATAATGTGCAGATACTTTCTCATCCTGTGACTGTATTGTACCAAGTGAATATCGCCGACTTATCTCCAACTTATTGCCAACTTGTAAAAGTGACAAATATTTTCGTGCCTTTTCCGATTTCGGATTCAAAACGCATATCGGCTCCGTGTGTGCGGACAATCTGTTTGCAAAGCGCAAGTCCGAGTCCGGCGCCGCCTTCGGCACGGGAACGGGATTTATCGGTGCGGTAGAAAGGTTCCGTTATGTGAAGCAGCTGTTCCTTGGTCATGCCTTTGCCGTTATCCTCAATAATTGCCTGACCTTCACAGCATGAGATTTTCACCCTGCCGCCGGCTGAGCAGGCCTTGATTGCGTTTTCCGTGAGGTTATAAAAGAGCATTGAGAGAAGCGTTTCATTGCCCTTTACAATCGTGGGCGCTATGTCGCAGGTGATCTCTACCTCTGCTTTTTCGGCTCTCATTTGGAGCTTGTTGGCAACGTCGTCAAGGACGGCTGAAAGATCGGTGTCTGCCATTTCAATTTCATTCTCGCGGATGAATGCGCCGTCAAGCAGAATTTCGGATATCTTTTGCAGACGCTCGGATTCTGACATGATATATTTTGCCGCGATCAGTCTGCGTTCCTCGGTGGTATTTGCTTTTTCAATAAACTCCGCATAGCCGTGGATGCTTGTCAGAGGAGTACGAAGCTCGTGAGCCATGTTATCGACGAGCATTTGCTTTCTCTCTGCCTCGACCATCTTGGCTTTAGCTTCACGCTCCAAGGCTGCCATCTGCTCGTTGATCTTGGCGAGCATTGCGTTAAAGCTCTTTGCGAGAAGCGTAAACTCGTCGCTGCCTTTTTCCTCTGCGGTAACCGAGAAATCCCCGGCTTCAATAACTTCGGTGGTCTTACGGAGCTTTTCCAAAGGGCCGGAGAGCTTTTTTAAAATAAAGTACAGGCAAATCGCAAGGAAAAGGGAAACGCCGATTGCCGTCAATACATAGGTCAGCATCAATGCTTGGAACTCAGAATCAAGGGATTCCACATTCTTTGCAAAGATCATTTCGTACTTGCCGTCACATATGTCACAGGAGACCAGCTATGAAAAGTCAAGAGAAAAAAGAGGGATTAAGCGGATAAATTTTGAGGTTGAAAAGGGACGTTG
>CANPZU010000072.1 GCA_947588825.1 uncultured Clostridia bacterium
TTATGCAATTCTTCTTACATATTACAACAAAGCGGCTTTGTGCGTTTAATCACAAAACCGCTTTGTCTTCAATCTGACACCCCCCGGTAGAGAACCGGGGGTGTTTTTGACTGCAAGGATATGCCGCCCTTCCGGCAAAGCGGCAGAGCGGCAAAAGGAGTAAAAGAGCTATTTAACCTTCGGTAGGATTATTGAAGAAGCCGGCCACTGCCCAATCGGCGTGATCGTTAGTATTGCCGTCATAATGGCCCTCGAAGGCGTACAGGCGTATTTCCTTTGCGCCTTCGGGAATATCGACGTCAAACACATAGTGCTGACCGATTTTTATAAGGGAAGAGCCGTCCGCTTGAACACCGTCGATCCAAACATAGAACATCATAGTCTCGCCGCCGCTTTTTTCAAGATCGCATCCTGCCACTGCAAGGAACTTCCGTGCTCCTGCGGGAATATTCATAATGATATCGGAAGTGGCGTGAGTGCCGATGCCGTGGGAGAAAGTCTTTCCGGCAAGGGTAAGTTTATTTCCGTCCACAGACTGATTTTTATGAATATTACCCCAACCGACGGTAGCTTTTATCCATTCCAAATCGGTGGCGAAGGTATTTGCCGTATTCTCCGACCAAAATATAAATTTTTCCTCGGTTTGGGCATAGCAGATGCCGTCCTGCACAAGGTATGCTTTAAGGGTCAGATAATAGTGTGCGGAATCCGGCACTTTGAACTTATCAAGCGGCACCGCATCTTCAAGAGTCGATTCTTTACCCGCCGAAACGAACACCGAAGGATTGTCATAGGGGCTTGAAGTAAAACTGACGTCGACCTTATCGCCGACCGTTATCACCTTACAGGTGGCCGCGGTAAAGGTGATCAGAGGGCGAGAATCGTAATTATCCATACTTCCAAGATTATAAACGGCGGTATAACCGAGTTTTAAGAGTGTGTCAAGCGCCTGAGCCGAGCGTTTGGCGGCTGAACAGTACACAATGACAGGCTGATCCTTATCCGGGATCAGATTTTCGATCTCTTTTGCAACCTTGGAATATTCAAGATTGATCGCTTTGTCAAGATGACCCGCCGCATATTCCTCGGGGGTGCGCACGTCAAGCAGTATCGCGCCCTTTAAGACAAGAGAAGACGCGGTCATAGGTCCTATATGGTAATCGGACACCGAGGAAATATTCACCTCTACCTCCCGCATATCGGTAAGGGGCAGATTATTTTCATTCCAAAGATAAACCTGGAGCTTGCCCACAAATCCCGAAGGAACCTCGGGGATTATTTCCTCTCTTATCGGCTCCTCACTCGCATCAAGCGCCTTAGAATCAATAAAGGCGATTTTGCCGTCACTGTCCCTCATAACCGTATGAAGGATTGCACCCTCGCTTGCAACTGTGGCATTTATGACAGCCTTTACACCGCTGCCTTCTTTTTTAAGCACGGGAGTCATGAGCGTGTCGTCCTTGGCGATAATACTCAGCGCGACGCCCTCAACGTTGACGCTGTCGTCATTGCCGAGATTTGCGGTCACCGTCCATTTAAGATACGCCGTGGTGGGGATATCGCTGGAGTAGGTCATTGTCACTAACCTGTCTTCTTTTCGACCCCCTCCTCCTTTTATTTCCTCGGATGCCAACACCTTGCCCCCGATTATCATCTCAACTCGCATATCTGCCGAGTAGGAGCCTACCGCAACCGAGAGGGTCCTTATGTTTTTGTCGCAGGGTGTGGATACAATCATATACGCGCCCAAATTGACAACTCCGATACCTTTGGAAGAGGAACCTTTTCCCGTCGTCTGATCTCCGTTTGTCCAGGTATATCTTGCGGCGGCGTTATCATATGAGACGTAGCGCCCGTCATAGTAAAGGCTTATCTCCCCCGAACCGTCCTTCATACGGGTGGGAGCGCTTGCATAGTGTACCCAATCGTACTTTCCAAGCTTTGTCAGATCAATTGAAGAGGGTTTTGCCTCGATGTTCATTTCGGCGACGGGCACAGAGCTATCCTCTTTAAGTATGTCGGGGAGAGTCCCGCCCTTTGTCGGCACCGGAGTGCCCTCGGCGGTATATACCATCGTTCCGTGAGCGGGGATGGTCACGGTAAAGGTGTCGCCCGTGGAAATGTTCTCATGCGTCCACAGATCGCGCACCGCGCCGACGTTTGCAAGTCCCAGCTCCCGAAAAGAGATAGTTACAGTCGTCTTTGCATCGGCACGGTTGAGGAGTGCAATCGCCTTTCTTCCCGATCCCGCTTCTCCGAGATCCTTGGTCCATGCCTCCACCGAACCGTAATTTGCGGCAACGGTCGCCTGAATGCAGGCGGGATCCTGGTCTATCGCTATCAGCTCCTTGTTGGATACAATCGATAAAGTCTCGTTTGAAATGCTGCTAAGATCCATTCCGAGCATCAGAGGAGTGGACATCATGCACCACATGGCAAAGTGGGATTTGTCCTCCTCATAGGTCATTCCGTTTCCCACTTGAAGCATGTCAAGGTCGTTGACGTGTCCCGGTCCGTTGTACTTTGCAAGGGATTTGATATTATCTATCTGATACAGTATCGACTCAAAGGTACTGTTGATGTCGCCGCCTGTGCGCCATGAGTCGGCAACATCGAGAACCCATTCGCCGGGAAAGCCCCAGCAGCAGACATTGTATATCTTGTCATTGCCGGTTTTCGCCTCGATATCGGCAACCACTTTTCCGATGGCGGTATAGCGGTCCTTCTGACTGAGTCCGAGGCGCTGACCTCCGCACCAATCCACCTTGATAAAATCGTAGCCCCATTCCACAAAATAGCGTTCAAGGTCAGTCTCATCGTGTCCGTAAAGACCGACGTTGTTGTTATTCACGTCGCCGTCCGATATCGAGCCGCAGGTGAGTTCGCCGGCGTCGGTGTAAATGCCCACTTTAAATCCCATTGAGTGAATCGTATCGGCAAGCGCTTTCATGCCTGACGGAAAGCGGTCGGTGTTGATATTTACATAGCCGTCGCTTCCTCTGCCGTTCTGCCAGCCGTCGTCCACGTTGACGAAAACATATCCGAGATCTGCAAGCCCGAGTTCACGAAGCTTTTTTGCCTGAGAGAGAATGGCATTCTCGGAAATTTCGGAGCGGTAGGCGTTCCAGGACGACCAGCCCATAATGGGGGTCTTGCGGGATTCAACCTCTTTCCTTTCCGCTGTATCCTCGGCAAAGGAAAGGGTAGGAAACACGGGCATCAGCATGCCGCCGATAAGGGTGAGCGACAAAATTCCCGCCGCAGTTCTGCACAGTTTTTTTCCGAACGATCTCATGTTATTTCACCTTCTCAATATAGCTGCCGCTTTCAGCGGTCAAAATAATGTACGCCGGCTCATTTTCGCCTTTAAGCTTCAGCACAAGCGTTCCCTTTCCGTCTTTGTCAAGAGAAATCTGTCCGATGTCCGAAAGACAGATATCCGCGTTTTCAAACCATGTGTACTGATACTGCGGGTCGGATATTGCAACAAGGGACACTTTCTTTCCCGCGCACTCCGAAAGAGTGATATTCACCGTAACGCCCTCGCCGCTTTTTGTGCAGCTCATTATCCCGTCTGCCGGAATTGCCATAGGCTTCTCGTTTTCGGTGGTCGCGGCGGTTGTATTTTGGGGCTTGTCTTTGCCCTTACAGCCGCACAGCACGCCGCAAACAATAAGCAGCAGGGCGCAAATGCAAATGCTGACAAATATTTTTTTCATAATAATATTCTCCATTTTTGTACTTATTTTTATTTTACTATTTACAAATCCTCTTGTACATGCTATAATGTTGTATGAACATGTAATTTTGTTGCATTAGGAGGTAATAAAATGGAGCCGAAAACCACGCTCGACTTTTACGAGACAGGACCCTATAAGGAAGATGAAAGCTATCGGTGGGGACCGGGGATTCAAGGTCTGTACGTCATACATTACATTAAAAAGGGCAGCGGATTTTTCGAAACCGACCAAAAGATATACAAAATAAACGCGGGAGAGAGCTTTATAATATACCCCGAGCAGACGGTAAAATACTATCCTGACCCCGAGGACCCGTGGGAGTACTGCTGGGTCAACTTCACGGGCAGCGGTGCCAAGGACATTATTGCCATGACCGCCTTTTCCGAATATCCGGTATGTCCGAAAAATCCGGGGCTTCTTGACATTTTCAATAAATTTTTAAAGGATAAAAAATACCGTTACGCGCAGATTTACAACGTCGGAATGCTGCAAATTCTGCTGGCGGAATATATACGTCTTTATCCCGCAAGCAGGATGGAACCCACCCTCGGTCACATAAATTATGCGCATCAATGCGTAAATTCGGGCTATCACCGACAAAATTTCGGGGTAAACGAGCTAGCGCGGGCGGTGGGAGTTGAGCGCTCGTATCTTTACCGTATATTTATGGAGACGGACGGCGTATCTCCAAAGCAGTTTATAATCGACACAAGAATGAAAAACGCGCTTCAAATGATGGAGAGGGGCATAACCTCAATTCAGCTTATCTCCTGTTCCGTCGGATATGAAGATCCGCTGTATTTTTCAAGTGCGTTTAAGAAAAAGTTCGGCTTATCCCCGAAAAATTACATTAAAACACAGCTTCAAAAAAAATAAAATTCCAAACGTTTGCCGCGGTGGGTTATTCGGAAAACAAAAAAGTCGGCGGCGTTTTGCAACAGAGCAAAATTACAGTTTGTTTGTATCAAGAATAACAGACAAAAAAAGCAATATACATATTGCACAAATAACGCTCCTTCGGAAATGCTCTTACATTTGTTTTTGTTGTGCACATTTTACGAAAAATGAAATGTTTGGAGGAACAGCTTGATTTTTTTTGTTCAATTATGCTATAATGAAACCGAAAAATCTCTAAATTTAGGAGGAATGGTATGAAAAAATTCATTTCACTTATTCTTTCGCTGACAATGATTGCGGGTCTTTGCGCCGCTTTCACGGTTTCCGCCGCGGAAGAAGCCAAAGCGCCGAAAATCACAGTCGACGGCAAGCTTGACGACTGGACGGGCACTCACACACTCGGCGTTGTAGGAAGCGGCGAATTCGACGGAAAGAAAGTCACATTCTACGGCACTGTAACAGACGAAGGTATCTACCTTGCGGCGGATGCATATCATGACAACTACGTCGATAATGACGGTACATGGTGGCAGAACACAGATTTTGAAATGTATGTGAACCGTATAGGTAACGGCAGCGGTCATATGTGGGTCGCACCCCAAGGTCCGGGCGGAGACGGATTATCCCAAGAGGATGTCGCTAAAATAAACGCCAAAATGAAGACCGACGAGATAAACGGCGATACAAAATACCACACCGTAATTGAGGTTCTCCTTCCCGTGACGCTGGATGCTGTTGCGAAAAATATAGCAAACGGCACGGCAAGAGTCGGCGTTGCCTTTAAGGCGGATAATGACGATGAGTACATCAACAACAGCGCTAATACAAAGAAGAGAAACGATCAGGATCCCGACGGCGTCTCCGATTTGTGGGTACCTTTGGGAACAGATCCTGGCGGCAGCAAAAAAACGGTTGTGACGGCGGAAGGTATCTTTACAGAGGATGAGGTGGATTTCGGCAATTACGGCATCAACACCAGCTTCCGAGGCTTCAACTATTGGGAAATTTTGACGTTCGACAATAAAGGCGGACTTCAGAATTACAATAACATGAAGAAATTTGACAATACCATCGACGCGCTGATTACCGCGTCCAAATTGATCGAGACCAAAGAAAATGTAACCTCCCTCGATTCATCGTATGACGACAGAGTCAAAGTGATCAAATGGGAGGGCACCCTGACCGCTAAGGATACAGGCGACTACACTTTGATCGGACACAAGGTTGACAACGGCTTTGCCATGTTTGTTAACGACAAGAAGGTATATGAGTTTTGGGGTGCGGAGCACTGGCTCGAAGGCGGCAATCTCAAATCGGACCTTGGCAGCTTCCACGTTGACGCAGGAGAATCCTACAATGTAGAGATGTACTTCCTCGGTCTCGGCGGCGGTCAGAAATCTCTCGAGATGTACGCCACCACAACTCCCGACAATATTGATTCGGGCAAAAACATCAACGAGGCATTTACTCTGAGTCTCACCCAAGAGCACTATCTGGACTATGCAAGAAATTATATTTCCGAGCTTATTCCCGACGGTGTTGCCGGCGAGGGCACCAACCACGGTCAGTGCGTTGAGGAAAACTTCAAATACGATGAAACCATCGACAAGTTCCTTGAAATATCGACCGAGACCGACAAAAAAGTGGTTCAGACCATCTCTGAAGCGGTCGTCGGAGGAGATTTTTATCTTGTAACGATGGACGGATACCTGACTCCCAAAACAACCGGAGAATACACCTTCGGAGCATTTAATGTAGACAACTGCTTCTATATGGAAATTAACGGAACACCCGTATATGAGTTTTGGGCAAACGGCATCTACAACGCCAACGTCGAGGGAAACACCTACACGAAATCAATCAAGCTGGAGGCAGGCAAAACCTACAAGTTTGAGGCGGCATTCCTGGAGATCACCGGCGGCGAGGTCATTGATCTGAACGCCAAGATAGGCGACGCAGATGCAAAGCATGTAAACGAGCTGTTCACATTCACCACATCCCACGAGCACGAGTGGTCTGATGTAAATGTGACTAAAGCGCCTACCTGCGGAAAGGCGGGAGAAGGAACACAAACCTGCTCAATATGCGGCGAGGAGAAAAAAGTCTCTGTTCCCGCAACAGGCAAGCATACATATGTTGACGGCGTCTGCTCGGTCTGCGGAGCAAAAGAAAACGAGCCTCCGAAGACCGGCGATGCGGCGGCATTTATATCTGCTGTTGCAATAGCGTCTCTGCTCGGAGCGGCGGTTGTTGTAAGCAAAAAGAGAACATACAATCGATAAAATAATATAATACGGCGCTGACTTTATAGCGCCAAAAGCCCGCTTCACGTCTGTAAAAGACGCAAAGCGGGCCGTTTTTCTTTTGAAAATGTTGACGCATGAAATTATATGTGATAAAATAGTTTAACATGTAATCAAGGGGAGCGCGAGGCGCCGTGAAATTTTGCCGACTTGATGAGGCAAAATAAAACATGCGCCCTCGATATTGAGGACGCATGCTGTGCTTTTTAAATAATACCCGTCATAAAAAGAGGGCGGATTCTGCGGGTCAACTGTACATCGTTTTCCACAGCGATTCAAAATTGGGCAATGCCTGCCCCTCTTCGGCGGCATTTACGCATTCCAAAACAAAATTTAAAAAATCTTTTTTGTTTTGGCGCAATTCGGCATTTTTCACCGCCGCGTCGGTTTTTGAAACGCTAAGCTTGTCTATTATTCCGGTGTAAAATTCAATAAGCTTGTCGCTTGTTTTCTGATACCCCGTCGCAATGGAAGTAATGGACTCAGCTCTTGTGTTTCCCCCGGGTCTTTCAAAATCGATTTGTTTTATTTCATCAATGGTTTTCTCTGTCAGGGTCTGCAAGTTGCTTTGAATCTTCTCAAGCTGCATGAGCGCATAGTCGAGCGTGTACTTCTTTTTGTCCGGCGCCGCGTTTATTTCTTCTTCGGCATTTTGAATTTCTTCATTTATTATTTCAATATTTTCGTTCATTATTTTGTCCTCCAGGATTTTATTCGGAGGGCACGCAAGGCATATTGTTCTTTCGTCAATGAAGCGTGCCCTGCCGTTTTTTACAAGACCTTTTGCCCGTTTTATGTAGGTCGCTTCGTATTCATGTCCTTGCTCATCTACAACGCGCACGTTTTTTTCGATGGGTGTCATCCCCTTTGCAAATGATTTGGTATTTCGGAATTGTGTTTTTTACAATGGGTATCCTCCCCGATTCCAAGATGATTATACCATTTAAATGTAAAAAAGTCAATAGGAATAAAGAAAAAAAATAAAGCGTTAAGCGCAAAACACCGCAAAAAAGAAACGGACCCGCAATTTCGGCGGCGATCCGACATATGAACATTTGTATTTTATTGCTCCTTGGCAGCCTCGGTATCCCCTGAAATCGGAGCGACTTTTAGAGTCTCGGGAGCATCTGCCGTATTTGCGGCTTCATTTGTATCATTTGTATATGAAAGAAAAAACGATGCTATCTGTCCCATAGATAAAGAATTTTTCAAAAATTTAAAAGATGAAAGGATGTCGGTTCAGCGTATGAACTCTTTAAAACAAAACCGCGCGGCGAGCTTTGTGATCGTTGCGCTCATTTACATACTTGCGGCAGTATGCGCAACTAATATTTATAACAGCCTCGCCTTTGACTGGCAAATAAATCTTTTGATCGCCGATGCCGCCGCTACAGTACTTACCTTTATGTTCAGCGTTATACTAAAAAACGCATCGGTATACGATCCTTACTGGAGCGTTCAGCCCATTTTCATTTTAACGGCGTTTGCCGTGGGCAAAGAGCTTACCGCTCTTTGTCTTCTGCTCCTTATCGCCGTGGTCCTTTGGGGCACAAGGCTCACCGCAAACTGGGCGTACACCTTCAAAGACCTCACGCATGAGGACTGGCGCTATACTATGCTTAGAGAAAAAACGGGCATATTCTACCCCTTTATCAATTTCATCGGAATTCATATGGTGCCTACTCTTGTGGTGTACGGCTGCACGCTTCCCGCCGTCTACGCGTTTCTTCACGAGGGCAAATTGAACGCGGGAAGCATATTTTTCTTCTGCCTTTCGATAGCTGCGATAATTATACAGGGCACGGCAGATTATGAATTGCACCGCTATCAAAGGCACAGAACCTCCGTTTTTATCCGGGACGGACTGTGGAAGTACTCCCGCCACCCCAATTACCTCGGTGAGATACTCATGTGGTGGGGAATCGCGCTGTCGGTGATCTCGGTCTTTCCGGGCGCTTGGTATCTTGCATCCGGCGCCCTTGCCAACACTGTTCTTTTCCTTGCGGTCAGTATCCCGCTGGCGGATGGAAAACAGTCCCGCAAGGAAGGCTTTGCAAAATACAAAAGGCAGACAAGAATGCTGCTGCCCATCAAAAAATGATAAAATGATAAATAGATATTTGTATGCTCTGCCCGGTTTTTTAAAAAATATTTCATGAAATTTTGTGAAAAATCATTGTAAAGCGCGTGTTTATCTGATATAATCTGATTTAAAGTGTTTATTAGTTTATTATACATAATTAAAAAGGAGATATTATGGAGCGCTACTACCAACCCGAGATCGAAACCGCCAGCCTTGAACAGATAAAGGCATGGCAGAACGAGCGCCTTTTAAAGCAGGTGAAGCATGTATGGGATAACGTACCCTACTACCGCAAAAAAATGGAGGATAAGGGTCTTACGCCCGATGATATAAAGTCGCTTGACGATCTTCACAAGCTTCCCTTTCTCTCAAAAGATGACCTGCGGGAGGCATATCCTTACGGCCTTTTGGCAAAGCCCCTTTCCGAATGTGTGCGCATTCAGTCTACATCGGGAACCACAGGAAAAAGAGTGGTGGCATTTTACACACAGCATGATATAGACCTGTGGGATGAATGCTGTGCGCGCGCCATTGTCGCCGCCGGCGGTACCAAGGACGACGTATGCCAGGTGTCCTACGGCTACGGTCTGTTTACCGGCGGTCCCGGACTTAACGGTGGCTCGCATAAGGTCGGCTGCCTCACCATCCCGACTTCCTCGGGAAACACCGAGCGTCAGATCATGTTCATAATGGACCTGCACGCCACTATTTTGTGCTGTACCCCTTCCTACGCGGCATACATAGGCGAAAGTTTGAAACAAAAGCACAATAGCCGAAGAGAAAAAAGTGCATGACAAAGAAGACTGTCGCAAGGGCAGTCAAAAAAAGATGAAGAGGCGAGGTCAA
>CANPZU010000073.1 GCA_947588825.1 uncultured Clostridia bacterium
CCACAAAAACGACTGCTTGGCTATCCCTTCGGATGCCTTGCAGTCGTTTTTTTTTTCGGCTGTTTTTTTACAGCCCCTCTTTGCTTTATAAACCTTAGGGCAGAATCTTCATTAGCGCGGCGAATGCTCTGCCGCCCTTCGGGCGTGCAGAGTCAGGAGAAGGGGGTACGGCGTCGGGGGAAAGCTCGCTTCCCCCCGACGCCGTACCCTTCTGCCCTGACCTTGCGTAGGCTTTGCCCACGCAAGGCCGCCGCGCCGCACTACGGTTTGTTCTAACTGTTTCCCCCGCTTTTCAAAAGCGGGCGGGTCGAGGGCAGAGCCCCGTCGCGCCCGCAGGCGCGAAAGGCTCCTTAACAATTGTGTCATATATCATATATACAATTTTTCTCTAAGTCTATCTATGATACGTTTTTCAAGTCTTGAAATATACGACTGAGAGATACCGAGCATAGCGGCGACGTCCTTTTGGGTATACTCTTTACCGTCGCGCAGGCCGAATCTGAGTTCAATAATTTCACGTTCACGTTTACTGAGGTCAGAGAGGGCCATACGCACCATTTTTCTATCCTCGTCGTACTCAAGCACGCGGCCGACGCTATCCTCATCTTCAAAGAGGACGTCGGAGAGGAGCAATTCATTGCCGTCCCAATCGACGTTAAGGGGTTCGTCGATTGAGATTTCGCATCTGCCGGCGAACTTACGCAGGTACATAAGAATTTCGTTTTCTATACATCTTGAAGCGTATGTAGCGAGTTTGATATTCTTATCGGGTCTGAAGGTATTGACGCCTTTTATAAGGCCGATGGTACCAATAGATACGAGGTCTTCGATACCGATGCCGGTATTTTCGAACTTTTTAGCGATAAAGACGACGAGTCTGAGGTTATGTTCGACGAGTTTTGATCTTGAGGCGGGGTTATCGATATCCTCGAGGATTTTTTGTTCTTCCTCGGCGGAGAGGGGTTTAGGGAGAGTTTCGGGGCCGTTGACGTAGAATATTCCCTGTTTCATTTTAATTTTAAGCAGAATAAATGTTAAGAATTTCAGCATATAAAACCTCCGTGCGATGCATTTTTTGTTTTAAAAATTTAAAGTTAATTTAAGTTTTAAGTTCATTTAAGTTAAAAAAGGTCATAAAAGTGACGAAGGAACGATCACGTTATAACGGTCAAAGCTTTTGCCGATATGCTTACCCGAGCAAAGGCAGGCTTTTTTAATATCGTCGCCTATTTTCACGCAGTCGGGGATATATCCGTACAGTATACCGCTGTCGGAAATTGTGGAATAAGGTATTATCCTTATTTTTTTATAATTTACATCAAAAGCGAGCTTATCGAGCCCCGGCGCGATTTTTTCCATAATCTCATTTGAGACGATGATGACGGGGAGGCCGCTTATAGGTTCGGTGAGGAGATTTCCGCTGTCGCAAAGAGCCTTCTCGCGAATACTGACGCCGTTATCCTCAAGAGAAAAGTCGACCTCGCGCACAGAGGTTTTTTTCAATGCGATTCTGTTCCACAGAACGGCGAGCGCGGCGCAGGCGGCGGCGCAAAGAATGAAGACCCAAAGGGGTATATCCGAATACAGGGTATATGAGACGCCGTTTATATATATTTCTTTTGAGGCGAGGAATTTGCCGACGAAGTAGTAAAGCGCGGTCATAACGCCGCCCATAACGAAAGAGACTGCCCAAAAGCTCAGGACATTGATAAGATAATACGCCGCCCTGCCGTACCCGTAGGCTATATAGCACATAAGGAAGGGAATTGCTACCGACAAAAGAAAAGAAATAGCGCCTCCCCGGCCGTCAAAGTAAAGCTCGGCGACGGCGTAAAGTGCGCCGAGGGCGCCGGCAAAGGAAAGGGAGAGCAGTTTTGGCGGGATTTTTCTCAGTTTGCAGACGACAAACAGGGCGAGAAAATCCATGCTGAAATTTACTATAAAATACACGTCCGCATAGATAACCCGCATAAGCGTTCCTCCTTTGGCTTTTGTTTACATTATAATTCAAAGGCGGCGAAAAATATGTCGTTTGGGAGCGCGAAGTTTTTATTTTACAAGACCTGATTTTACCTAAAAGAGCGATCCTTCTTGACAAGCGCCGACGCGAGAGTTATAATTAATAAGGGGAATACCCGCGTTTTTGCCCCGCGTTTTCAGGGCGCACAGGAGGTCCGTATGAAAAAACTCAAATATGTTCTGCTATTTGCCACAACCCTTTTGTTTCTTTTGACGGGCGCGGGTTTTGCCAAGGAAGAAGGTCAGGGTCAGGATCGCATAATAAACGATTATGAAGAGCTTTGCGAGTTTGCAAGGCTTGTCGGCGAAGGAAACGACTTTGCAGGGAAGCGGGTGTTTCTTGCCGCGTCGGTGGAAACCGAAAACGACTTTACAATAAAAGGCACCTTTTCGGGCGTTTTTAACGCATTAGGCAACAGCGTGAGTGTAAGCGGCGCGCTTTTTGAAAATCTTAAGGACGCCGACATTGAAAGTTTGGTTGTGCTTGGCGGAGCGCTTGCAGAGAACGCGCAAAACACGACGGTAAACTCATGTGTCGTAAGCGCGGCGGAAAAGGAGGCCGGCGCCGGGGAGGATAACGCTACTTTAGACGAAGTTTCGGACGGGGAAGCGGAAAGTACAAGCAGCGCCGGAATTTCGGGGGCGTTTATTGGCAAAGCGGCACAATGCGCATTTTACAACTGTATAAACGACGCCTTCTGTTTTGCCGGGGAGGCAAGCTCCTGCATGTTTGTAAACTGTCTTACAAAGAGAGCCGACATTCTTGTGCGGGACAGAAGCGAGTGTGTTTTTTCAAACGTTCTTTCACTTGTTCCGCTTTCGGACCCGGTTGAAAGCGCGGCCGTTTTGCAATGCGGGGAGAACCTTGACGAGACCGTCGCGCTTATGAACGCATCGCGAAGCGACACAGTAAAGGAGTACGTTTGGAGTATTGACAACGGGGCGATAGCCGTGCACACTCACAAGTACGAGGCGCATGTCACCCAAAGCACCTGCGTGACCTTTAAAAAGACCGAATATATCTGTTCCTGCTCGGATATTGCGCTGACTGTTACGGACGAGGCGGCGGGCTACGCCGACCATGTTTTGGGGCAGGAGGGCAAAGTGATTGCCCCGACATGCACCGAGGCGGGATACACCGAATATATTTGCACGGTATGTCAGAACGTATTAAAAAAAGACGAGACTCCCGCGCTCGGGCACAAGGAGGTCACAGTCGGAAAGACGGACGCCACCTGTGTGAGCCCGGGATATACGGGAGACAAGGTGTGTCAAAGGTGCCAATTGCTGTTCAGCCAAGGTAAAATAACTCCGGCGACCGGCGTACACAAATGGAAGAGCTCTGAAGTTATAAAGGAACCCACGGGCGACGAAAACGGAGAGGCGATTTACTACTGCGCCAACTGCGACGCGACAAGAATTCAGATAATTGCCGCTCTCGGTCATGAAATCGGGCGCTTTACCTACTACGATGACACTCATCACAGCGCAAAGTGCTCCTGCGGGGAAATTGTAAAGGAAGAGCACGATTTTGTCCGCGTCAGCGTCATTAAGGAGCCGAGCGCCGACGAAGAAGGGGAGGCGTTGTACGAGTGCAGCGTCTGCGGCGCGCAGAAAAAAATGAGTTTGCCGGCGACGGGTCATATTGTCTTAACCTGGATTTACCTTGACGAGCTTAACCACGGGGGCGTATGCTCGTGCGGCGAGTACGAAACTCTCCCGCATGAATGGGACGAGGGCACTTTGGTTTCCGACGGCGGCTCGGGAGAGGGAAATCTCAAAAGGACGCGCTTTGTATGCTCCGTCTGCAAAGGCGAGATGATTGTTGAAGAAAGCGCCGACCCGGTCAGTCAGAGTCCGAAGCAGGACGATTCGGTAAGCAACAAAAAAATTTTTCTTGCGGTCTTTCTTTTGCTGCTGGCATCGGCGGGCGCCGCAAGCTGCGTATATATTAAATACTTCAAATATTTCAAACACTTTAAACGCTTCAGCAAAAAATCACATCTCACGGAGGATAAATAATAAATAATGTCGATGCTAAACGATGTTTTGACGAACTATAAGAAGCTTGAATACTCCGAGCTGCAAAAAAGGGCAAGAGACGACTACGCTTTGCTCCTTCCCGTTTTTTCGTCTCTTGCGGGCGATCAAAGCGGAAAACGGTGCGTCATAATATTTGTCGGCGCGGCGCTTGCCGCCGACGGCGTTCTGTCATTGCCCGAGCGGGCGTTCCTTTGCGAATTGCTTAATATAACCGACGAGGAGGCGGAACGTTTCATGAAAAAGCACATGGGAGAAAAAGCGGCCTCGCTCGCCGACAGGATTTTTGATATATGCAGCCCGCAAATGAAAGAAGTGCTGCTTGACTTTTGTCTTTGTTTTCTCGCCGTTGATAAAGACATCCCGCCGGAGGAAATATCCTTTATTACCCGCCTGCTTGCCTGAGTGCATTTTCGGCATGATCGTACCGCAAGTAAGCGATGTTAAACGCCGAACGCTTACGTCTTTTCAAGTTTTTCCGCCCGCTTTTTTAAGCGGGCGGACTGCATTTTATAGCTCCCGTCGCCTGCGGGCGCGACGGGGCGTTTGTTTACTTGCATCACGAAAAAGAAAAAGCGCCCCTGCGGCAAGGGCAGGGGCAGGGGCGCACAGGCGCGCTCGTGCGCTCGTACGGTTGTGCGCTCGTGCGGTCAATTGTTTGTCGCGGAGCCGTCGCTTTTATTTGCCTTCGGCGTTTGTATTGGCGTTTGTTTCGGCGCTTGTATCGGCGCTTGTATCGGCGTTTGTATCCGTGTTTGTATCGGCATTTGTTTCGGTGTTGATATTGGCATTTGCCTCGGCGGTGATATCCGGGGCGTCGCTTTGATACGAGGGATAGACCTCAAAGGCGGTTCGCTGCGTTTCGCCCTCGGGCAGAAGCTTTTTGAGGCGGTGCCCTGCGATTACGCCGTTTATGAGTCCGACAATAGCGAAAATATGTATAACTATGCTGAAAATAGTGTCGAAGGTAAGCTGGAATGTGAAGGTAAAGAGGGTGTCGATAGCGAACATAACAAGGCTTGTTGTGAGAAAGCCGACCTTAAAATCTTTTGAAAGGAACCACATCAGCAGGTAGATACCGACGATAAGCAGGGCGATGACGAGCATGACGTACAAAAAGGGCTTATCGAGAAACTGATAGGTATCATAGCTGTCTCCGTAGTACTCCTTGTCAAACGAGCCGGTGAGCTCAAGGCCCACAATTATCAGAAAGTATGGGACCATGGCGCAGAACAGAAAGTAAGTTTGGCCCCCGAAGGCGGCAAACAGAATATTGATTATTGAGAAAAGAGAGATAAGCAATAGGTCAAAACGGGCGGACTTATATTTGTTCATAAGGGCAAAACGCGAATTCTTTTGGGAAGATTGAATCGGTGCGGGAGCGCCGTTAAATTGTTGATTCATGCTTTTATTTTCCTTTCATTAATAATAAATCCGAAAATTTATCCTGTAAACTCACATAAATACCGCTTAAAATTATAACATAGATAAGTTACTTTGTCAATAAGAGGGCGTCTGATTTCACAAAAGTCGGTAAGTGCGAACAAAAAAGCGGGTTTTACACAGTTTCCACAGGGTTATCCACAGATAAGCGGGTGTTTTTTGGCCGGAAAAGCCCGAAAACAAGGCGAAAGGGTCAAAAAAACGACCGTTATTACTAAAGCTGTGGAAAACTTTCTGCGCACAATTTTTAAAATATTGCGATAAAAACGGCGACAATAGACTTGAATTCTCAAAACGAATGTAATATAATATAACATAATACCGTTTTTGCGCGAGCGCGAACAACAACTTTAAAAATATTAAAAACTTTAAAACTTTAAAACTTTGAAAGGTCGATAACAAAGCGTCGATGGAGAATACAAGCTATAAAGCATACAGGATATACGTTGTTTCCGCCGGGATACTTTCTATTGCGGCGGCAATAGTTATGACGGTCTTCAATTACACCTTTTACGATTTTGAGCTCACTTTATACGAGCACAAAGCGCCGACTTTTGCAATTTGCATGATAGTGATAAGCGCGCTTATATTTTTTGCGACCTGTTTTTTGACTTTAAAGACAGACCTGCTTCCCCTTCGTTATCCGAAGAAAAACGGTATGTTAACGGGGGTTATGCTGCTGCTTTGCGCGGGCGCGCTGTGTGCGACGGTCCTTTTACAGCTTTTTGCCAAAGAGGACGATCGGCTTGTACAGCTGTTCAATGCGAATACGCAGATGATGAGTACGGCGGCATTTCTCATCAGGGTGTCGCTTGTTACGGCGATTATTGCGGCGGCGTACTTTGTGCTCGCCTTTGTCACTGATAAGGTGATGCCCGCGCTTTCGATACTTACGGGTATATGGGCGCTCAGCTATATGATGAGGGTATACTATGACATGAGCACCGTCGTCATGGACCCGATCAGAATGATGAGTATTTTAAGCGCCGCCTGCGTTGCGATGTTTATGATAGCCGAAACGAGGATAGGCATGGAGAAGCCGGCCCCGAGGTACTATGTTTTTGCCGGCCTTGTCGCCGCCTTTGTCTGCTTTATGTCGGGTTTTTCGAAGGTAATGCTGTTCCTTTTGGGAAAAAGCGCGCTTGAGGTGCAGACGGCGTACGATCTTTTTGAGCTGATTTTTGCGATATACGCCTATTCAAGGCTTTGGGCATTCATGAAATATGAAAGCTTTACCGAGACCGAGTACGAGGCGAGCCCGATTTTGGCGGAGCCGGAAAAGAAAGAGGACGTTATCGGTGAGGAAGAAGAGACCCTGGCGCCGCTTGAGCTCGGCTTTGAGGAGTTTTCAATTGATATAGACACTCCTTCAAAGAAGGCGGCTTTATCTGAAAAAGAGGAAAAAAGCGCAAAAGCGCCGATTGTTTCGCAAGAGTTTGAGACCGTTTCGCAAGAGCTCGAGGGGACAATTTCACAAAGTGATGACAGCGAAAGCGCAAATGCACCTCGGGAGAAGCAATGAAAAGCGAGAGCTACAGATATCTTGCCGGCCATTACGATATTTTAAACTCAGAGGTCGATTATGCGGGCTGGAGCGAGTTTATCGACGGAGTGTTTAAGGAGCATAAAATAGCGCGGGACGCGATAATTCTTGACGCGGGCTGCGGGACCGCGAACATAACGGTACGACTGGCGCAAAAGGGGTACGACATGATAGGAGTCGATATTTCCCCCGAAATGCTTGCTCTTGCGAGAAAGCGCGCGCAGGATGGCGATGTCGATATTCTGTTTATCTGCCGCGACATGAGCGAGATAGAGCTTTACGGTACGGTGAGCGGCGCGATATCCTGTCTTGACAGCGTGAATTATCTTGACAGTGCGTCAAAGCTCGACTCATTTTTATCCCTTATGCACAACTATATAGAAAAGGGCGGAGTGCTGCTGTTTGACGTAAACACAAAAGAAAAATTCGAGAGGGTGTACAAAGACAACCACTATATACTTGAGGACGAGGGAGTGCTTTGCGCATGGCAAAACAGCTACAGCCCCAAAAGCAGGCTTTGCACTTTTTATCTTTCGATATTCGAGGAAGAAAGGGACGGCCTTTACAGGCGTTACGACGAGGTGCAAAGGCAAAGGTATTACCCGACGTCCACGATAAAAAGGCTGCTGCAAAAAAACGGTTTTGAGATAGAGGATATAGTGAGCGACTTTGACAAAAACAAGGCCCAAAAGCAGGATTTGCGGCACTTTTACATATGTAAAAGGATATAGAGCGGGCAGGCGGCCAAAATTAAAATAAAATTAAATCAAACAATCAACCGAGCTTCGGCTTGCCGTAAGGGCAAAAGCCGGAGCTTTTTCTTTTTTGGGGTAAAGAGCACAAGGCCGACTCATTCACACAATCGCGCCTTTCTCATAAAATATAGCAGAGACTCAAAATCTCTTAAGAATAAACAAATTGATCCGCCCCTGATCGGGCGGAATGGAGGTTTATAATGAATTTTCAAAGAACCGGCAGGAGCGTGAGAAATGTTCCGGTTTGGGCAAGCGATAGGTACGCGGGCGGCAAAAGCGGCAACATGGGCGTGCAGAACTATGCCCGCACCATGAACGCCGATAGCGAGGCGCATCAGCACAAGTCAAACTGCAACAAGGACAATACGGCGCCTCAGAACGCGTTGTCAATGGTATACGCTCCCTATCAAAAATGGAAGGATATATTTGACCCGGCGACATCCCTTGCTAAAGGGACGATCTTCGAAGAGCTATACAAGCCCTTCTGTCCGTGCTCAAATAGGGACTGAAAATGAGCAGCGAAAGAAAAAATCTGTTAAAAACGATACAGGAGCTCGGATTTACCCTTATAGACAACGGTCTGTACCTTGACGCGTACGAGAGTGACGAGGCCTTCGAATACAGTCAAAAGATATACTGCAAATACAAGAAAGCGGTAGAAGAATACACCGAAAAATACGGCCCGCTGACGGCAAACTCCACACTTGAGCTTGACGGCTGGTATTGGACAAAGACGCCGTGGCCGTGGGAACTGGAGGCAAACATCTGATGTGGACCTACGAAAAAAGACTTGAATATCCCGTAAAAATAAAAAATCCGAATCCCTGTGCGGCAAAGATAATAATCAGCCAGCTCGGCGGTCCCGACGGAGAGCTGGGCGCGTCGCTGAGATACCTGAACCAAAGATTTTCAATGCCCAACCGCAAGGTGGCGGGCATGCTTACCGATATAGGCACCGAGGAGCTTGCCCATCTTGAGATAGTGGGCGCGATACTCTATCAGCTCACAAGAAATCTGAGCGAGGAGCAGATAAAGAGCTCGGGCTTTGACACTTACTTTGTGGATCACACCACGGGCGTATACACCCAGGCGGCCTCGGGATACCCGTACAACGCCGCAAGCTATCAGGTAAAGGGAGACGTGATAGCCGACCTCAGCGAGGACCTTGCGGCGGAGCAGAAGGCGCGCGTCACATACGACAACATTCTGCGGCTTGTCGACGACCCGGATATAATCGATCCCATACGCTTCCTGCGCCAGCGGGAGGTTGTGCACTATCAGAGATTTGCGGACTGCCTGAGGCTCACTCAGGACACTCTTGACAGCTGCAATTTCTATATCTGCAACCCCTCAATCGACAAAAACTGCGCAAATAACGACACAAACTGCGGCTGCGGCAACAACCCCGGGACAAATTCAAATGTCGGCGGCGCCGCGAACGGCAGCAACGCAAACGGCAACTGCGGCTGCGGCAACAATAATAACAACAATAACAATAACAATAATAACAACAATAACAATAACAACGGCTGCGGCTGCGGTCGGTGAGTAAGTGAGGCCGTGCGGCAAAAGCCGCGCGGCTCTCTTTAGAAGGAGCGAATTAAAATAAAAAATAAAAAAATGACCGCGATCACGTTCACATCGCGGTTTAAATATGCACTTTTTTCGCAGAGTTACGAACTCT
>CANPZU010000074.1 GCA_947588825.1 uncultured Clostridia bacterium
AACTTAATTATACCATACCAAAGATAGATTTTCTCTTTTTATTTTTTATTGGTTCATATCATTTTAACACATACACCTATCAATTTTTCAAAGTTAAAATTTAAGAAGGATTCCATATAAGGGGCAAAACGCCCGATTATGAGCTGAGACGCAAAAATGAGGGCACGGCGTTTTTTACTCCGTGCCCTTGCTTATTCTTATTGCTTTTTGTTGCTTTTTATTGCTTTTAAGCTTTTTTCCGGCAGCGTATTTGCTTTTTTTGCTTATTGGCGTGTGCCGTTGACCTTGCGTCTGTTATACTCTCTCATGCCAAGGACGGTGAAGAGGACGCCCGCCGCGCTTATACCGAGAAGAATTGCGAAGAGCGAAAGCTCGCCGTTATCCCCGGTAGGCGGCGCCTCGGTCTTATTTATGACTGTTCCTTTTTCGACAAGTTTATTGCAGTCCGCGCAGTACTTGTCGCCGGTATAGCCGTCCTCGGTGCTTGTAGCCTGCTTTTGATCCTTCAATATATAATTTTCATTGACGTGATTATCGGGATCTTTGTCGCCGTACTTTGCAAGGCAATCCTCGCACACGGCGGGAGAGGTGCAGGTCGCGCTTCCGCCGTTGTGAGCGCCGGTTTCCTGAGCCGTACAATTACTGTTGGTACATTTTCTGACATGAGTACCGTCTTTGTTGTCGGTCCAAGCGCCCCACGCGTGCTCGCCCACTTTTTCTATCTCATATCCGCAGACGGTGCAGACAAGGCTTGTCGTGCAGTTATGGTCGTCCTGCCCGGGTACATGCGCGCCTGACTGTGACTGACCGCATACGGTGCATTCACGAACGTGACTGTTCTCATTTGCGGTATAAGCGCCGAAGGTATGACTGCTCTCGTCAAGCTTGGCGCCGCAGACGGTGCACTCATGCCAATGCTTATCATTATCGCACGTCCACACATCGGGATTATAGGTGTGAGAAGCGGCGATGACGCTTCCTTTGGTAATGACCTTGCCGCAGTCGTCGCACACGATATCGCCGGTATAACCGTCCTTGGTGCAGGAGGCTATAATCTCACCCTCGGTAGAGGTATTGACATGGTTATCAGGGTCAACGCTGCCGTACTCGGCGCCGCAGTCGGCGCATATCGGGCGGCCGGAGCAGGTCGCGCTTCCGCCGGTGTGGGCGATTTTTTCGCTTGTCTTGGTGCATCCCTCGTTTGTACATTTAAGCCAATGGCTGTCCCCGTCGCTGAAATAAACGCCGGTAAATGAGTGCGATTTCGCCTCTACAAGCTCGTAACCGCATTCAGCGCAGAGCAGCGCGGTGGAGCAGTCATGATCATCATCGGAATAAACATGCTCCTTGTGATGCTCGTAGCCGCATACAGTACATGTAACGCTGTGTCCGGCCGCAGAGGCGATATACTCGCTGCCATAGGTGTGTTTTATCTTGCCCGTCGTCTCATGAGCAAAGCATATCGTACACTGGCGCCAATGTCCCTCGTCGTCCGACTGGTATATCCAATCGTGCGTATGAGGAGCTTTAAGCGGAGTCGGGTAGCCTTTTTCAATAAGCGCGCCGCAGCCCGAGCAGACCTTATCGCCCGAGTAGCCTTCCTCTGTTTCTGTAGCCTCTTTGAAATTTTCTATGATATAATCGTGATTTGCGTGATTTTCGGGATTCTTTTTGCCGTATTCGGCTTGACAAACCTCGCACACGGCAGGAGAGGTGCATGTGGCGTCGCCTCCCTTATGAGCCTCGCTTTTGGTGACGCTGCAATTTGCGTTTTCACACTTTGCGACGTGGTTTCCTTTGCCGTCGTCGGTCCAGGCGCCCCAAGTGTGCTCTCTCACGCCCTCAATTTCATATCCGCAAACCGAACATGTAAGCGCGGTGGCGCAGTTCATGTCCTCGGCGATCGGAGTGTGGTTTTCAAACTCAGAATGCCCGCAGGCGGTACACTCGTGCGTATGTCCGTCTGCACTCACGGTATAATCCGAATATGTGTGCTTTTCGATATTGGTTTTTTGGCCGCAAACCACGCACTCGTGCCAGTGACTTTGAGCGTCGCTGTGCAGTTTGCTTTGGTCGTAACTGTGCGCGGCGGGAATAGCGCTTCCCTTGGTGATCGTTTTACCGCAGTCGTCGCACACGATATCACCGGTATAGCCGTCCTGAGTGCAGCTTGCGTCCTTTTGCCCGCTCACGCTTTGCGTACCCGTATGGTTGTCGGGATCGGTATTTCCATAGACCTCGCCGCATATCTCGCAGTGAGCTCCCGAAGCGCAGGTGGCCTTTCCGCCGACGTGCTCCTCTTTCTTTTCGGCATTGCAGTTTCTGTTGACACAGGCTATGTAATGCCCGTCTTCTGCCGCTCTCACCTGTCCCGAGAAGTTGTGCTGCATCGCATCGACTATGACGGCGCCGCAGTCCGTGCAAACTATGGCCTTTGTGCAGTCATGGGTCTCCTCGGAATGCTCATGGACCTCTGTGTCTTTATAGCCGCATACCGTACATGTCCTGCTGTGGGTGGAGCCGTTGCCGTCATTTACAAAGGCGCCGAAGCTGTGGGCGCTCTTGCTGTTTGGTTCCTCATGGCCGCACTTTGAACAAACATTCCAGTGTCCGAGGCTGTCATGTTCTTTTGCCGTGTATTCGTGAACGTGAGAAGGCAGCTTTTCCAATGTTGTGCCCTGTCGTTTTATCTTGCCGCAGCCCAAACAATAATAGTTGCCCGAGTATCCCTCGCTGTTCTCGGTGGCTTCCACTGCGTCCCTAAGCTCCTCGCCTCCCGAGTGGTTGTTTTCGTTAAGCGAGCCGAACTTTGTGTGGCAGTACTCGCACTCGGCGGGAGAACAGCATGTTGCCTCTATTCCCGCGACGTGCTCGGTAAACTCGCGCTTACCGCAAACGGTACACTCTCTTGTGTGTCCCGCCTCCGTGCCGCTTCCTTGCACCGCGACCCATGAGTGCTCCGCCGCGGGTATAATTTCATAGCGGCATAACAGGCATCTTAGGGGTGTGGCGCAGTCATTGTCGTCGCTTCTTGCAATGTGAGCGTGATATTCGACTTTCGCTTCGCATCCCTCTCTCGTGCACACGTACCAGTGCCCGTTCTCGTCATACTGACGGTAATCGGTCGACGGATTGTAGATATGGGATCTTTCGGCGGGAGTAATCATATATTTGCAAGCGTCGCAGAGAACGGCAGTCATGCAATTTCCGTCGTCATGTCCTGCGTGCGCCGTTACCTGTTCGCTCTGACCGCAGACGGTACACACGCGCCAGTGACCGTTCTCGTTGCTGTAATATGTGTTGCCGTAAGTATGCTCGCCATTGCCAAGCGGCTGTATTACTTCGTTCTTTATGACTTTATGGCAGCGGGTGCACTCGGTCTTCTCGTATCCCTCTTCAATACAGGTAGGTTCCTTCCTCGTTGTGTGAAGATCATGTTCAACATGTATGGTTTCCGTTTGTGTCTCGTCGCACCTGAAGCATCCCCGTGTTCGAACCTGCCCTTTTTCGCAGTCTGTCAGAGGCTCGTATTCCCAGCTTTTCCAGTCGTGGCCCAGCGGATTTGAGACGACCTCCTCCATCGTTTCATGACATCTTGTACATTTCTTTATTATCTTTCCTCCTTCGGTGCAGGTGGGCTGCTTGCTGTCGGGGGTATTTACCCAGTCGTGTCCGATCGATCTTGTGAACACATTTATCTCTTCGATGTGATTACATAAAGTACACGTTGCAACCCAGTTTATGTAGCTCTCGCACGGATGATCGGCGTTTGTAAAATCCATTTTTGCGTCGAGCTGATCTGAAGTGGGTTTATGTGTTTTCACTTCCCAGTTTCTGACAACGCCGCAGACTGTACATTCTTCATAAGAGTAACCGTCCGCATCGCAGGTCGCCTCTTTGCTCTTTGACTCCCAATTGTGCGCCAACTGCTTATTTGCGGAGACTTCCTTATTCATCTCGACATATCCGCAGGTTTCGCATGTTTTCACGGTGTACGTTTCACTGTCGTCCCCACATGCGTCGCTTACTTTTTTCTCAACAAAATTATGTCCTTTTGCATTTCCCGTCAGGGATCCGCTTGGATATTGCGAAACCACAGGATTGCCGCACATAGAGCAGCACATCCATCGATATTCCACGGCCTGCCTTGTACATGTAGCGGGAAAGGTAATACTGTGCCGTCCGCCAAGGCCGGTATATCCGTTTAAGTAAAAATGGGCGACCTTGATATCGCGCCGCACGGTAATATCTCCGTTTTGGGCAACTATGGAATAGCTTTTAACACCGTAATTTTCTCCCGCTTGGAGATCAAACGGCGTGCCGCTTTTAAAAGTTCCCTCGACGGGGCTGTTGTCTGAAGAGGTCACCGTGATGCTTTCGGCGTTTTCGACCAGGACGGTTACGTAACCGCCGCAAAAGTCATATCCGCTTCTTCCGCCTTTGTCCGCACAGGTGAACTCTATGGTCGGCGTCGCCGCCCTTGCGCCGTCGTCCGCAAAGGCAAGCATAGCCACAACGCATAAAATCGCCGCCGCCAAAGCGCACAGTATCACAAGCGCGGTCTTTTTGTACTTGAAATTCATAAAATACCTGCTTTCCCGCCGCATACGCGGCGCTTACGGTCAAGTTGAGCGCTCTTTTGTCTTTTAAAAATCCAAAATCACATGCCGTTTTTGACCGTTCTTGTGTTTTCGGCGACGCTTTTGTAAAACGGTAAAAGGGGATTATTTGCCCCCTCACTTATACCGACTCGGCGCCTGAGACCGGCGCGGCCTTAAATCAAGCTCCCGTCTCAAAAAAGCGCTCGCCTTTTAACACATTTGTTTATTTTGTTTACATTTATTATTATAACGCCGCTTTTTATCCCTGTCAACACATTTTTAATTAATTTGATACTATTTCGTCGTAAATTTATCGCAATCAAAATATTTGATCGCACGCGCCGTTAACGCTCCGAAACGACGCCACTTTAGCATATTTTCTCATAAAATTTTACCCGCGCAAAGGGCTTTTATCTTCGCAATGGTAAAATCAATTATTTATAATTTTAATATTGTGCACTTTGCTAAAACAATTTTTCTAAAATTCACATTTGTTTATTGAAAAATGCAAAGAAATGTTTTATACTTACAATAAGTGAATTTGCGCCGCGAGGGCAAAACGAAAAAAAACGGAGGTATTTATGGCAAAAAAAATAATCCACCTTATTAACGGTACCCATTGGGACAGGGAATGGCGCCACACCGCCGAGCAGAGTAAGCTTCGCCTTGTGGACCTTGTCGACAACATCATTAATCTGCTCGAACAAAAGGAAAGCTACAGCTATTTCTGCATCGACGGCGGAACGATCGTCATCGAGGACTATCTGACCATCCGTCCCGAAAACAAACAGCGCATCATCGACCTTATCAAAGCGGGACGCATCAAAATCGTTAACTGGTACACTCTTCCCGAAACCAACACGGTTGCTCCCGAGTCGCTTATCAGAAACCTGCTTCTCGGTCACAAGATGGCAAACGAGCTCGGCGGCGGCATGAAATCAGGATATACCGCCACCTCCTACGGTCAGCCCTCTCAGCTTCCCCAGCTTTACAAGGGATTCGGCATTGAGACGGCCATCTTCTACCGCGGCACAAATAAGCACGTCCTTACCCCTCTCTTTAACTGGGAAAGCCCCGACGGAACGACTATCAATACCCTGCGCACCTTTGACGAGGTAACAAGAACCAACTGGTTCTTCTATGTCCACGGTCCGGCGGTTCTCGGAAAGGGACTTAAGGATCTTACCTATACTTACGACATTACTCAAAGACCCGTGCATATGGCCGACACAAAGTCATATGAAAAAGCCTTTACTCTTCTGCACGAGGATTTTGACTACATTCACGACAGAGACGTTCAAAAACGCTCCCTTGATTACCTGCTTGCACAGGCGGAGCCTTACGCGATAGGCGAACACGTGCTCGCGCTCAATATGGAGGACAACGACGAGCCTTATCGCTATCTGCCCGAGCTTATTGACGACATGAATAAGATTTATGACGACGTCGAGATAAAGCAGGATACAATGGACGACTATATGGACGCCATAATCGCCGCCGCCAAAGACAAAGCGACCCACAAGGGCGAGCTGCGCTATACCACAATGGAGTATAACAACTTCAACGCCCTGCTCGGCGCGACGCATTCCTCAAGAATCAAAATAAAACTGTACAACGACGACGTGGAAAACAACCTCATAAACCTCGGAGAGCCCCTTGCCGCTCTTGCCTCTCTCTACGGCAAGGAATACCCCACGACAAATATACAAAGAGCATGGCAGCACCTTCTTAAAAACCATGCGCACGACTCTATCTGCGGCGCCGCGGTCGACAGAGCTCACGAGGATATGATGTACAACTTCTCGCTTGCGAAAACCGTCGCGGAAGAAGTCACAAACAGAAGCGTCATCGCCCTCTTCGCAAATGTAAATACCTCGGCTCACTTTAAGTCGACCGACCATATTCTTACCCTGTTTAATACCCTTCCCTATGAGAGAGAAGAGGTCATAGAGCTGGTAATCGACACTCCGAAGGGCAAAGTGCAGATAACCGATAACGGCCTTCAGGGTATGGCAGACTGCGGCGATTTCTATGACATCGTCGATAAGGAGGGCAATATCCTTCCCTGTGTCGAGCTTTCAAGAGACGATATCTCCATAGGCGTTGAAAGAGAGCTTGACACCAAATCGATTAAGTTTGACGCCAACAGAAAACGCGTGCTTGTAAAGGTCAAGGTCCCTCAGTGCGGATATACGACCGTCGCTATGCGTATGCGTCCCCCCGTTTTCGCTTACCACCCCGAAATTATGGAAAACAGAAGGCTTATCGCCCGCGACGGCGGCTTGCTTGAAAACGATAATCTCAAGGTCGTTATAAACAGCAACGGAACTCTGACGATCACCGATAAAATTACCGGCCACACCGTCGAAAACGCAATGTATTACACCGATACAGGTGAAGTGGGAAGCGCTCACGCCAGCCTTACTCCCAAACGCAACTGCGTGTATACCTCTCTCGGAAGCGCCGCAAAAATCACTATGATGGAAAGCAACGAGCTGCGCGGAGTGTATAAGATCGAACTTTCAATGACTCTGCCCGCCGCCGCTACTATCGACGGTAATGACAGAACAAGAGAAATTAAAACCCTGCCTATCACTACCCTGCTCACCCTTGAAAAGGACGCAAAGTACCTTAAAGTCAATACAAAGCTCAAAAACGAGATACGCGACCATAAGCTGTGCGTCAACTTCCCGTCAGGCGTCTCAAATGCAGACTTTGCCGACAGCGAAAGCGCTTGGGACGTCGCAAGACGTACTATTAAATGGAGAGATCACAAGGACAACTTCGAAGGCTTCTTCCCGTTCCAGCCTATGCAAAACTTTGTTGACGTCTCCGACGGTAAAATCGGCCTTGCCGTCCTCACTAAGGGCCTGAGAGAATACGAGATTCAAGACGATGCCGCCCGCACAGTAAAAATCACCCTCATCCGTACGCAGCGCGCCTATATGACCGCAAATAATAACATGACCTATGAGGAGCTCGATAAGTATACCGGCCAACATTCCTTCGGTACAATGGAGTATGAATACGCCATTATGCCTCACTCTGGTAATTGGTTTGACGCGGGCGTCCTTCAGGCCGCTTACGCCCATAAGGTGCCTATCAAAGCCGTTCAGGGAGTCTACAGCAATGTCGGCACTCTTGACGATTCCTCCTCTTTCCTGTCATTTAAGGCAAACGACAAAAGCCTTATGATCTCCGCCCTTAAACAGGCCGAGTCAGGTAAGGGAATAACACTGCGCGTTTGGAATACCACCGGCGTCTCTCAGACCGTCGACGCTTCCACAATCCTCCCCGTAACTAAAGTCACAAGGACCCGTCTTGATGAAAAGCCTATCGAGGACGTCGCCCTGAAGGACGGTAAGTTCAGCTTCACCTTGGGCGCACATAAGATCGAAACATTTATTCTCGAATAAATTGCATCTTCCCGGCGCGTCCCTTTGCGTGAAGGGTCCTTTAACGTTAACGTTAAAGTCCTTTCGCGCCCGAGGGCGCGGCGGGGCTTTGCCCTTGCCCTTTTTGCCCTCTACCCGCCGGCTTTATAAAAAGCCGGAAAAACCGGCTAAGCACGCCGCAGCGCGGCGCCTTGGCGGCTTTCGAAGGTTTTTGAAGGGGTTAAATCAGGGGCTGTAAAAAAACAGGCCAAAAAAATCCGAGGTTCACTAAAGGAAGTGAATCTCGGATGTTTTTTAATTAAAA
>CANPZU010000075.1 GCA_947588825.1 uncultured Clostridia bacterium
TTTTTTTTTTTTTTTTTTTTTTTTTTTTTATTTGATTCCGTCGACAGTATCGTTAGAATATTTAGTAGCGCCTCTGCTCATAAGCGATACTCCTTCTGGAAGTGCCGTAGGTTTAACCACCGATGTATTAGAAATATATTTACTGTCTTCGAATATCCCCACGGCCATACTTCCATACCTCGTAAGAGATGGGTCGTTTGTTATGGAGATATTTACCGAAACATTGGCAATGTATGTGCATTTGTAGAAGGTATATAACACATCGTTGGGGTCTGCACCTGCCCCTTGCCATTTTCCTCGCGTTGAGATGAACTTTGACGAACAATTTACAATATTAGCACAATCCTCATAATCCCGCAAGTCGGAAGTGCGGGCAGAGTCGGAATTGTGGTAAATCGTAACACTACAATTTGATAGGTTACTGCAATTACGGAATGCCTTACCGTAAAAGTATGAAACACTTCCGTTTGTAGTGATAATAGCTGAAACGTTATCTACCTTAGCAAAGTATCTTACAAAATATTCTGTGTTTTTCATTGTACTGTCGCAAGAGAAATGAATATTGCAAATTTCGTTGGACATGTTATTATCGCCATGAAACCCGATATTATGTAGTGTTACATTACCGAATCCCACGATTTTACAGTCGTTTGCCACCTGTAAATAGGTGAACGTATCGGCCGAATAATAGCCGTCTAAAAACGCTATGGATTTATCTATCTGACCCGCCGATATAAAGGGCTCCAAATCGGACTGCGACGAGACTATATACGGAAATGCGTCATCTAAACTTTTATGTTCAAAAGGTATTTTACGAAGCTCCATAATCGCTGTGCTTTCCGATGAAGTACTTACCTTAAAATAAGCAACATGTAGTCCGCCTATGTACTCATCTGGAATATCAACGAATCCCACTCCAAAATAAGCATTTTCGGAGTCGATATGCGACGCTTCTACTGTAAACATAATGGTCGGAATAAAATGAGGCGTAAGGGGAACAGTAATAAGAACGAGCGGAGTATCCATATCGATAGTGCCAAGAAGTTTTAATTGCCCACTCTTGCTTAACTCCACGCTGTCATCAGTATGCGACTTTACATCGGAAGTATCAAGCTTTATTTTAGGGATATCGACAGCCACTCCCTGGGGCCCTTGCGGCCCTTCGGGTAGTTCGATAGGGCCTGTGGTAATATAGTTACCGTTAGATAGCCCAAATTTTAGTTCAATATTTTTTGACATGATAAGGCCCCCTTATAATGTTATTTCTTTTTCTGTAATAGTGCATATCTGCACGCCGCTCGTCATACTGCTTGCGGAACCTGCCCCGCCGTATAGCGTAGTTATGCCCCTTTCCGATTCCCCCGAATCTTTTGGGATATTGTTATAAAGATACCAACCCTTTATGCCTGACTTAACATCGGCCCTCAATTGAGTTACCCATGTCAATTCCGTTTGAGCCTCATTATCTTTATACGAACCGTTGACGGCAAGGAAGCTCGTCTCTCCTTCTACTAATCCTTGCGTTGAACCTGTCACAAGATATTGCCACATGTATTGTGCGTTGATTTTGGGGTCTTTGTTATTGAAAGGACCGAGGCGTGTATCACTCACGACAGGTGAAGAGATGAAGCTGTATTCTCTGTCCGAATCTTTGTAATAGAATTGTACTACTTGGTATACCCACAACTTCTTTGGACTTTCGGGAGGAAGCTGTACGGTCAAGTCGAAAGGCTCCGAATCGATTGTAGTGCCGTCAGATAGGCCGAGTTCAAGTTTTACTTTCATATGGCCTCCTTATTCGAGTGGAATTACGGAGACGGAAACGACGGAGACACCCTGCAATCCTTGTGGCCCTCTTTGTCCTTCGGGTCCCGTAGGACCTACGGGACCTTGTATACCTGTCAATCCTTGTGGACCTCTCGGTGCGGTAAATGTACCCGCCTCAATCGTCTTTTGGTCGGTTGTCTTTACTTCGAGTTGATAGACATTACCACCTTGTGCGTCAGTCGAGTGCGGAGTCACTTCAACGTCTGTAATGCCCACGCCTGTATCGCCCTTGGGACCTTCGGTGCCGTTTGCACTTACGCCGCTGTCTTTATAATCCGAGGTTTCACTGTCCCAAATATACCACTTGCCGTCGCGAATCTGTGGAGGATTGATATTATCTTGGGCATATTTTTGCACCCATTCACATACGGCATTGAATGACTGCTCAACGGTAAGCGGATATGGTAATCCGTGTTCACTTGCGTAAGTTATCAGAATGTTCCGAATCGTTTTGTTGAACAACATTATCAGTATCCTCCTTATTTTTCTTTGTAAATCTGTTTCGAATAGAACGAATCCATGCGATAAGCGCGTCTGGCGTTAGGTTGCCGCTTTTACATGCCTTATAAAGGTAGATAAGAGAAATTACAACATCACATGCAAGTGTAATCCAAGCGCCAATCTGCGCGCTGACGTTTACGGATTCGCTCAAAAGGCTGTAAATTATAGTAATCATAATACCTCCATAAAAAGTGCATGAAACGCGTCAATCCAACGCCCAAGCATATCTGTGTCGAAATATCGGGCGATATCTGCGGCCGTTATTTCGGTGCGAGTGTAGTTAGTATCGGTTTGGCGATTATCGGAATTTGACCATGTCCTCATATTGCTCGAACCTTCGCCGTATGTAGTTTCGCCTGTACTTTCCCCCTCGCTCTTTTCGAGATTAGTTACGGCATTTTGAACTCCCGACTTCCGAGTATCTTTGGTCGTATTACTGCCGTTCCGTTTATAAACATCTTGCACCGTATGACCAAATGTATTTTGGTCGGTTATATGCCGCTCCATTGTCTCGGTATTCCCGAAAGGAATAGCGCGCGAATCAATGAATAGACGCATTTCTGCATACTTTATATTGAATATTGCATTGAAACGTTTTACCCAATAGTCAATATCGTCGCATGATATTTCGCTATTGGCATAGTATTGAGAGATAACGTCATAGAACGCGGCCTCCGTGTTGTCGACGCTTGCGCGTGTCCACTCCATGCCGTTAAGACTGCCGAGAAGAGGGGCCATTTGTCCTTCAATATCAGGATAATATTTAGTATATTGGGCCTCGACGAGAGACATAGTTATTCTCTCATGATACAGAACTGTCTGCGGGAATTGGCGTGCCTGCATTGTCTACTCCCTCCCTTTTGAAGTTTTGCGCTTGGGTATTTACCATATCGGTGTCGGGTGCCCGATACGTCGCGGGCTTGACAGATAGTGATACACCAAACATCTTGTTTACCTGCTCAATCGCCGTTTCGCGGCATTGTAAAGCATTCGAAAAATTGGATTGTATCACTTGGTCATTTTGCGACAATTCGCCAGTTAACATACGTTCCTTCTTTTCAAAAGTTACGTTGTTAAGGCCGAGGTATGTAAAGATTCTGTTCTCGAATGTGACGAAGTCCTTATTTAGCTCATCGGTAATCATCTGTGCGCCCGAATTGAAAACCGTCATATTGTAAGGATTAGTACTTCCGCGAAGAGATTTATCGACTACGCGCTTGCGTACTTTTATAATATCGCTATATTCGGAAAGTTCGCCGATAAACTTCTCGGCACTCTTCTTTTCGTCCTCCGTTACCTCCATGATAACAGGTTGACGAAGTGCTCGGAGATTTTGGCGGTGGGTATTGTCGATTTCTACCATGAAGGACATTTCGTACAAAATGTGTAGAAATGGAATAGTATAGGACATGTCGTTAAACATGAGAACACTATTCTTATATGTGAGATTCTTTTTATAGCCATTACCCGCATTGACTTCCCACGTTTTCGGAAAACCTGCAATATCCCGCTCTCCCGACCACCCCGAAACGGGGAGCACTTGCAATCCAAGCTGTGGGTCCTCAAAAAAGGCGTTGGCGGTAGTAAAGAACAGGGACCTCTCAAATACGTTATCGCGGAATGTCATTTTCTTCGATTCCTCGGGAACGCCGTCGTATTCGAACCTGTTCATAAAGTAGTTAAGAAAACGTTGCATGAACAATAAGTAGGCCCTGTTATTGCCCGCCACGGAACGCCACAGTTCGTTATAGCCGAAGCGGTCGAGATAGAACCCGAACGTATCGTTCAGCGAATTTTGTCCTAAATATGCCATGTCGCCTCCTTATATAAGATAGGGTAAATTAGTTACCCGTAATGTCTGCTCGGCAAGGGGACTTACGAGAAGAAAAACTCCCCTGTCAAACATTGACTGAATATCTGCAACGACATCGAGAGAGCCGAACAGGGTTGCCTCCCTCGCGCTCGTATCAGGGCGGCCGAGATATTCCAGACATTGACAGTGAATTGTTTTTACGAAATTGAACGCGGTGCGTCTATGTTTATCAAGGTCGAGAAGTTGATATAAGTCAAGTTTCGTTTTATAGCCGTATAGGTGCAAGTTCCATACGAGAGAGGCGAAGTTATCGTAATTAAGATATGTATGCGTTACATAAAGCATATCGTCTCCTATAATTCCAACCGTTGCCTGTGAGGGCACACTTCCTCGAACGAAATAGTCGTTTCCATATGCCTCAATAGCTCTATCAGCCACTCTTGCTGTATATACTGCCGTCTCAATCTGTCCTGCATTTTCGAGAACTCTCGACGGAGTAGACATTAGGTCGCCTGCCGAAGCTTGTAAACTTGCAGGATTGAGAACGATATTGGCAATATCGGCCCCTACGCCTGTAATGGTACCCATAATACCTGCCGTTGCGCCGAGAGCGGTCTGCACCTTACTATGCGACGCCTCGTCGAGAGCATTCTGGCGGTTGAGCCAATTTTCCGAGAAGGGAGGGGTAAACAGTCCTGTATTATAGAATACATAAGAAGTGGTGGGCTGTTTCCACGAGTCTAATGGAGCACTTCCACGCTCCGTGAACACGATATATGAGCCAGTAATCGGCTCTCGAACGGCATATAAACCGCCGTATGTCTTACGGACAGTTACGTCAAATAAGGTCGTGTTTCCGCCGCTATAAAACGATAATGAACAGTAGGGATTAGTATGAGCCTTAACGATAAACTTATTTAGATAAGCAGATACCGCCGACTCTTCGACGCTCGGACTTGCCGACACCTCTGTGGGTATTACGGTTGTTTCGTCATATGGTACAACGCCAATTCCCGACTGTAAATTGAGCACTTCTTCGGACACAGGGTAGTAATCGGGATAGTCAACAGGGTAGACTTTCATGTATTTAGAAACGTCCCCTGCGTCATATACCATAGAGGTAGGCTGTGCAGGATTCTTCGAATAATCAAACCGAAAATCGAATTGATTATTGCCCTTATATATAATTTCCACATCGGACGGAGGGTCCTGTGTAATATACATTGCAATAATGCGGTCATCGGTAATATTATCGAATATTTCTTTTCCCACATAGTCATATGGGAAATCTTTCCCAACTTGCATGAATATCGGGGAAGCCGATAATCCCATATAGAGGGCTGTGAAGTAGACAATACCAACCGTGTTGGGATATACAGTCGAACCGTATGCGTTTTCTTTCATAGCAACCGAGTATTGTGAATGCTTCGGGTCTGTCAACCCCGAGGTATTTCGTAGAGCCATAACGAGAAAGGCAAATCGATTAGAATACTCCTGCATATCAATTCCTTCATCGGAATTGTCGATTACTGTTACCTTATGCTTAACACATCTGCTTTGAGAGGCATATGCGTTAGAAGGAAATGTCATTTCGGGCTCGTTCGTAAAATCGGAAAAAGAGGGTGTGTATCCTCCGCCAACCCTAATAAGGTCATTTACATGGGCCCGCTCTATTTCTCCACAGACATAAGGCCGCCTATCGTAGTGGACAAGGAAAGTTGACCACCAATCCACCCGATAATACACCCGAAATGTATTGGGGGACAGGCTATTCGTATCAATTCTCGACGTAAACGCGAAAAACACGTTCGTCATTTTTCTGTCAGTAAATTTGAATTTATCTGGCACCTCTTCGGCGCTATTATACTCAACTCCCTTGCCTGTATAAAACACAATATAGGGCATTCCCGATGCTCCGAAATAGGGATATGCGCCCTGTACAAGTGTAATATCGACATAGAGTTTTGTAGCGTCTACGCTATATGAAAGTTCACTGTCAACGATTATGGGGGTAAAGCGGCCTGCGGGTAGAGATTTTATGATATTCCGCATAGCCGAAGAATCATATGCGCGTCTGTTCGGCGCAAGAGTTGTCTGAATAAAATATCCGAGACATCTTACCATGTTTTACCTCCTATATTATACCCACCTCCCTCCCTATATGAGGAGGTTATTTCCCTGTGAGCTTAAACATGACGGCGTTGCGATAAAGCGAAAATCCGAGAAGAATACCTCTCGAACGCCATGCCGTCGCATAGCCGCCAGGCCCTACGGCATTATAGTAGCTGTCCATTTTGTCGCGGCTCCAATCATAAAAGAAAGGAGCTCTCTTATCGACGAGAACGGCCGCAAGTCCGTTGGTAAGTCCCGTTTGGCCCCAACCCTCAACCTCGACTACCTCAACGCCATAATCCATGAATGGATTGAAAGCATTGACCTGTGCCGCTTCAATAAGCGTCTTGACGCCCGCGGCGATATAAAGGCGAAGATTGGAGGGGTCTGTATTGGTAAGAACGCCGAGCTTATTATATGCCGAAGTATTCGCTTTGAGAGCCTTTGCATAAAGCGAAATCTGCTTTACAAAAGCGACGGCCTCTTCCTGTGTAAACTCATCGCCCGCAACACTGATTTCGACCTGTGCCGCCTCCTGATAGTTATCGGGATTTTGGAGCATTTCACGAAGAATGAGCCAAATGTCGAGCTTCATGGATTCGGCCATAGAGCCGAGAATAATGTTTACGAAATTACGAGCTCCCTCCTCCGAAATAAATGCGCGCTTGAACGTGTCCTCGGTTACGGTGACGTGATACTGCAAATACACTTTGAGCATATAATACGCCGTCTTGACGGTAGGAAGTTTGAAGTCATAGGGATTGAACTTCGAAAAATCGAACTCGGGGGTCTGCGCGCCGACTGCGCTAATGGCGGGATAAGCCGTTACTTCGTCGGCCTTGGGCGGCTCAACGTAATCATCTTCGATAACGGAACCGTGGGTCATATAACCACGATAGAAGATTTCGCTATCGATTCCGTTATAACGGAATGCATGAATGTCTTGCTTGGCAATCTTGTCGACGAGAATTTGAAGTACGTCGTTCTTTACCTTTGCGGGAAAACTTGTTTCGCCGAAATTACCTGCCTTGATAACCGTCTTTACACTCTCGGGAAGGCGGTCTGCATAATCAGGTACCTTGAAAATGTTCTGCAAAGCTTGCAAAAGTGCCATAGTTTTCTCTCCTTATTTTAATAGTT
This sequence comes from uncultured Clostridia bacterium, assembly GCA_947588825.1. Classification (GTDB taxonomy): domain Bacteria; phylum Bacillota; class Clostridia; order Oscillospirales; family CAG-272; genus CAKSQF01. The sequence goes on from CANPZU010000075.1 coordinate 7,394, forward strand.
TTGCGATTTCTTTATCGAACTCATCGTCGGGATTCGTAGCTGGCGGTGTAGTATTGAATGCCGCCTTAAAACTTTCTTTGAGTTCGCGAAGCTCCCGCAAAAGAGCCTCGTTCTGTTCGCGGAGTTTTTCCGCGTCGGAGCCGTTGTTTTCGGGTGCCGTTCTTTCATCGTCCATATAACACCTCAAATGATAATTACTGTGCGGCCTTCCTGTTTCGAGAATGCCGTATTTCGCTTGTCTGCTGCAATAGCAGAAAGTCGTGCCTCCTGCACGTTGACAAGCTGCTCAACTTCTCTCTCGCTCATATTCTTTACGTTAGGAATAGACATTGCGCATGCGGCGCGAATCGATAGCGAAGCAGTAGATTTCTTGTTACTTCTCGGTATAAGTAAATTTTTCATAATAACCTCCTATTTACTTTTGGAGGGCCGCCCAATGATAGGTAGTTGTTCAAACTCACATGTACGGAAGAACCTTTATTACTTTGAACCCGTATCATTCCATGCTGTCAAATCAATCGGAACGGCCTAATTATATTATATCACAAATATGTGAGATTGTCAATATTTTGTGTTGCGACTTAAACTTACAAAATATGTTAAAACTTAACACTCAATGTCTTGAAAATCTGGAAGTTTACAAAGTGAACAAATCCGTCGCTTTCCACCGG
>CANPZU010000076.1 GCA_947588825.1 uncultured Clostridia bacterium
TAATTAAAAAACATCCGAGATTCACTTCCTTCAGTGAACCTCGGATTTTTTTGGCCTGTTTTTTTACAGCCCCTTGTTTGTGAGCATTTTTACATGTATGTCACTTTTTTTCTTTTATATATTTATCTATTGCCAATGCGGCCTTTTTTCCCGCTCCCATGGCAAGTATCACAGTGGCAGCGCCCGTTACGGCGTCTCCTCCGGCGTAAATTCCTTCTCTTGAGGTAAGACCGTCATCGTCGGTGATTATACCGCCGTGTTTTGAAATTTCAAGTCCCTCGGTAGTAGACTTTATAAGAGGATTGGGAGAGGTGCCTATTGACATTATGACACAGTCAATATCGATTATAAACTCGCTGCCTTTCTTTTCAATCGGTCTTCTTCTTCCCGAGGCATCCGGTTCGCCAAGCTCCATATTAACGCATTCAATTCCTTTAACAAAACCGTTTTCATCCCCCAAGATACGAGTGGGATTAGTCAGCAATCTGAATATGACGCCCTCTTCCTTTGCGTGCTCTATCTCTTCCTTTCTTGCCGGAAGCTCCTCCTCTCCTCTGCGGTAAACGATATAAACCTCGTTTGCTCCAAGCCGCAGGGCGCTTCTTGCCGCATCCATAGCGACGTTTCCGCCGCCTACAACTGCGACTTTTGAGGCTCTCATAACGGGAGTGGCGCCATCCTCCTTGTAGGCCTTCATAAGGTTGACTCTGGTGAGAAACTCATTTGCGCTGTATACGCCTTTAAAATTCTCACCGGGAATATTCATAAACCTCGGAAGTCCGGCGCCCGTGCCGATAAACACCGCTTCAAATCCGTATTCGTTCAAAAGCTCGTCGACTGACAAAGCCTTTCCGATTACGGCGTTGACTTCAAAACGAACGCCGATAGCCTTAAGGGAATCTATTTCCTTTTGAACGATTGCCTTTGGAAGTCTGAACTCGGGTATACCGTACACGAGTACTCCTCCGGCAAGATGAAGCGCCTCATAGACCGTAACCTCATAACCCATGCGGGCAAGATCGCCCGCGCAGGTAAGTCCCGCGGGACCCGAACCGACAATCGCCACTTTATGGTTGTTTGATATTGACCTTTCGGGAACTTCTTTTGAATTTTCATTGTGATAATCGGCGACAAAACGCTCAAGTCTGCCTATAGCGACCGGCTCTCCCTTAATACCGCGCACGCATTTTGCCTCGCACTGGCTCTCCTGCGGGCAGACTCTGCCGCATACGGCGGGAAGAGAGTTTGAAAAAGATATTATCTTGTAAGCCTGTTCAAAATCGCCCTCTTTTACTTTTGCTATAAAGTCCGAAATATGTACGTTTACCGGGCATCCCGAGACGCAAGGCATGTTTTTGCAGCCGAGACAGCGTGTTGCTTCCGAGAGCGCAAGCTTTTCAGTATAGCCGGTTGCCACCTCGAGAAAGTTGTTTTTTCGCACATTTGCGTCCTGCGTGGGCATTGGATTTTTGATATTTGACATGTTTGCCATTTTACGCTCTCCTTTCAGCTGTTTTTGTAGAGGTTGCACGCCTTTTCGTATGCGCGCGTCTCAAACTGCTTATACATTGAGGAGCGCATTATCGCCTCGTCAAAATCGATCATATGTCCGTCAAATTCAGGACCGTCGACACAGGCAAAGACCGTTTTCCCTCCGACGGTAAGGCGGCATCCGCCGCACATTCCCGTTCCGTCTATCATTATCGGATTCATGCTCGCAACCGTCTTGACGCCGTATTTTTTTGTAAGCTGACATACGAATTTCATCATAATGAGCGGACCTATTGTTATGACCTCGTCATATTCCTCGCCTTTGGCAATAAGCTCTTCAAGGGCGTTTGTCACAAGTCCCTTTTTGCCCGCGCTTCCGTCGTCGGTCATGAGAACGAATTTGTCGCTTGAAGCCTTGAATTCATCCTCAAGGATTATAAGATCCCTGTTTCTAAAGCCCACCACGGAGTGCACGATAACTCCCATGGCGTGCAGCTTTTTGGCTATCGGGTATGCTATCGCGCAGCCTACGCCTCCTCCGACGACCGCCACCTTTTTAAGCCCCTCGACATGTGTGGGTTTGCCCAGCGGTCCGACAAAGTCGTGAATATAATCGCCCTCCTCAAGAAATGAAAGCTGGCGAGTAGTCGCGCCGACCGTCTGGAATATAATGGTGATACTTCCCTTTTCCCTGTCATAATCGGCTACGGTAAGAGGTATCCTTTCGCCGTCTTTGTCAACGCGCAGTATAATAAACTGTCCCGGTTCGGCTTTTTTGGCTACGAGAGGAGCTTCCACCTCCATTAAAACCACCGTCGGATTAAGTACTTTCTTTTTAATGATTCTGTTCATTTTACTCTCCGTTAATGTTTTTGTTTATAAAATATAAAATTTACGCCCGCAAGGAACACGCGGCGGTGTGAAGATACATACATTCATTTTCTATATGTCATTTATAAGCTCTCCCGCGCGGCAAGCGGCGCTTTTGTGTGATGCCGAAATAAAATCGGTGAAAGAGGACGCAATCGGCAAAATGCAAAACAATCATTTGCATTGTTTAAAGCCTGCGTCCGTTTAAAATTTCCGTGCGGCATGGCCGATGTATCTTTTTGCGGAGCGCGCCGCAAAAAGGGGGACGAAAGGCCGACAAAACCGCATTTTTATATCATCACTTTGTTTATTATACTTTATACCGTCTTTTTTTTCAATAGATAATTCAAATTTTTAGACATTCGGGCAAAAATATTTGCTCATATCATCATTTTTCTTTCCTCTTAACACACAATATTCATAATTGTCCTATATAATGTTAGTTAAAATCATCGGAGGCATACACGTGATTCAAGTTACAAATCTCACAAAATATTACGGCACGCTGTGCGCCGTGAACGATCTGAGCTTTACAATCGAAAAAGGACATATATACGGATTTCTCGGCCCCAACGGGGCGGGAAAAACCACCACAATGAACATGCTTGCCGGCGCCCTTGCCACTACAAGAGGAAAGATACTGATAAACGGGAAGGATATTTTCAGCGACCCCGAAGGCGCAAAAAAACATATTGGATATCTGCCGGAAAATCCCCCGCTTTACCCCGAGCTGACCCCATATGAATACCTGTGCTTTGTGGGAGAAGCCAAAGGACTGAAGGGCTCGCGTCTGCGCCTTGCAGTGCGCGAGGCGATAGAAGAGACAAAGCTTGCCGATGTCAGTTCAAAGCTTATACGAAATCTTTCAAAGGGATATCGGCAGAGGGTCGGCATAGCGCAGGCGACCATCGGCGGCCCCGATATAATAATACTTGACGAACCGACGGTAGGACTTGACCCAAAGCAGGTGATACAGGTCAGAAGTCTTATAAAGGACCTTGCAAAAAAGGGGACGGTGATTCTTTCAAGTCACATATTATCAGAGGTGGAGGAGCTTTGCGACCGAATAATGATAATGTCAAAAGGTACTTTGGTAGCAAGCGACACGCTTAATAATTTGCAAAAGCAGTATGCCGGAAACGACATCCTTACCTTAAATGTCAAGTGTAAGGAAGAACGGGCAAAGCAGATAATGTCCTTTGTGAGCGGCGTTACCGAGTATACAATTACCCCGTCTCAAAGATCGGGCAGCGACATAATGATAACCTGCCCTAAAAAAAAGGACCCCCGTGAAAGCGTCTTTTTTGCTTTTGCGAAGGCCGGAGTTCCTATACTGTCTATGAACTACAGAATAATAACTCTTGAGGACGTTTTCCTGAAGGCCACTGAAAAAGCGCCGGACAACATTCAAAACGGACCGGAAGAATTTGAAGAGTCGGATATACAAGCCCCGAATGAGGAAGAAACGCCCAATCTGAACACAGACCAAAACGCGCTTTCAAAGAAAGGACAAAAACGCCCTTCCAAATCAGAAAAAGAAGATGAAGACGACGGAGACGATTACAGACCGCTGTTTGGCTGAAAGGAGAAAATGATGTTTGCAATTTATAAAAAGGAGCTTCGCTCCGCCTTTTACAGTTTTGTCGCTCCCGCCCTCATCGCATTTATTCTCTTGTTTTCGGGTTTTTTTGTGTCGTTGAACTCACTGTTCAATTTAGCTTCCTCAATCGAGACATCTTATTCAAACACGCTGTTTGTTCTGCTTATCGCGGTACCGGTCCTCTCAATGCGCGCTTTGGCACAGGAAAGAGGCACGGGCACGCAGATTCTGATAAGCTCCCTGCCGATAAAGCAAAGCAGAGTGATACTTGGAAAGTATTTTGCAATGGTCACGATAATCGCGCTTCCCTTGGTCCTCACCTTCTTTTATACATTTATTCTCGGACTGTACGGCAATGTCAATTATATAAGCTCATTTGCCGCAACCGTCGCGTTTATTTTGTGCGGAGCGGCGATGCTGTCAATAGGACTTTTCATTTCTTCACTGACCGACAGCGCCATAGTAGCGGCCGTCATAACATTTGCCTGTCTGCTTGTTATATATTTTCTTCCCACAATCGTCCTCATGCTTCCCGCCACATCATTTGCGTCATTTGTTATAATAACCGTCCTTATCGTCGCCTTCGGTCTTATCGCGGGTTATCTGACCTCAAACAGGATTGCCTGCGGCGCCGTTATAGCCATTTTGGAAAGCGTACTTATTGCAATCTTTTGCATAAACGATGAGCTGCTTGAGGGTGCTGCGGCCTCTCTTGTATCATTTCTTTCTCTGACAGACCGTTTCTCCTCCTTTTCCACATACGGAGTATTTGACATTTCATCGGTGATTTACTATCTTAGCGTATCCGCGGTGTTTGTCTTTTTGAGCTGTCAATCGGTCGAAAGAAAGCGCTGGAACTGAAAGGAGAAGATTCTATGAACGAAAATCAAAAAAGAAAACTCAAATACGGTTCCTACAGCATAATTTTATCGACAATCATTGTGCTTATAGCCATCGCGCTAAATCTTCTTGTATCACTTATTCCAGTAAGCGCCAAACGCCTTGACCTTACAAAGCTCAAGCTTTCAGAGATTTCACAGGTAACAAAGGACTATCTTTCAACGCTCGACGAAAACATAACGATAGCGCACATCTGTATAACGGGCGAGGAAGACGACACTGTAACAGATATGCTTGCCAAATATTCGGAGCTGTCCGATAAGATAGAAGTCGTAAATATCGATCCCGCCGTGAGGCCCACTTTTGTTTCCACATACACGGACAAAGACCTTGAAAGCAACAGCGTTATAATAATAAGCGACAAGCGGGCAAAGGCGGTAGATTATTATAACATGTTCACCTTTGCGCTCTACTATACTGACGATCAAGGCGACACCATATTTCAGGGAGAAATGTCCTACAGTGATTTTCAGGCTTTTTATCAGTATTACAAAAGCTATTTCGGAACCTATTACTCATATGACACGCTCTTTGCCGGAGAAGCGGCGATAACCTCCGCCATAGACTATGTGACGACCGATAACCTGCCTAAGTTGTATACCTCGACGGGACACGGCGAGGCGGAGCTTTCAGACGCTCTTTTATCAAATCTGTCTCTTGACAATATCGACTGTTCTAAGTTGTCAATAGTCGCCTCCGGCATTCCAAGTGACGCCGATTGCCTTATTATTAATTCTCCCGTCACGGATTTTTCGCAGATTGAATCGGAGCATCTCGCCTCATATCTTTCAAACGGCGGGAACGTGCTGCTGATGACGGACGCAGATAATCTTGACCTTCCGCTGCTTTTAAAGATTATGGAAAACTACGGTCTGACGCCGGGAGAGGGGTATATATGCGAGTCTAAAGATTATTTGGGACAGACATATATGGTAATACCCGACATAAGCGTGGCATCAGACACTCTCGGTATAAGCGGCTACTCCGTGGTCACCCCGCTTGCTCACCCGATTTTAATAAACAAGGACGCACCGATAAAGGGAATCGCATACCTTCAAATGTTCAAAAGCTCCCCCGACGCTTACACAGTAGAGGAGATACACGACGGGGAAAACGAAGGGGAGGACGACCTTGAGAAAAACGAGTATACAATGGGCGTGCTTGCAACTGTCGAAAACTCTTCAAAAACCTCAAGAATAATGTGGATATCCAGTTCCGCCTTTGCCACGGATGAGATAAACAATTTTTCAACAGGAGGCAACTATCTTTATTTTCTCACGCTTATAGAGCGAATGACAAACAAAAGCTCCTCCCTTTCCATCATGTCAAAAATGCTTGTTGAAGACTCTCTTATTCTCAATGTCGCCCAAGAGGTCTTTTGGAGCGTCTTTCTTTGCGTAATCATTCCCGGAGCAGTCGTGGGCGTCGGGCTCGCAGTGGTAATTTCAAGGAGACGCAGATCATGAAAAAGCAAACGATCATTTTGCTTATCGCCGCGCTGCTCTGCCTGCTTCTTTTTGGAACGTACTTTGCCTTAGTGATACACGACGCGGTAAGTGACGAAAAAGAAGATGAGACAAAAAACGCGCAGCTTCTTGTGATGCGCTTTGTTTCTTCCGATATCTCCTGCCTTGACTTTGACATGTCGGACAAACCGATATCTCTATACAGGCACAACGGCAGATGGATGCTCTCTGAAAATGAACATCTCCCCGTTTCCGAGAGCAAGGTGCGTGAGCTTATATCGAAAATTGAAATAATCACCGCTTTGAGGGTTGTGAACGAAAACTGCGAGGACTTTGGGGAATATGGGCTGGAGAGCCCGAAACACACCCTTAAGGTAACTGAAGACGGCCATACGCATGAGTTCTGCTTCGGAGAATACAACGAATATTATGACGGTTACTATTTTTGTGTCAAGGGAACAAACAAGATTTATATCGTCTCAGGCGACTATGTGGAAGCGTTTGATATCGAACTTGAAGAGCTTTTGGAAAACGACTCCCTTCCCGACATGTCCCAAATATCACATGTAGATTTCACAAGCAGACACGGATATTCTATCTCTTTTGACACAAAAAAGTGCTCAGACGACGAAAAAAAACTCGCCGATGTTATTTTGAGTCTGAGCATCGGCCGTTTTATAGATTATGGCGGCGATAACTTCGATTCCTATTTTCTGCTCGATCCCGCCACCCTTATATTAGACGGCAAAGATACCCTAAAGCTTGCGCCCGGCGAGGAAGAGGATATTATTTATCTTTTGATAAACGACAGCGAGATGATCTATACCGTCGATTGCGGCAGCGCCGAAAACATTGGCATTTTGCTCGAATTTATAAATAAATCAAAATAATAAAAAATTTATATTGAAAATCGAACAAGTATATACTATAATATATTTGTATAGTTATGACCGAATGCAAAAACGCATTACGGCTCTGTCAAAAAGGAAGGAACTAACTGTTTTATGATTATCAAACCCGGTTTTGTCGCGAAAGAAACCAACGGAGTCGAGACGGTCTGCGCAACGGGAAAAGCCGCCGATAAATTCGATGGCTACATACCGCTGAGCGGCCATGCCAAGCTCCTTTGGGAAGCTCTGTCCAAGGGCGCTACAAAAGACGAGCTTGTTTCACTTATGCTTGCCACATACGATATAGAAAGGGAGAGCGCCGAAATCGACGTGAAAGCTTTTCTAAATCTGCTGGCAGAGGCCGATATAATCGATGAAGAGGAATCGGATATCCCGGATGAGGACGGGCAGGATTAAGAAACCTCCAAATTCCAGATACACAATTTATAAATCGAGTAGGCACTAACAAGTAGCGCCTCTCACACCACCGTACATGCCGTTCGGCATACGGCGGTTCAATTCAAA
>CANPZU010000077.1 GCA_947588825.1 uncultured Clostridia bacterium
AACTTAATTATACCATACCAAAGATAGATTTTCTCTTTTTATTTTTTATTGGTTCATATCATTTTAACACATACACCGACTAATTAAAAAAAGCCAAAAAGCTATTGACATATCGGGCCAAAGGTGATATAATAATATTTGATATTGTAATAATAAGGGTGATTTATTTTTGGACATACCCCGATTACATTCGTTCGGTGTAATATATTTTTCTAATATTATTGAAGCAACACTTACTTTTTCTGTGGCATAATATCGTCACAGCGAGTTTTTGTTGCGTTTTTTATTTTCTAAGGAGTTGATAATTTTCATGGACGTTCCCCGATGTTGCTTTGCATTGGCAGCGATAAACACGCGCCGGGATATACTTTTCGGCCTTGCTCTCATTTTCATTCTGATGATCTTAAGCGCTTTCTTCTCAAGCGCCGAAACTGCCTACTCATACTGCAACAAAATACGTATCAAGCAGCTTGCGGAAATGAAAAAGCGGCGCGCTCTGATTGCGGCTGAAATAGTCGACAATTTCGATAATACCCTTATTGCCATCCTCATAGGCAACAACATCTGCAACACCCTTGCCGCCTCCGCGGCGACTGTGATGTTCATAACAATGCTCGGAAACATCGGCTCGCTTGTTTCAACGCTTGCCGTGACGGTCGTTTTTTACATCCTTGCCGAAACCGTACCGAAAAGCTTTGCAAGAGCCAACTGCGATTCGTACGCGCTTGCAATAGCTTATCCCACTATGTTTTTTATTAAGCTCTTTCTGCCCGTTTCAAAGGTGCTTACCCTCCTTTCAAACGCGGTAAAGAAAAAGCTCTCAAAGCTCTTTCCCGCGCAGCCCGAGTTCACCGACGACGACCTTCAGACAATCGTCGAGACGGTCGAGGAGGAGGGCGGCTTCGACCGGGAAGAAAGCGATATAATCTGCTCGGCGATCGAATTCGGGGACATGAGGGCAAAGGACGTGCTGGTCCCGAAAAAAGACATCGTCTCCCTCTCCGTGAAGCTTCCCGAGCAGCAGATGCTAAAAACCCTGCTTTCAATCAAGTACTCGCGCATTCCCGTCTACCGCGATAACCCCGACATTTTTATCGGCTTTCTCAGAGCGGAAGAATACCTCGTTTCCGTAATGAACAAAAAAAAGGCCGATATACGCCGATTCATATCGCCTCCCATGTACATTTCCGCAGAGACGAGACTTGCCACCGTATTTGAAGAAATGGGAAAGCACAAGTGTCACCTTGCCTTTGTAAGGGATACAGAACGCCATGTTATCGGAATCGTTACTATGGAGGATGTGCTTGAGGAGATCGTGGGAGAAATAAACGACAGCGACGATTCCTCCTTCACCGCTCACGAAAACGGGGAGGACGACTTATGATATATGCGCTTCTTTCTTTTTCAATAGTCATACTCATCATGCTCTCCGCTTTCTTTTCCTCAAGCGAGATCGCACTTGCCTCGGCAAACAAGCTGCGAGTTAAAAGAGAGGCGGAAGAAGGACAGGAGAGGGCCTCACGGGTACTGTATCTTATTGATCATTTCACAAGAACAATCTCGGCAATCCTTGTGTCTAACAATCTTGTGAACATCGCGGCATCTTCTATCGCTACCCTGCTCTTTACAATGATAATATCGAACCGCGTTTTGGCGCAGAGCGCCGCCACCCTGCTTATCACCCTGCTGCTTCTGCTCTTCGGAGAGATATTCCCCAAAATCATCGCGGCGTACGCCGGCGACAGCTATGCGTATAAGTGCGCGCCCGCCATAAGATTTTTTATGCGGCTCTTTTCTCCGATTGTGGTTGCGACCGAATTTCTTATTAATATTGTCAGCCCTATTTGGACCCCAAAGGACGCATCCCCGACCGCCACAAACGACGAGCTTGTCTCTATAGTTGACGAGATAGAGGATGACGGCGGCTTCACCGAAACCGAAAGCGACTTTATTAAGGGCGCCATAGGCTTTACCGAAAAGACCGCTAAGGATATCCTCACGCCGAGAGTCGACGTTTTGGGCTTTGATATCGAGGACAGCGTAAGCGAGCTTGCAAAAAACACCGCGCTGCTCGAATACGCCCGCTTCCCCGTTTACAGAGAAAGCCTTGACCATGTGCTTGGCGTGCTGACAACTCGCAGCTTTGCCTGCGAATACTTGAAAAAAGGCGAAAAAGCGCAGCTTGCCCCCCTGCTCTCTCCCCCGCTTTACGTGCATATGACAAGAGATATTTCATCAATACTAAAGGAAATGCGCGAAAAACACTGTGAAATGGCCTTCGTGCTCGACGAATTCGGCGGAACGCTTGGCATTATCACCGTCGAGGACATCGTCGAAGAGATCGTCGGCGACATATTCGATGAAAGCGACGACATGACAAGCGAAATCACCCGAAGAGGCGATATGCTTGAGGTCGACGGAATGATGAATATAGACGACCTTTTTGAAATATTGGAGCTGGATTCCGATTTGTACGAAAGCGACTATACCACGGCGGGCGGCTGGGCAATCCAAATGCTCGACAAAATTCCCGAAGAAGGCGATTCTTTTGAATACTCGGGGCTCTTTGTCACCGTCACCAAAATAAATAATCACCGCGTGGAAAAGCTCGTCATCAGAGACGACAGAACAGACTCCGAAGAGGACGCCGACCTTTGACTTAATTTAAATATATCAAAGCCTTGACGCCGCCAAACTTAATACGCGATAAAAGGCGCCTTTAATGCAATCGGGACGCCTTTTATCCTTTTATTGTTTTGACCTTGTCGGCAGAGCTGTTAATAGCATCGATAACATCGATTTTCTTTGCCCCATACAGCCAAAAATATACGGGCCGCTTTGCAGGAAAAGCGGCCCGAGTGTGTTTTAGTTTTAGTTATTTTTTATTAATTGGTACAGATACTTTTGATTTATAATCTGAACTTACTTAGAAGAATGGAAAATGGAAACACCGACGTCGAATTCTCTTCCGCCCCAGCAGTCAAGAAGACTTGCCGCGATAACGTTCTCTCCGACTACAAGCAGGTCGGTGATGTCGCCGTCATATACATAGCGCTCGTCAGAGGAATCAAGGAAGATAGCATCATAATCTTCGACCCAGTCATGACAGCCGGTAGACTGACCGGAAACACCTTCTTGGAAAAGCGTTGATTCGTCATGCTGTACAACCTCTGTGCCGTTGATGTAAAGATGCAACGTGTTGTCATAGAAGCAGTCAAGATATAGAGCGTTGCCTTCAGTCTTTATATCGTCGATGTCTTCCTGTGTAAGCGTGAAGCTGGTTCTTATAAAGATACCGTGATTGTTGCCGCTCCAACCGTACGGGCTGCCTCCCTCGGTACGGCCGTTGGTGCGATCGCCCAAAGAACCGATGGCAGTTTCCCATGAGCTTGCGTCAAAATCTTTTGCAAACCAGTTGGGATTTTCTGTTACAAAGGTTCCGAATCCGTCGTTATCGCGGGTAAAATAGTCTGTAGAAGTCCATGTTACTTCAGCGACAACATATTTGTACTCGGCTTCACCGGTGGCAAGGATTACCTTGTCCTCAGGTACATCGACGTTGTTTTCGACTTTTCTTGTAGTGATTTTTTTTGTAGTGGTTGCATCGGTTGAGGTGCCGCCTTGGTCATCACTTGAGCAAGCTACAAAAAGCGAGAATGCCATAGCGCATATTAAAAGCACGCTTACGAGTTTTTTCATTGTTATTCTCCTTATGTAATTTTATAGTTCCGAACACCTGCATATTCGGTAATTGTATATAAAGTGTTTTATCACATTTTTTGCAGTAAATCAAGCGTTTTATATGAAAATTTGCAATTAGAACAAAAATTGTGCCGTCTGCACAATTAATCGCTTCGTTTCTTGTGCAAATTTTCTAAAAGCTACATATCAAATATTAAAACGTCCCCGTCTTTTTTTAAAGTACAAACGCAAAGACAGGCGTCTGTATAGTCTTTTTCAATAAAATGAAAGCCGTTTTCCAAAAAATCGTGCGGTATGCCGCATCCCTGCTGCTTTCCAATGCTCTCATATCTTGCCCACATCCGTGTTTGAACGCGCGGGTCGCTGACGTCGCATGAAAAAAATCGCTTCATGACAGAAGGAGATATTTTCTTGATTGTTTGAATGTCTATACCCACGGGAGCGTCCGACAGAGCGCAGCATACATAAGCGCCGCTGTGCGAAATGTTAAAGTGCCAAAAGCCCTCCTCAAAATAGGGCTTACCCTTTTTTTCTCTTTTTAGAGTATATGCGGAAAGTCCCTTTCCCGTTTCTTTATCAAGAGCAAGATCAAGAAGAGAATAAGCTGACTTTGAAAGATCCGCGCCGCTCCCGACACGCTTTACATATACACGTATCAATGGGCCTATCCCCCTTTGCCCTTTATAATCAATCTTTTTTCGCTTTTATCGCTTTTATTTTCTCAGGCTTTGCTCTCTTCATTCCTCCGAAAACGTCCGGGCGCAGAAAACGGTCCATGAGCGGTACCCAAAGCGAGGCAAACAGCACGACAATATATGCTCCCTCAAAGGAGAAAAATATCCGTATCAACACCGTAAACGCACCGCACGCCCCTCCGAAAACATATTTTCCGACGCTTGTATGCGGCGCGGTTACAGGATCGCAGCAAAAATACAGCGCGCAAAAGAGCGTTCCTCCGCAGAAAAGCTGACCGCATATATAGTGAAAATACGATACGTTGTCGGGCGCAAACAACATAGAAAAAACGACCGCGCCGACAATGTATGAAATCGGAGCCCGCAGATTTATGACTCTGTTAACTGCAAGAAATATGCCGCATAAAATAAGCAGTATCACCGATATTTCACCGAGATTGCCGTCCGCCCTGCCAAGTATCATGTCAGACAAATCACGCTCGGGAATCGAACCGCTCAGTACCGAGGCGAGTCCGCTCCTTTCCGAATCGGTCTCAAAGGCGAGCTTTAACGCCGTTTCCTTCGCAAAAAACAACTGCAAAAATACCCTGCCGAAAAGAGCCGGATTGATCACGTTTTTGCCTAATCCCCCCGTAAGCTCTTTTGACGCAATCGCCGCGGCGCATCCGATTACAATACAGTAATACGGCGTGTTGTGAGGTAGGGTCAGGACTATCAGCATACAACTGACAAGCGGTGAAATGTCATAAAGAAGACCGCTTCTTTTTAAAAGAAAACGTTTTATTATAAAAGCAGCCGTGTGAAAGAGTACCCCGCATACAAGCGCGAGAACTTCAAGACAAAGCGCCCTTACGCCGTATAATACATATGACCATAGAGCAAGCGGAAAAAGGGAGGCGAGCACAAAAAAGTACATGCTGTTTGCCTCAAGCGCTTTTCCAAGCGGCAATGCGCCCTTCATACCCGAAGATAAGGCCTTTATCATAGCTTTTTCTCACCTCCCGATATCCGACGCTTTTTCTGCCCTTATCCTACTGAGCAAAGGAATGTGCGCCGGACAGTATTCCTCGCACAGACCGCACTCTATGCATATCATGGCGTTATTTTTTTCATAAGGCGCCATGCCGCCGTCCGCAAACTCGGATACGACTAAGTACATGGGACAAAGCGCGTCGCATTCCCCACACCTGCTGCATACCCCCGTTCCGATTACGGGAGCAAAAGCTTCGCTTATCCGCGACAAACGCGCAAAGCCTAAATCATTTATTGATAATTTGCAAAGAGGCGAGGAAAACGTAAGCTCCCCCCGAAGATCAAATAACATCTTTAAATCATCGGCACTTACACCTTTTGGCAATTCGCACAAAAACGTCTCTTTCCCGCTTTTTGCAACACTTACAATATCGGTGCATGAGCTCCTTCCCTGTGCGAAAAGTCGGTATATGTCAAAACAGGAAAGCGCGGACAGCACAAGATATCCGGCGTCGGCACAACTGCTAAGCGGCGAAAGCTCCATGCCCGAAAGCGCGTATACAATAAGATACGGATTTTGCTGCGGATACTTATCGCTGAGCCTTTCACACCTTATCATGTCGCTTTGCTCTGTTATCCGCATGAGCTTTTCATACGCTTCCCTGCTCCTTTTCGAAAGCGCTATCACTCCCTGCTTTATGCCTAAAGCAGACATTATTATCTTCATCGCCGCCGTTATCTGCTCTGCAAAGTGCGTGACAAGGTAAACCGGCACGGCGTCGCTCTCCTCGGTGCATACCGCGTTAATCACAAGCGTCTTTGCTTTTTTATAGGATTGTTCAAGAAGAACGTGCGTTTTGCAGTCGCTGTCAGACTCGATTATCCCGGCGGAAGCGACCGTCTTTATAAGCAATTCTGCGTCAAGCTCGTTTAGCGTCTTGCCCGTCTTTATGCCAAAAGGAAGCTCCGCCTCTCGCTCGTTCTTTTTGTCATTTTCAATAAGTACTTCGCCCCGCTCAACTTTATTCACAATACCCGATACCGAACTGTGTCTTGTAAATCCGCCTTTCTCGGAAAGCGGCGTGCCTATCTTGACTCTGTCTCCCGACTTTACAAGAATCTCACCCTCACAGTGTATGCAAATACGCTCGAGCTTTGAGGCAGCCTCCTCAAAGCTTATAAAAGGACAATCCCGTATCTCACGGTATGCGAATTTTCTTCCGCGCCTGAACTTGTGTGCCATCTGAATGTCGTGCGCCCCCTCCCGCGTATTCATTTATTATTATATTACATTACGCTTTAAATTTCAATTAATATAATATGAACAAATAAAGCTCCCCGAGCTTTTTTATTAATATTTTTGTACAACCCGGGAATAATCAGGAATTTAAATGAAAATGCAGCAAAACAGAAAAACTCTCCTTTTTCCGATTTTAAGCTCCAAACAACTCCTCCCCTTGGCTCTGCCAACGCAATTTTTTTGTTTTTTTTGAAAAAAGGTGTTGACAAAACGACACCCTTATGGTATAATCAACAAGCACTGTGATTAGATTTAACGTGTAAATTCGGCGGAATAGCTCAGCTGGCTAGAGCAATCGGTTCATACCCGATAGGTCGTGGGTTCAAGTCCAACTTCCGCTACCATACGGCCCGTTGGTCAAGAGGCTAAGACACCGCCCTTTCACGGCAGTAACATGGGTTCGATTCCCGTACGGGTCACCAAAAACGCTTTGCGCACCTTGAGAAAATAACTTCTCGGGGTGTGTTTTCGTTTTGTAGACACTTCTCTCGTCTTTTTAACATTAAAAACTTCAAAACTGCTAAGACGGCCGCGTTTGCGCGGCCTCTTCGCTTTCCTCGGGGAGCTTTTTGAAAAAAGCCTCCCCGAACCCCTTCAAAAACTTTAAAAACTACCGCGAGCAGGTTTGTTTGCGCAGATTGCTTGCTTTTGAGCCTTGGCGCGGAGTTGTTCATAAGTGCGGCAGACTGCTCTGCGCCCTTCGGGCGTCAGAGTCACGGCAAGAGGGTACGGCGACTCGGTGAAAGCTTGCTTTACCCCGACGCCGTACCCTCTTGCCGCGACCTTGCACCGGCTGCGCCGGCGCAAGGCTTGCCGCACCGCACTACGGTTTCTTTAATTGTTTCTCCGGCTTTTCAAAAGCCGGCGACGGTCAAGGGCGAGGAGCCCTTGTCGCGCCCGCAGGCGCGAAACATTTCTCAGCCGATATTTTTTCAATATAAAATTACATAAGGGGCTGTAAAAAAACAGCCGAAAAAAAACGACTGCAAGGCATCCGAAGGGATAGCCAAGCAGTCGTTTTTGT
>CANPZU010000078.1 GCA_947588825.1 uncultured Clostridia bacterium
TTTAATTAAAAAACATCCGAGATTCACTTCCTTCAGTGAACCTCGGATTTTTTTGGCCTGTTTTTTTACAGCCCCGTCTTGGCAGTTTTAAAGTTTTTGCAGGGGTTCGGGGAGGCTTTTTTCAAAAAGCTCCCCGAAAGCTCCCCGAGAAGTAAAAATTAATAAAAAATTTACAAGTGATAAGCACAAGGGCAAAGGAAAAACGGGGAAAAATTGATAATAAGCTATTGACAAAAGGGAGTTTAAGAGTGTATAATAGGAGAAGTCGCAAAGCGGGGGGTCTTAAAAAAGGAAAGTGATTTTCGGCAGAGGGTCCCGGCGGACGGAGCTTAAGCTTACTTATAAGGAGCTTTACGCTTTACTTAAAAAAAATAAAAGACTAAATCGCAATGAAAGGAAGGTGCGGGAAAGTGATCAGGACATACCAGCCCAAGAAGAAGCAAAGAAGCAAGGAGCACGGTTTCAGAAAGAGAATGAGCACGGCGAACGGCCGCAAGGTTCTGAAGAGAAGACGCCAGAAAGGCAGACTCAGGCTGTCATACTGAGAAGGCGGTATTTACCCCGTAAGCTTTGCAGGCAAGCGGACAATTTGATTTGCGGGAAATGAGAGGACGCCAAGTCAAAGAGAAGGCGTTTAAAGGCAGGTCAGGCAGGTCAAACAGAGGGCAAGAGTAAGCAAAGAAGGAGGCGCGTTTTTCCAAAAGGGCGGAGTACAGGATATAAAGAGAAACGCAACAAAGGAAAAGCGCCGGCCGGGGTAAAAACATCAAAAAACCGCAGGCGATGCGGCTTTTTGTTTTTATAGGAAGAAGCAGAGCAAGGGCGCAAAGCGAGAGCGAGGAAAAGGCGAGCGCGGTATATTTATCAATTTATTAGATATTAGAGATATTGGTGAGCAGGCGGACGGGACAAGCCGGAGGTATTTTAAGATGAAGTACATTTCACTTTGTGAAAACCATTTGTTCACCAAGGCGTACGCGAGCGGGAAGAGGTACCGACAGGGTAAGATCACCTTATACGTACTGCCGGACCGGCACGCGTCGTTAATAAGAAAGAGCAATCCTTTGCACGAGAAGGTAAACAGAGTGGGGTACGCGGTCCCGAAGAGGGGGCTGGGAGCCGTAAAGAGGAATCGGATAAAGCGGGTATTGCGGCATGCGTACTTTCAGCTTGAGAGAGAGAACGCGGTAAAGAAGGGTAAGATAGTCGTACTTGCGGCGGGAGCGAGCGCGCAGAGTGCCAAGACGCCCGAGATATACCGGGATCTCGCGCAAGCGGCGAAAAGAGCGGAGCTGATATGAGAGCGCTTACGGTAAAAGTGAGGAAGCTTTTTACCGCGCCGATCAGGTTTTACAGGCGGCATCTTTCATATAGAAAGCGAGCGCCGTGCTGCAAATATCTGCCCACATGTTCCGAGTATGCCATAGAGGCGATAGAGAAATGGGGAATCTTTTGCGGATCGGCGCTGGCGATATGGCGGATACTGCGCTGCAACCCCTTCAGCAGCGGCGGATACGATCCCGTGCCGGCAAGGGGCGCAAAAAGAGCAAAAAGCAGTGCAAAAAGCGCAAAGAGCGCGGGAAAAGAAGAAGCAAAAGACGTTGAAAGTCGCAAAAAAACGGACTGAGAGCCGTTTTCATTTTAGTATTTATTAGTATTTAAATTTTGGTGCTTTAAGGTCCGATGGAGCCGGCGTAATATTTATAAGATAAAAGTTAAAAGTCCGGGTAAAATTCAAGTAAAAAAGTACGGTAACGGTAAAGCACAACGGAGCAAAAAGGCATCGCAAAAGGAGCGAGCGGGATATTTTCCCGTTTGTACGGTTGAGCGGCTCCATGCGGCGCGGCGATGCCAAACGCAAAATCATGCAGAATCATGCAGAATTTTCATGCAGAATTATTATGAAGGAAAAAGCCGATGAATTATATTAAACTGACACTTACGGGAGGATTCCATCCGATCCAGTGGCTGCTTGAGCTGTTTGGAAAGCTTCTTGCTTTCTTTAACGACATAACGGGGTCTTACATGGTGGCAATCTTGCTGTTTG
The DNA here is from genome assembly GCA_947588825.1 of uncultured Clostridia bacterium. Classification (GTDB taxonomy): domain Bacteria; phylum Bacillota; class Clostridia; order Oscillospirales; family CAG-272; genus CAKSQF01. Next base: position 2,048 of record CANPZU010000078.1, read on the forward strand.
CAATACTTGCCAAGATCATTTTGTTTCCCTTTTCAATCAAGCAGCAAAAATCCACTCTGAAACAGGCAAGGCTGCGCCCCAAGGAACAGGCAATAAGAAACAAGTACAAAGGAAGGACCGATCAGGTCTCTCAGAACAAGATGAGAGAGGAGATCATGGAGCTGTACCAAAACGAAGGATATTCGCCCTTTGGCGGCTGCCTTCCCCTGCTTATACAGTTTCCGATAATCATAGGTCTTTATCAGATCATTCGCAATCCCTTGAGATATATCTGCGGACTTTCCGCGGAAACGGTCGACGCCATAAAAAACGCGATAGTCACGTTTAAAGGTCAAGGTCAGCTCTCCTTTGCCGGGACTGTTGCAGAAAGCGCCGAAAGAATGGACGAGCTGCAATGCGTCACTATTCTCAGCGGTAAGGAAGACTTCGGACGAATTAAGGAAGCGGTCGAGGCGGCAGGTCAGTCCTTCGGTCTGTCCTTTGATAACCTGCCGAACTTTAAGTTTTTCGGATTCGATTTGTCGGTCGTTCCCTCCGACTCGCTTATATCGCTGTATATCCTCGTGCCGATTCTCACATTCGCAATTATGTATTTCAGCATGAAGCTGACACGAAAGCTCACCTATCAGCCGATGCAGGACGACCAGCAGAATATGGGCTGCTCGACCAAAATCATGGACTTCACTATGCCCCTGATGAGCACTTGGATCGCGTTCATCGTCCCTTCCCTCTTGGGCGTGTACTGGATGTTCAACAACATTTTGGGCGTGCTTCAGTCCCTCCTGCTTAAGAAAATGTACCCCCTGCCGGTGTTTACACCCGAGGATTATAAGGCCGCCGAAAGAGAATATAAGGGTAAAAAACCGCTTAACGCCGCCGACGACCCCAGAATCGACAAAAATAAAAAATACGTCTCTCTCCACCATATCGACGACGAGGATTACGACGCCAACGGTAAGTATATAGGAACGCCTGAAAAACAAAATACCGCTAAAACAAACGGCGCCGCGCCTCAAAATAATAACAAGCGCCCCGATAACGCGCCTCAGCTTAAAGAAGATAAGCCTCATCATAATAAAAAGAAATGACCCGGCTGAATTTGTTGAACGTATATTGAACGTATATTTTATTACTTGATATTATTTGATCGCTTGAAAGGATTTGTTATCAATGAAAAAGGAAACAGAAGTCAGCGCAAAAACCGTTGAAGCTGCCGTCGAAAAGGGCGCTCAGGCCCTCGGCGTCGATAAAAGCCTTGTCGGCTTTGAGGTTCTTACCGAACCTAAAAAGGGATTTTTGGGTATCGGTGAAGTCCTTGCAAAAGTTAAAGTGTTCTATGAGCCCTCCCCTCGCGAGATCGCGCTCTCCTTTGTCCGTACCCTTACCAAAAATATGGGCCTTGACTGTACCTTCGACCTCTCTGAAACCGAAGACGGCATCTTGATATCTATTAACGGCGGTAATTGCGCCGCCCTTATCGGCCACCACGGCGAAACGCTTGACCAGCTTCAGTATTTGGTTAACCTCGCCGCTAATAAAAAGGAAGAAGGCGAGGACCGCAACTATACCAAAATAAGCGTCGATGTGCAGGATTACCGCGCAAAAAGAGAAGAAACCTTGCGCGCCCTCGCAAGACGTATGGCCTCAAAAGTACTTAAATACCGCAAAAACGTCGCCCTTGAACCTATGAGCGCCTACGAAAGAAGAATCATCCACTCCGAAATCCAAAATATCGACGGCGTTACTACAAATAGCGTCGGCCAGGAAAATAACCGCAGAGTTATAATTATATACGAGCGTAAATAAACTTGTATTAAATATTAAACTCGCGTAAAACTAAAACCGCTATAGGGGCCTTTCGCGCCCGCGGACGCGACAAGGGCTCCTCGCCCTTGACCTCGCCCGCTTTTGAAAAGCGGGAGAAACAAACTAAGTAAGCCGCAGCGCGGCGCACGATGCCATGGCTTAAGACGTGAAGTCCGCGAGAATTTGCTTGCATAGGGGTCTTTCGCGTCTGAGGACGCGACGGGGCTTTGCCCTCGACCCACCCGCTTTTGAAAAGCGGGGGAAACAAATTAAATAAGCCGTAGTGCTGTGCGGCAAGCCTTGCGCCGGCGTAGCCGGTGCAAGGTCACGGCAAGAGGGCACGGCGTCGGGGGAAAGCGTGCTTTCACCGAGTCGCCGTACCCTCTTGCCGTGACTCTGCCGCCCGAAGGGCGCAGAGCAGTCTGCCGCACTTATGAACAACCCCACGCCAAGGCTCAAAAGCAAACAATCTGCGCAAACAAGCCTGCTCGCGGTAGTTTCTAAAGTTTTTGAAGGGGTTCGGGGAGGCTTTTTTCAAAAAGCTCCCCGAGAAAGCGGGCGATACGCGTAAACGAGTTATGAAAGGATAGCAGACTATGTCTTACAACATTTTAACTGTCAGCAGAGAGTTCGGAAGCGGCGGCCACAGTATTGCAAAAGAGGTGGCTGAAAAGCTCGGCATTCCGTACTATGACCGCGAGATTGTTGATAAAATTGCCGTTGAAACCGGCTTTTCCCCCGAGTTTATTGTTGAGGAAAGCGAATATGCCAAAAGCAGAAGCATATTTGCATATGCATTTTCATTTAAAGGCACCCCCGGGGTTATGGGCGGTCTTTCTCCTTGGGATTACCTTTGGACCGTCCAGAAAAAGGTTATTCTTGAGGTCGCCGAAAAGGGCCCGTGCGTCATTATCGGCCGCTGTGCGGATTACATTCTTAAGGACCGCGACGACGTGCTTAACGTTTTTATTCACGCCGACAAGGAATACCGCGCTCAAAGGATTGTCGCGCTTTACGGTGAAACCGATAAGCCTCCCCTTAAACGCCTTGAGGAAAAGGACTCTAAACGAGGCTATCATTACCGGCATTTCACCGATAAAATTTGGGGAATGTCGCAAAACTACCATCTTAGCCTCGATTCACACGTTGTGGGCGAACAAAAATGCGTCGATCTTATAGTCGACATTATGAAAAAATAAAAATCTGCTCTCGGGATCTTGTCTGACAGGTCCCGAGAGCGTTATTTACCCCGTGCATAGGGGCCTTTCGCGTCTGCGGACGCGACAAGGGCTCCTCGCCCTTGACCTCGCCCGCTTTTGAAAAGCGGGGGAAACAAACTGAAAAAGCCGCAGCGCGGCGCACGATGCCATGCCTTAAGAAGTGAAGTCCGCGAGAATTTGCTTGCATAGGGGTCTTTCGCGTCTGCGGACGCGACAAGGGCTCCTCGCCCTTGACCTCGCCCGCTTTTGAAAAGCGGGGGAAACAAATTAAATAAGCCGTAGTGCTGTGCGGCAAGCCTTGCGCCGGCGCAGCCGGTGCAAGGTCGCGGCAAAAGGGTACGGCGTCGGGGGAAAGCAAGCTTTCACCGAGCCGCCGTACCCTTTTGCCGTGACTCTGCCGCCCGAAGGGCGCAGAGCAGTCTGCCGCACTTATGAACAACCCCGCACCAAGGCTCAAAAACAAATAATCTGCGCAAACAAGCCTGCTTGCAGCAGTTTTAAAGTTTTTGCAGGGGTACGGGGAGGCTTTTTTCAAAAAGCTCCCCGAGAAAAGCGAAGAGGCCGCACAAACGCGGCCGTATTGGCATTTTTAAAAGTTTTTTAGGGGCAAGGTTTTATCAGTGTTCGGTATTAGGGGAATCAACGGATTCCTCAGGGTTATCGGAGTTATCAGGATTTTGAGGTTTATCAGGTTCTTCGTCAACGACGACGATTTTACCGTTTTCGAAGTAACCGGTATAGCTTTGGCGGTTGCTACCGCCGGCCCAATAATAGGTACCGAAGCCGGTAATAGAGTCATGCAGGAACTGGCCGACATAGCTTTCGCCGCTTGCCCAGGTATAGGAGCCCTGGCCGGTACGGGTATCCTCAAAGAAGTCGCCCTGATAGACGTCGCCCGAGGCGAAGGTCATTTTACCGGCGCCCTGTTTCATATCGTCGACGTAGGTACCCTCGTACACATTGCCGTTTGCCCACGTATAGGTTCCGTTGCCGTTGCGCAGGTCGTTGCTGTAGGAGCCGACATAGACGTCGGATTTTCCCGACTCATCCGGCGCCCAGGTATATGTGCCCTGACCCGACTTTTTGCCCGCGGTAAAGTTTCCGTTGTAGACGTCGCCGCTCAGGTAGTAATACACGCCGCTGCCTTCTATTTCATTATAGCTGAAGGAGCCCTCGTACACGTCGCCGCCGGAGAAGGACAGACTTCCCTTCCCGTGTCTCATCATCGAGGAGATTTCGCCGATATATATGTCGCCGTTTGAATAGCTGAGCTTGAAGGTGAGCGCCGCGTCGGTCGAATTGCCGTCTTTAAAGGTATACGCCTTGTTTTCGGCGGTCACCTTGGCGCTTTTGCCGTCGCTGTAAAATATTTTGCCGTTTTTCGGATTGCCGTTTTTATCGACGGTGCCGATATACCTGATCTTGCCGTGCTCGGTTGTGCTGTAGGTGGCATACCTGAAACCCGAGAGATTCAAAATGAGAAAGGTAAGAAGAATGAGCGCTGCCGCCGAGCTTACTATCAGAATCAGCAGGTGAACAGGCTTGAAACGCTTTTTTGCTGCCATACGTTTTTACCGACCTTCGTGTTTCGTTTTCGTTTTTCATTTTCATTTACGCGCTTTCTCGCTCCGTCAAAGCGCCCGTTATACCGTTATACTCCCGTGACGTCGCCGAAAAGCTCCATTATATACGGAATAAACATCGTCATGGCAAAGGAAATAACCGAAAAAACTAAAATTGATATTATCAGCATAAATATGTCGCTTCCCTTTGAAGAATAACGAAGCTCCGCCCGGATGCGGTTGTCTTCTCGTATGAAAAAACGCGCGCTCTTGATGTCTACCTTGCTATCTCGCTTATAATAACTTGACCCGTCGGGCAGACTTATCACGTTGTCCTGTACTTCACTTACAAGCTTACGAAGCGCTCCGTCTTTCTTGAGCGCCGAACAAACAAGAAAATTCTTTGAAAGCCCGAGCTCCGCTACCGTTTTCGCACTTTCTATGTCGTTCGCATTTGCCCGCAGCAGGGCACGTACCACTGACCCGAGAACCGTCTTGTTTATATATAATAAAATCGACGCAAGACTCGCCCCAATAAATACCGAAAAAGATATCAGCTCTATTGTTGACATATCAAATATAAAATTGAACATATGACCTTCCTTGATATACCCGGTAATTCGCCGCATGTCATTTATAATAATTATAGCATTATACGCCATTTATAATTTAAATTTTTTATTACAAAACAATAAATTCTTTTGTATTTTTAATTTGTCCTGCCTAAAAACTCCCCCCCTTACTCCCCTTTGAATGCTTCTCCTCGGGGAGCTTTTTGAAAAAAGCCTCCCCGAACCCCTGCAAAAACTTTCAAAACTACCAAGACGGCTGCGTTTGTG
>CANPZU010000079.1 GCA_947588825.1 uncultured Clostridia bacterium
CCCCCTTCCTTTGCTTCTATTATACCATATCTCGCTAAAAAAACAAAGCCCTTTTTAGGACTTTGTCTTCAATCTGAAATCGTTAAACGATTTATGAGAATCTGATTCCGACCAAAGAATACTAAATACATTCATATTTATAAAACACCTTTTTTACTTTTTCTTAGAATAACAGATTAATAATATATCTTCCTGAGATTGATAATACTATAATAGTAAGTGGTGCTGCAATTAAATAAAAAATTGAATATTGATAAGAAATCCATATCTTACAAAACAAATAATATAAAAATCCCCAATAGACCATAATTGGTATTGTTATTATAGCGGCCAATGAATTAACAGTAACAGTTACTAATATAAATCCAATAGCTAAAAGAATAATATCCGTTCGCAGCAATTTGTTTGTAGGCGGACGTATCAAAAAACGATCTGCATTTGAATTCTCAACCATCAACCCTAAAAATATTAATTTATTCAATGTATCTCTCCTAAATAGCAATGGCAGAAAGATGAAATAACAAACTATATTTACAAAAATACTCGTTATTGAGGCAAGGCGCTATAGTTGCCTTTTCCATTTTTGATATCCGTTTTCAATTTCTTGTTGCCTTTTTAACTCTTCTTTTCTTCTTTCTTCAGCTGCTTTGTGATATTTCCAACCTATAATATTTGAATACAATAGTGAAATTACAAGAGGGAGCAAAACAAAACCTGTACCTAACCAAAATCGAGGCCATCCTCCACTCAAAACAGAAAGCGCAAGAATCAACGGTATAGTGCTTGTTTGTGCTATCGACATAAAGTCATTTGATCTTTTCCACACGGGTTTATAATCCATCGTAAACGGAGTTCGGATTCCAAAAGTGCCGTTTTGTTCAACTTTTGTTGCCAGTACGGCGAACACAATTTGAATAATCAGATAGACAATAACGGTAATTGAAAATGCATCAAAATAAAAAAATTTGTGCAAATGAATCATCTCATATACATAAACGGCGGCAGCATAAATTGCCAAAATAATATTAGAAGTTTTTGCGGTTCTGATTTTCTTTATAATAAAAAATGCGGCAAGAATCAGGGGAGACACAATAAAGAGCGCGCGAAAGCCGACAAAATCACCGTAATAAACGGAAAACCCAAGTAATGATAAAACAATCCCAAACGTAATAGAAATAATATGCTTCATACAAATATCCTCCTCTTGAACCTACTATAACACAGAAATGCGAAAAAGTCAATATTTTGTGATTTTGTGAAGAACTTGCATTGTTCATTGTGGTATTAAGAAATGCGCTCGTCTGTCAATTATTCCTCGCTTTGCTTATTTGCACCTGCCGCAGTCGGAGCAGCCGTTGCAGATGAGGCGACTGCCGCAATGGGAGCAGTTCCCACGGTAGTGCGGCACATACAGTTTTTCCTTCGGGATTTCCGTGCCGAAGCGGTCGGTCAGCTTCCACTTTATCGGTTTTCCCGCATAGTTCATTTCGGATTTATATGCCATTTCACTCTGCACCTGTTTTTTCGGCAGATGATACCGCTTGCCGTCTTTGATAAACACCGTCCCGGTTTCGATAAAGCAAAAGGTGACGTTGTGCGCCACACATTCCGCCCGCAAAGACTTCACCCAGTCGAAGTGACACGGCCTTGCTCCGTCGTAATTCTCGCCGCCGCAAATGACCTGCTCGATTTGTCCGTCACCGAGGTATTTTTCAATACTGACCGCACCGATAAAGGGCGCACACATGATCCCTTTGTGCCTGAAGGGCAATTCGAGCAGGATCGGGATGCGCTCGTCGGCTCTGCGCTGATTTTCGCAGGTGACGTTGAAAAAGATATTCTCCCAGCCCTCGCCCCAGTCTTTCGGCAGGCAGTCCTTTACCCGCTGCGGACGCTTGGTCAGAAGAAAAAATTTCACGTCGCTGCGCTCACGCATCAGATCCCATGCCTCGTCTCTCCAGCCGTCCGCTTCCTCCAAAAAGAAATCCGAGGACATACAAACACGGATAAGCTCACCGCTTTGGATTTTATAAGAGCCGTTTTTGTTCTTTTGAACGGGATAGGTGAATCCCGATTTCGTTTTGTAAATATCGGCGCCGTTTCGGTCACGAACACGGTCGAGAAAATACATATAGCAGTGCCGGCAGCCCTCGCTGCACTTCACGCACCCGTGCCACGGATTCCATATGTCGTGCATAAACTTACTTCAAATCCTCCAAAACCTTGCCGATATCACCGTCAATGCAAATCGACTGCTTCTCAATGTCCGCCGGGCAGACCGCTTCGCCGTAATTGATACAGGCATATGTCGCCGCCTTGTTCTGTGCGGTCATGCGCCAAAACGGGTACTTGATAATGACCGGCGTGTTGTACCCGACGCCGAGTTCCAGAAACAGAATCCTTCCGTTTTTCCTTGTTTGCAGGAAGTTCTCATATCGCTGTGCCGCCCGATGCCAGCCCTCGTCCTCGACAAACTTATCGTCGGAGCGCAGATTCATCGTCATTGGCTTTCCGCAATGAGGGCAGACAGGCAGCAGTTCGGAGGGAATCTGCATATTATTTTGCTGCTCCATCATCTGCCGGATGATGTCCTCATTGTCAAAGGTTTCTATGCAGCATGGCTTCGAGCATTGAAACAGACCGTAGTCTCCCTGCGTGTAGAAAAGTCGGTTTTTATCCACTCCCGTTTTCTGAAAGCAGTGATCCACATTCGTGGTGATGATAAAATAATCCTTTTCCCGCACAAGGTCAAAAACCTGCCCGTAGACGGGCTTCGGCGCATCCATATAGCGGTTGACCGTGATAAATCGGCTCCAATACGCCCAATGTTCTTCCGGCGTGTCATAGCTGCAAAACGCTCCCGAATACATGTCGTGAAAGCCGTACTTCTTTTCAAAGTCTGCAAAGTATCTGCGAAAACGTTCGCCCGAATAGGTAAATCCCGCCGAGGTAGAGAGTCCCGCCCCGGCGCCCACCACAACGGAGTCCGCGCTGTCCAGCGCCTCCCGAAGCCTCTTTATATTATCCGAGTAGCTCCCGTTAGATTTTTTAATCGATATTCTCCCAAACATTGAAAATCACCTCTGTGTTGTTTTTTGTATTGCCGCACCGTGTCCACGGCGATTTTTGCGCCTTCTTTATTTTTTTATTGAGAAAACGAAATTTCCCTCGCTTTGTTACTCTTTAACCGCCGTTTTCGTGTTTCGTCTGCCGGTATTGTCAGACCCCCGGATTTCCTCGTGGTAGAAATAATCTACGATAACCGGATGCCCCTGCGCAGCGCGTCCGTATGGCATTTCATTATCCACAAACGGGCAGTCGTATTTTTTAGCCATTTCCTTTGCCTTCTTTTCAAGCGCCACAAAACAGCTGCGGTCATGCCGGTCATAGATTTCCTGATACAGCGGCAAAAGAGCAGGGTGCTTTTTTGCAATATAGTCCATAATGGTCTTTTTGAAACTGCCCCGCAAATTCAGATTTTCAAGCCAAAACAGGTCGCACTGATCCTTGACCCGCTCAAAAATCGCCTCAAAATCCGTAATCCCCGGAAAGACTGGGGAGACAAAGCAAACGGTACGGATACCGGCGTCGTAGACCTGTTTCATGGCGGCAATACGCCGCTCAATGCTAACGGCCCTGTCCATGTCATTTTTGAAGTCCTCGTCCAGCGTATTGATCGACCAGGACACCGTCACCTGTCCCAGCTCTTTCAGTAAATCAAGGTCGCGCAGGACAAGGTCTGATTTTGTGCAGATCAGGATGTCCGCGCCGCTGCCTTTTAGTTGGGTGAGCAGTTTACGGGTGGCGCCGAAAAAATTCTCCTGTGGATTGTAAGCGTCGGTTACCGAGCCGATCACTACCCGCTGTCCGGCGTACTTCTTCGGATTTTTGATTTCCGGCCAGTGCTTTATGTCAAGAAATGTACCCCATTCCTCCGTGTGCCCGGTAAAGCGTTTCATAAACGAGGCGTAACAGTACTTGCAGGCGTGGGTGCAGCCCACATAAGGATTGACGGAGTATCCTCCCACAGGGAGCCCCGATTTTGTCATGATGTTTTTTGTCTCAACGTCGGCGATTAAAACGCCGTTTTCACTTATTTGCGCCATTTTCTCTGCTCCTTCAAAACTTAATTGTAAGCGTCGGGCAGTTTTTGTACCATATCTTCACCCATGATAGGAGCAAGACCCTCTTTCCAAAAAACAGGGGTACCCAATCTATGCCGCGAAAATCTACCTCGCCCGGATCGTCAAACAGCGGCTCAAAGGTCACATGATAATATTTTGCCCGTACATTTTTTCTAAGCGCGCCGATCTTTTCCATGGTTTATTTTTTCTTTTCTAACCTTTTAAAGAAATTAGAGAAAATTTCAAAACGACACCGAAGATGTTCTTACAAATATTATACCTGTAAAAAATATTTTTTCAAGTACGCACTTTTGAGTTGGGTAACATACCTTTTGGTAACTACCCGCAAAAATTTTAATCATGCGGAATTATTATTTGTCATATTGTTCCTATCCGGCTTTAATACCGTTTATGTCAACGGTTTTTACTGACGGCACACAAAACAAAACCGCAGTGTAATTTGTCAGCACTACTTGACTTTTTTGCGATATATGATATAATAATACAATAATAACACTTGACAAGCTGTTAAACTTCGCATAAAGGCTATTGCCGAAGCTTTTGCAGCTTTTGCAGACGTTTGGTTGTAAATTCGCCGATCGGTCGGTCGGGTGAAAATGTCAAAAGAAGTTACAAGGCATTAAATCTTCGAAAAAGCGTATGGATTTTATTTTCGGAAGATTATATTTTATATTTTATATTCACTTTAAAGAAAAGGTGGTAACACGTACAGTGCTTTCTAGTGATAACGGTGTAAAGCTTATTACACGCTGCAAGATTGACACATGGAGTATAGGCGTTCCGGTTCAGGTTGCGGAATATTCTCTGTATTACAGCTATCCTTACAATAGAAATTTTTTAAAGGCGATTTTTGTCAACGCCTCATCCAAGGTCGTAAAAAGTCTGTACCTTGACATTGATTGCTATGATGATGCAAACGATCTTATCGGGAGGTGTCAAGGCCTTCCGATTGCCAATATAATGGCGCCGGAGGGTGCGGAATTCGGAAAAGACGAAGAACTTGTGATTGAGTATCTCAACGCATCAAGGCTTGATATAAAGGTGTCAAAGGTGGTTTTTGCCGACCTTGAGGTATGGCGTGCCGACACGGACGCTTTGCCCGAGACTGCAAATATTAAGCCGATGAAAAAGATCGATAGCAGCTACATTTACTATTTGCAGCTTATGAACGAGTGCAAAAACGAATTTGTTCCTATCTTCTTTCCCGTGTTTTCTGAAAAGCTGTGGCAGTGTACATGCGGCAGGACAAATGAGAATGATCGTGAGCTGTGTCTTGCCTGCAAAGCTCAAAAAAGCAGGCTGATTACCGTCTTTGATGAAAAGTACCTTTTAAAACGCAGCAAGCAGCTGGAAGAGGAACGTTCGGACCGCGAACTTAAAGAAAAATACGAAAGCGCTAAGGTAAAGGTACAAAACCCTTCATACGAGGATTATCTTGTATGCGCACAAAAGATGGAAGCGCTGGGAAACTACCACGACGCTCCCGACCTTGCCGCAAAATACCGTTCAAAGGCGGAAAAAATAAAGAGTGCGAACGAGCTTGCCCTTTGCGAAAAACTGTATTGTGATAACAAAATAACATCGACCAAAAGTGTATCCGCCGAGAAGTACCGAAACGCTGCAAATGAACTTGATACGATAAGCTCTTACAAGGACGCGGCGCGTCTTGCCGAAGAATACAGGTCAAGGGCGCTTGCGATCGAGAAAAACGAAAGAAAGCTTGCAAAGCAGAAAGCAACTCTCAAAAAAAAGCAGGAAATACGCAAGCGGCAAAAACGCAAAAAGATAATAAAGGTCACTTTGATTTCAGCTGCCGCTGCCGTTTTAATATCGCTTGTTGTTTTGGGCATAGTGCTGCTTGTCGCTAAAATGAACGAAAAGGACAACGACGAGCTTTACGAGCAGGCTATAGGATATGTCGAGGAAGGCCGGTTCACCGAAGCCATCGAGATACTTGAAAAACTCGGTAATTACAGAAACGCCGACGAAAAAATAAAGGTAATATCCGAGAATTTGACCGGTTTGACCGACGCGGTGTTTATGTCAAGCGAACAATTTCCTTGCTACAGTATAACAGAGCAGGGAGTTCTCTCTTTCAACAAAACAGAATACAGTATAAAGGACGGCGTCGCCGACCTTCCCGACGTGTTTGACGACATTCCGGTGCAGGCGATCTCAGAATCGTTTCTCTCTTCACAGAACTGGGTCAAAAAGGTCGTTATTCCCAAAAATGTGACTGAGATTAGCAATCAGGCATTTAAAGACTGCACCTCCCTTACCGAGGTGGTGATGCACGACGGTATAAACTCTATAGGTCAGTCAGCGTTTGAGGGCTGTACCGCGCTGAAGAACATAACTATACCCGAATATGTGAATTTTCTCGGAGCGTACGCTTTCTACAAGTGCAGCGCTTTGGAAAGCGTCACTTTGCCTTCGAGAATAGGCGATATAAGGGAGCACACCTTCGGTCGCTGCGAGTCTTTAAAATCTATTGTGATCGAGGGAAATATCGGCTCGGTCGCAAATTACGCCTTTTCATTTTGCACCTCGCTTGAGAGCATAACTTTTCCCGATTCATTAAGAGAAATAGGAGGCTATGCCTTTTCACAGTGCTCGAAGCTGAGCTCCTTTACAGTGGGGGATAACGTAAAAAGCATCGGCGCTTCCGCTTTTTCGGACTGTTCCTCGTTACGTGAGGTAAAGCTCGGCGAGTCGGTTGAATCCGTGGAAAATTACGCGTTTTCAGGCTGCTCTTCGCTCGAAAAAGTCGAAATCAACGAGAAAATAAAAAATATCAAATACATGGTGTTTGACGGCTGCACATCCTTGTCCGAAGTACTCTACAAGGGAAGCGCAAAGACTTGGGAAGAGCAGGTGACATTGGGCAGCGGCAACGAACTTATGACAAATAAGATTGTGTTTGAAAAATAGATAAAAACACCGACGCGTTATTTTAAAAATATTTTTAAAAGTATTTGAAAGTACAACCTTGCATGACTGAGGATGCGGGCGGATACGGCACCTTTCGGTACGCAATGACAAGCCAAAAAACATTTTCGGTTAAAGTACAGGTAAATTGTGATTTACAAGAGTTTAAGACGGAAAGTTTTGGAGATAAAAAGAGGCGCTGTAAAAAAAACAGCCGAAAAAAAACGACTGCAAGGCATCCGAAAGGATAGCCAAGCAGTCGTTTTTGTGG
>CANPZU010000080.1 GCA_947588825.1 uncultured Clostridia bacterium
CGCTCTGGGGTTCGTCGGCAACTACGCCCTTGTGGACTTTCACCACAGACCGTCGGCATGCCCGTCATACCATAAAATAAGACGTCCTCTTCATCGGGACGCCTTATTTGGTTGGATTTCGGCTTCAGGATACTGTCTTCGGCTGCTTACAAAAGCCGGAAAACAGGCGGTATAAGCCGCGGCACGGATGAGCGTTTGCCGCGCTAATGAGTGTTTCTGCATATATAATCATATTAAATATATAATCGTATTTCAGGTCAGTACAGACTTATAAGACGGTTTTCCATCGAGGCGAGCGCCTCCTCCTCCAACCTGATAAAATCGATTTTTTTCTCTTCCTCAAGAACCTTAATCAGCTCCGGCTGAGTTTTCGGGTGCTTTGGAGTAAAGACGGTGCAGCAGTCCTCATAAGGTATTATCGACGTGTCAAACGTGCCTATCGAGCGCGCGGCCTTTACTATCTCCTCTTTGTCAAGACCTATACAGGGACGAAAAACAGGAATATTTGCAGCGTCGTCGGTAACGGTCAGCGCCTTCATGGTTTGGCTTGCCACCTGGCCGAGCGATTCGCCCGTGACAAGCACGTCACAGCGATGCATATTCGCGACCCGACATGCGATGCGCATCATGCTGCGCCGCAGTAAAAGAGTGAAATAATCCTCGTTTGCAAGGCGCTTTATCTGCTCCTGTATCGCGGTAAGGGATACTATATTCACTCTTACCCTGCCGATATAAGCGCAAAGCTTTTTTGCAAGAGTAAGCACTTTTTCCTTGGCCATTTGACTGGTATAGGGTATCGATTCAAAGTGCAGGGCCTCAAGATACGCGCCCCGCTTTGCCGTCATATAACCCGCTACCGGGCTGTCGATTCCTCCCGAGAGCAGCAGCAGCGCCTTTCCTGAGGTTCCGTACGGTATGCCTCCCGCTCCCCTTTCGGCGTTTGCGTGGAGAAAGGCGTACTCCTCCCTTATCTCGACGCGCACGAGCGCTTCGGGGTCGTTCACGTTCACCTTGCAGGTCGGCAGAACCTCAAGTATCGCTTCGCCCACCTTTGCGGCAAGCTCGGGAGAAGTGAGAGGAAAGCTCTTGTCGCTTCTCTTCCCTTCGACCTTGAAAGTCGCGGCGTCTTTTAAAAACGGCGGAATGTATGTTTTCGCGTATTTTATTATTTCGTCTATATCCTTCTTTACCGCGAGCGCCCGAGTGACCGTCGCAATGCCGAAAACCGTTTTCACGCGTCCGAGCGCCTCTCTTATGTCGCACTCCGCGGACATGGGCTCGATATAAAGAGTCGACTGCGCGTAATAAATTTTAAATTCTCCCAAATCGGCAAGACGCGTTTTCACCGTGCCGAGAAGTGCCTTTTCAAACTGACCCTTGTTGAGCCCTTTAAGTACGATCTCGCCGTATTTGCAAAGTATGAATTCTTTGTTTTCCATGTTTAGCCGTCCCGATTGATTATTATTTTCGTCCACTTATTATATCACACCGAATTCTCAAAATCAAGACACGTTGCTTTTTCTCCTTTATTCTTACCGCGTTTGTGCGACCCCTTCGCTTTCCTCGGGGAGCTTTTTGAAAAAAGCCTCCCCGAACCCCTGCAAAAACTTTAAAACTGCCAAGACGGCCGCGTTTGTGCGGCTCCTTTTTATATCCTTATTTACGATATTATTTGCAATTTATAGCTTACAACAAAGGCGAGCAAAGTTAAATTTTGCGTAAAAGGCCGGTCGGCATAACGCTTTCAAATAAAAAACCGCGGCGGGATTTTTACAAACATTATATCACTTTTTACATTATTTTTGACAATTCTGCGCGTCTTCGTTGACAAGACACATTGTTATTTGTATAATATATTCGTATAATAAATAAGAAAATCCCGTAAAGGAGAAGGAAATGATATATATTCCGAATTTCTTTTTTCCCGATGAAAGAACGGAGGAGGAATTTTTAAATCCCCGAGATCTTTCCCCCTTTGATTCGCCCGACGAATCGCCGCGCCGGGATTTCAGCGTGAAATATCACCGCGGCAGCTTTTACCCCTTTCGCGTGCTGACAAAAAACAAGCTTGAATTTCTACGGTTTGAAAGCGTCACCGTTCTCTGCGGCAAAAACGGCTGCGGCAAAACAACAGCTCTCAACATAATAGCCGAAAAGCTGCACCTACAGCGCGATTCTCTCTTCAACAGCGGAAGGTACTTTCCAAACTATCTTGAGCGTTGCAAACACGACGCTTTGATAAGATCCCTTCCGATCGGCAGCAGAATAATAGTCAGTGACGATGTTTTCGAATACTCGATGAAGCGGCGTGTTTACAATCAGTATCAGCATGAGACGCGGGAATCGCTTGAGCTGCGACACGAGTATCTTATTGAAAAAAGCGAGCCTAATTTGCAGTCGCTGGATGACTATGAGCGATGGTCAGAAAGGCGGGAGGCAATGAAAAGCAGGGTAAATTATATAAACAAGCGCCTTGACGACGAAAAGCAGGAGCGTTCCAACGGAGAAACCGCCTTGTCATATTTTCTTGAGAGAATGGACGGCGAAGGGCTTTACCTTTTGGACGAGCCGGAAAACAGTCTTTCCGTTGAAAATCAAATCGCGCTTGCAGAATATATCGAGCTTTCGGCGCGCTTTTACGGCTGTCAGTTTATAATCGCCTCGCACTCCCCGATATTTCTTTCTATAAAAGACGCCGCCGTTTACGATTTTGACTCGTGCCCGGTGAAAGCAAAAAAATGGACCGAGCTTGAGGGCGTCAGAGCGCTTTTTGATTTTTTCGAGAACCGTCGACGGGAGTTCAAAGAGGGAGTCGATCAAAGCGTTCCGTTTAAATAAAATATAAATAAAGCGCAAGCTTTCTTTTGCCGCGTTTTCCCTGTTTTGATTTATCGGATTTATTAGGTTGAGGCAAATTTAAATTATATAAAGATAAAGGCTTATAATTAAATTCATTTAAAAATTCGCTGCAAAAAGCTTTACATTATTTTCACTCCCGGGTCATTGACATATGCGTAAGAGATATGTATAATGATGAATGCGTAAAGCGCGCATTTTGCCGCTCCAAAATCCTTGACGTATCATTACACGCCTCTTTTTCGGCATATAATTATACATACCGCCAAAGCGTCTTTCTCAGCTTTTTGCAATTGCTTCATGGCGGTCGACTCAACTTGTTTGAAAGGATGTTTTCGCGCCTGCGGCACGGTAAGTCACATGAAACTTTATGAAATACTTCTTATTGCGCTCGGACTGTCAATGGACGCCTTCGCGGTGAGCGTATGTAAAGGGCTCGCCATGGGAAAGAACGCCACCGTGTCAAAAATGTGCCTTGTCGGTCTGTGGTTCGGACTTTTTCAGGCGCTGATGCCCGCCGCGGGCTATTTTCTCGGTTCGGCCTTTGCGGGCTTTATCGAAAGCTTTGATAATTACATTGCCTTCGCTCTGCTCTGTCTCATCGGCGCCAATATGATAAAAGAAGCGCTCTCAAAGGAAAAAGAAAACGCCGCAAACGCCTCGCTCGCATTTTTCACAATGCTGATTATGGCTCTTGCAACAAGTATCGACGCTCTCGCGGTGGGAGTCAGCTTTGCCTTTCTTAAGTTCAATATACTTTTTGCATCGAGCGTCATCGGTGTTATCACATTCACCCTCTCTTTTGTCGGCGTAAAGGTGGGCGGACTTTTCGGAACAAAATACAAGTCAAAAGCGGAACTTGCCGGAGGCTGCATACTCATCCTTATGGGTATAAAGTTTCTTCTTGAAGGAATAGGAGCGATACCGTCATGAAAAGTAAAAAAAGCATCCTTATCAGCGCATTCGAGCCTTTCGCAGGGGATAGCACGAACATAACCGAGCAGGTAACAAGGCTTATACCCGATCGGATCGAGGACTGCGAGATACACAAAATTGTGCTTCCCGTGGTTTACGGAAAATGCTCCCTGCTGCTTATTGATAAGGTCAGGCAAACATCTCCGCTTGCAGTTCTCAGCTTCGGACAGGCGACTTCAAGAAATCTCATCACCCCTGAAAGATACGCCAAAAACGTGCGCAGAGCTCGCATACCCGACAATGAGGGAAATATTTTTTCGGGTGAAAAAATAGAAGGCTCGGGGCCCGACGTCCTTGAAAGTACTCTTGACTTAAAAATGCTCGAAAGGGCGCTGCTGTCGGCAAACACGGTGGGAGCCTCAATCTCGCACGACGCGGGAGAGTATGTCTGCAACGATCTTATGTACGGCATGCTGTACGCTCTCAAAAAAGAAAAAGAAAATATTAAATACGCCTTTGTGCACCTTCCCACAGCCCCTTTGCAGACGCTGAAGGATCCTCTTATCGCCATGCTGCGCGAGGTCGCGCTGTCATTTAAACAAAACTGAGCCTAAACCAAATAAACATGACAAAAGTAAACATTAAAAAATAAAGAAAGACGGGCGCATACCGTTCGGGTATAACATTATGAATATAAACACGCTTAAAATCAGAGAACTTGGGGAGGGCAACTCCCAAACCTATTTGCTTGTAAAGGATATTTCGGGCAGAAACGCTCGCACGGGAAAGCCGTATGTCGTGCTCTCCCTTTCAGACGGCAAAGATACGATACAAGCCAACATGTGGGATATAACCGCCTCGGAATTTCCCGTCCCGGCGGGAGAAGTCGCATATATGACGCTTCGCGCCGCGACCTATAACGGCAAGCTTACATACACAGTCGAACGCGCGCGTGCGCTTAACGCCTCGGACGGCGTAAAAGCGACCGATTTTGTGAAAAAAGCCCCCATATCGCCCGACGAACTTTTTGATCGCTGTATGGAGATAGTCAACAGGTATATGAGCGACGAAGAACTTATAAAGCTGGTCAGAACCGTTTTTGCCGACAACCGCGTGCAGCTTTTGAAATCGAGCGCCGCAAAGTCGGTGCACCACAGCGGTATGGGAGAACTGCTTTGGCATGTTTACCGCATGGCCCTCACCGCGCCGAGAATCGCCGATGTGTACAAACTCAATCGCGACTATCTTGTGGCGGGCGCGCTCCTTCACGATATCGGTAAACTGCGCGAGCTTTCGACCGACAGTATGGGCCTGACCTCATACACCCTTGAGGGGAATTTGTTCGGTCACCTTATGCTGGGCGCTCAGATGATCGAGGATTACGGAAAGCAATGCGGCACCGCTCCCGAAAAGATTATGACATTGAAACACATAATAGTATCGCACCACGGCATGCTCGAATACGGCGCGATATCGCAGCCCGCCATTCCCGAGGCGTTTGCCGTCTATATGCTCGACACCCTTGATTCAAGGCTTTATATATATGAAAGCGAAATTGACAAGCTGGCTCCCGGTGAAATTTCCGAACGGGTGCACTTTCTGGATGGGGCGAGCGTTTGGAAGCGGGAGTAACTTTAGCTTTAGCTTTAAAGAGCGCATCTGCTTCTTTTTCACCCGCTGTATTATCAAACCAAACCCGAAAATAAAATGATATGGATATTAAAAAAACAGGAAAAATATTATTTTCATCTACCATAATCACAATAATAACCGTAACCGTCATTATTTTGCTGTTATTTGTCTCCTGCGAGAAAGAGACTGCGAATGCCGACTCAGATATCGCTCTTTTTGAAAACGGAGAAAGCTCTTATGTCATAGTCGTTGCAAGCACCTACGGGGAAGACTATGAAAAGGCGCTGAATACCCTTCAGGACGCCTTCTTTGCAAATTTCGGCACAAGGCTCGAGGTGATGGTCCATCCCGACCCCTCAAAAGAAGCGCCCGATTACAACGGGTATAACGTAATATTTCTCGGTGATATAGTCGGGGATTACCCGGTAATAGAAACAGCAAAGGGCATGCTTGAGGAGGGCGGCTTTGCCGCCGCGGTAAATGGTTCCTCCCTTGCGCTTTACGCGAGCAGCGAAAAGCTGCTTCTTGAGCTGTGCGAGCTTTTTTCCGAAAAGTACATAAAAAACGAAAATTCCTCTCTTGTGCTTGAGCGCACGTTCACCCTTTGCAGGCAGTTTTCAAGCTTTGACGCGCCCGACGGCAGGGAAAACGATTTTACTCTGCCGGTGATATCGGTTAAAACAAAAAACGGCTCTCCCATAATCTCAACTAGACGTTACCTTGACGCCTCGGTCAGCGTTTCAAACACATACGGAGAATTTAAGCTGACGCAGGTCGGCGCGAAGATCAGGGGCAGGGGTAACGGAACATGGAATTCTCAAAACAATAAAAAGCCGTATAAGTTGAAATTTGACAACAAAGTCAACCTTTTGGGCGCGGGAGGAGGCAACAGCCGCGAATGGGCGCTCCTTGCCAATCCGGTTGATTACTCACAGCTGAGAAACAGAGTGGCGCTGACGCTTGCCAAAACCGTCTTTAGCAATATCGACTTTACACCCGGCTCGACTTACGCCATTTTGTATGT
Organism: uncultured Clostridia bacterium; assembly: GCA_947588825.1. GTDB lineage: Bacteria > Bacillota > Clostridia > Oscillospirales > CAG-272 > CAKSQF01. The sequence goes on from CANPZU010000080.1 coordinate 6,428, forward strand.
CAACGACAGCTACTGCGGCGTGTACCTTGTATGCGAGCAGGCTGAGGCGTCCTCACACAAAATAAAGGTAGAGGAAAACGAAAACGACGCGTATTCGAGCGAATATCTTATCGAGCTCGACGAGTACGCCGCCAACGGTTCCGAAGGATATGTAAATTTTGTCGATTATTTCTCCTGTCAAGGAAAATACTGGGCCATAAAAAGCGACTTCAACACCACTGAACGCTGCATGTTTGTATATTACCGCATGAACGATATGATGAAAGCCATCCAAAACGGCGATGAGGAGCAAATACTGTCATATATCGACATAAGCTCGTGCGTCGATATGTACCTTCTTCACGAGTTCATGAAAAACACCGATGTGGGCTGGTCATCATTTTATATGGTTCTGCGCACGGACAGAAAATTTTATTTCACCTGTCCTTGGGACTTCGACCTTTCCTCGGGAAACGATGCCAGGATAGATAACGGCTCCTATGAGGGACTCCATGCGGGCAACAGCGAAAATATCGTTATGCAGTCAAACCCCATATTTTATATGCTAATGCAATGCGACTTTTTCAGGCAGCTTGTCGCCGAACGCTGGAAGGAAATATCAAGCGAGCTTTTGAGTGTCGCTCTCGGAGAAATAGATGCGGTATTAGCGGAACACAAGACCGATTTTGTCGAGGATTTCGGCGAAAATTATAACAATAATACTCACTTGCACAACCCCGAAAAAATATATGAAAGTAACGTCGAACATCTTGTAAACTGGCTGCAAAACCGCTTTTCGTGGCTGGATCGATATTTTGACTCTGTTCTCTAAAGACAAAATAAATTTTAAACGGGGCTGTAAAAAAACAGGCCAAAAAAATCCGAGGTTCACTAAAGGAAGTGAATCTCGGATGTTTTTTAATTAAA
>CANPZU010000081.1 GCA_947588825.1 uncultured Clostridia bacterium
AAAACGACTGCTTGGCTATCCCTTCGGATGCCTTGCAGTCGTTTTTTTTTCGGCTGTTTTTTTACAGCCCCTTTTGCAGAAATTATAGATTATAGATTATAGATTGATAAAAAGGTCGTGTATTATTTTACGATTTTGCCGAAGATATTGACATCTGCGATTCTTGCGGTGTTATCTCCGCTTCCGGGATCGGTGATCGTGATTTTTACATACCTTCCCTCTGTCTCGTCAAACGCGATGCTTGACCAGCTTGAACTGTTGTCGCTTTCCGAGGCGACCTGAGTCCAGTTTTGACCGTCCGTACTCACTTCGATCTTAAACGCCTTTGAGTTGTAAGAACTGTCAAAGCCGTTTGTCTCGGCATGAAGGATTGCCATTTCTGAAAGAAGGTAGTTAGCGCCAAGATCGTAAGTTACTGCCTGTTCGCCCTTTTCTGCGGCAGCCCAAATGCTTTCATTTGACGGAGTACCGTCTGTCGTGAGGATTGCCGCATCGCTGTTGCTTGTCGCGGTTGCGGTGATGCCTGATTTGAGCGTCAGGTCGACGGGCAGGCCGTTTGCCTCATAGTAAAGGTTATAGTAATGGTCGGCGCGGACAAACTCTACGACGTTTTCGCCGTATATGCTGTCAAGATGCTTCTTAAGCTGTTCAATGTCGCTTACTCTGTGGAATGCCCATACATTTATTTGAAGAGCAACGAACACGGGCGCGCTTCCGTTATATCCGAGGTAGCTGACGGCGTTCCTGATATCACCCGCGACGTCGGTTATCGGAGTCGTGCCTTCCGCGTTCTTGGAGAAATAAGCCGGGGTAAGCTGCTGGATAAGGGTGTCGTTGGAGACGCTTGTCATTTTTATGGAAAGGGAAGCGTTGGTGAAGTTTTGAACGGTTATACCGTACAGATACGAACCGACTGAAGAATAGATATTTCTTTGAGATGTGGTGAGGTTATCCCAAATAGTCACGGTTCGAAGTCCCGCCTTTTGGAGATAGCGGTTAGTCAGCTCGACGTATGATTTGAATTTGGCGTCATCCTTAAAGTTGATGCCTACGTTTTCACCGAATGTGTTCATGGGCATGGTGTATCCCATACCGGAGGGACCGGAGACAAAGCAGTCGTTATCGGTCGAGTTTTTATAGTAATAATTCATCATACCGGGCGCTATGTCGACAAGAGCCGGGCTGATAGTCCAGTTGACGGGAATTTTGCCGCGTGAGGAGACGCCGTCCGACCAATACTCCCTCATGGCGTTCATAACGTATTGAATGTTATCGCCGTCGCTGAAATACAGTGCGATATATATTTTATTCTCGAGCTCGGGCATATCGGGTACGCTCTTTATATTGATATCGATGTCCTGCGCAAAGACGGTGGGGTTGCTGAAGAAGTCGGCGGGAACGCAAGAAATACCGCACTGCGCGCCGACAGTCATAAGCGCTCTTTCCTGATCCTCATACCAACCGACCATTATTGATTTTCCGGGTGTCATATCGTTAAGAAAGCTTTTAAAGAGTCGTGTTTCCGTGGTATTGGTGCAGCTCAGATGAACGACGGCGGCGCCGCAGGCGGCGGCAAGGTCGCGCATTTGATACAGATCGGTGCGCTGAACAAGAAGTATCTTTTTATTGCACTTATCCCAGTAGTTGTTGTACATATACTGATGTATCTCGAGCGTTGATTTCATGGTAAGGTCGGTCAAATCTTCAACGACCGGCAGTTCGACTCCGTTTCTGAGCCAGACTTTATAAAGCCTTTCGGTCATGGGGATGGCCCGCATTGTGTTTGCGACCGTGCATGCAAGAGTCATGTATTCCTTGTTGAGATCGGTTGAATACAGCACCACGCCCGAAATTTCAGAGGCGTACTGTTTATACAGGTCATACTTTTTTCTCGCGTCCGTTTCCTTGTAGGAATAACCGTACTGATTCAGCCAAAGCCTGGTTTTATCGTTCATAACGACCATTCGTGTTTCGATCGAATTGACCAATCCTTCGAGACATGTGACGGTTACCAGCTCGTCGGCTCCCAACATGGACTCGGGAAAAGCGTTGAGCGTTTCGCTCGGAGCTTTGAATGTGGGAAAGATTTGCTCGTCGGGCCAGGAGAGATTCTGAGCGGGCGGAGTGTTCGGGGTTGTGTTGTAACCCTGTTCGGGAGTTGTCGTCGCAGAGGTGTTGACCGTCTCTTCGGTGTCGGGGTTCTTAGTGCCGCAGGAGATTAGGGTCGCGGCAAGGAGCAAAAAGGCAACAAGATTTTTGATAATGCTTTTTTTCATGTCTTTACCTCACAAAGCTAAAGTTACTGCTGATTGCTTTTACTTTTATAATACATACTGAAAAAGTCGTCTGCACGCACAAATTCAAAGGCGCCGCTTGTCATCTCATTCAGTTTGCTTTCTATTTCGTTAATGTTTTTTAAGGTTATCTTTCCCCATATCGAAAACTGGCAGGCAATAAACATCGGCCCTTTTTTGTCCCACTTGCTTACTTGTCTTGTAAGCACCTTCATAAAGTGTTCGGGAGTTGTACAGTAGCAGGGGGTGAGTTGTTTTATCAGTTTGCCGTTGCATTCCGAAGTTATCGATTCCCGGTCCTCGGTAAAAAGCTGAACGGTAAGTCCGCGTATGAAAGGAGCGTACTTTGTGTAAATGTCCCTTTGGTTTTCGGTCAGGTTATCCCAAATCGTTACGGCGCGCAGTCCCGCTCTCTCAAAATACCTGTTTGAAAGACTGACGTACTTAACAAAGTTGTTGTCGTCTTTCACATAGTTTTTCGCCTCGATCTCTTCGGCAAGGGTGTTGACCGGCATTGCGTATCCGAGCCCCGACGGGCCGGAGACAAAGCAGTCCTTGTCGGTAGCGTGATCGTAATAATAGTTCATTATGTCGGGCGCAACATCAACAAGCGAGGGACTGATAGTCCAGTTTATGCAGGACTTTCCTCTGTCCGCGGCGGTTTTGTCCCAGAATACCCTCATATAACGCTCGTTGTATTGTATGTTGTCCCCGTCGCTGACAAAGAGGGCGGCGTATATTTTGTTCTTTACATCGGGCGATTGCTTTTCGGCTCTGATATGTATGGGTTTGTCCTGCGCGTAGACGGTCGGATTGCAGAAATGGTCTGCGGGAATGGTGGAAAGTCCGAATGATGTTGCGGTTGTTATGCCCGATCTTTCTTCGGTGTACCAACCCATTGCAATCGCCTTGCCGGGCTCCATGTCGCTTAAAAATTTCTCGTATACAAGTCTTTCGTTTTCGTCGCGGTTTTCAAGAAATACCATGGCGCAGCCTGTAGCGGTGCAAAGGTCCCTTAGGTGAAAGGACTCGGTGGGAGGCTGTGACAGAATAAGACGGTGGGTGCATCCGTTCCAGTATTTTTTATAAAGGTATTCATAAATCTCCTTGCGGGAGGTCATTGTAAGATTTGTCAGGTCCTCGACGATTTTAAAAGAAATACCGTTTTGCATCAGCTCGTCGCGAACCTTTTTTGTCATTGCAACGGCGCCTTTGATTCCGGCGGCGGTGCAGGCAAGATTGACATAATGGCGGCTCCTCTCCTCACTGTAGAGCACGGCGCCGGCGCTTTCGCCAATATATTTTTTAATGACGCTCAGTGCGTCCTGCTCTATCCACTTAAGTCCCATTGTCTCAGGCCAAGTGTAAGGACCTTCGTTTGTTTCGGCGTCGAGCATGAGTATTCTCGGCTGCTTTTTGTTGACTATTCCTTGAAGGCAGGAAAGCGTAATTTGCATGTCCCTTGACATGGAGGAAGTCATAACCGCGTCCATGGGAGATGCGGGAGTGCCGAATGAAGGTAGAATTCGGTCTTCGTTCCATTTCATCTCAGTGTTCATAAACATTTCTCCAATTCTGCTGCAAGTATATTACATATATTAAATACATTATACAACAAAATCTCTTTTCCTTCAATAAGGCAGCCAAAAAAAATCATAAACATTGTATGAACAATTATGTAGAGCTGAAAGTCTTGAAAAAGTACATAGCGAATGACTAAAAACGGATTATAAAGTGAATACTTGTTTTGGAGTATTACACTGTGAACAGGTGTTTTACATGCAAAAATTTGTATCGGTTGCGCTGCAAACGAACACTTTCTGAGCGGTCTGACATTACCCGCAGAGAAAAAACAGCCTGTCGGCATTTTAGCGCGGCGGCGCCAACGGTATATTCAGCGCCACAAACGACTGCTTTTGTACCAATCCGTGAAGGCAAAACGGCGGCAAAAAGTAAGCTCTGCCGCCGTATTGACATACAAATGTTATAGAAATCTTCACATTTTCCTGCTATAATTACAGTACATTAAAGATATTTTGACATAAACGGATGAGTTGAGTGAAAAGCATTCCCCGAATGAGAATTTTATAATGAGAATTTTATAATGAGAATTTTATTACGGATGAAGGGCGGTATTAAATAAAATGAAAAAAACACGCATGGCAATTGCGGCGGTATGTCTGAGCTTGGTATGCGCCGCGGTCCTCAATATGACCGGATGCTCCATGAAAGTTCAGGCGACAAGCCTGATGGAAGGAATTAAGTCCGGGCAGGTCACGGCTTTGAGTGATCTGACTTCCCAAAACGCCAAAGCGACCGATTTTGCCGTCCGTCTCTTTAAGGCGAGCAGGGAAAACGGAAAGAATACTTTAATTTCTCCTTTGTCCGTCCTCTGCGCTTTGGCGATGACGGCAAACGGCGCGGAAGGGGAAACGCTTTCGCAGATGGAGTCTGTTCTCGGTATGCCGACCGAGGAATTGAATCTTTATATTTACAGCTATATGCGGAATTTGCCGCAGGAGGAAAAGGGAAAACTCAGTCTTGCCAATTCCGTTTGGTTTACCGAAGATAAACGGTTCACGGTAAATCGGGACTTTTTGCAGACCAACGCCGACTACTACGGCGCGGACGTTTACAAGGCGCCATTTGACAAACAGACGCTCAAGGATATCAATTACTGGGTGAAACAGAAAACCCGCGGCATGATCCCGGAAATTTTGAATGAAATTCCGCAGGAAGCGGTGATGTACCTCGTCAACGCGCTGGCATTCGAGGCCGAGTGGACAAAATTCTACGAAAAGAATCAGGTGCGGGACGGGACCTTCACGAAAGAAGACGGAACACAGCAGAAGGCCGAGTTTATGTACGGTACAGAAGTGAATTATCTTGAGAATGAAAAAGCGACGGGATTTTTGAAATATTATAAAGGTGAAAAATACGCCTTTGCGGCGCTGCTTCCAAAAGAAGAGGTCAGTTTGTCTGAGATGATTGACTCTTTGGAAGGAGAGAGCCTGCACAATCTTCTTGCCGGTCCCGAACTTACTGTAGTCAACACCGCCATACCGAAGTTTGAAACGGAATACAGTGTGGAAATGTCGAAAATTCTGTCGGCCATGGGAATGCCCGACGCTTTCGACTCGGCGGATGCGGAGTTTGAACGACTTGGAACATCTGCGGCCGGAAATATCTATATCGACCGTGTTTTACACAAGACATTTATTTCGGTAGGCGAAAAAGGGACGAAGGCAGGGGCGGCAACCGCTGTTGAAATGAAGGATAACTCCGCGATAGTAGAGCCTGAAGATATTAAAGAGGTCTATCTTGACCGGCCGTTTGTATATATGCTTATTGACTGTGAGAACAATCTCCCGTTCTTCATAGGTAGCATGGCGGACATGAAAATCTGACATAGCGAAAGTTTATAATAAAAGCGGCAAAAAATGGGACCGAATGCGCTCATGCGCTATCGCCGGGTATCGGAGTGCCGACAAAATGTGGTTCAGGCTTTCACTGACACAGAACGCCCGGCGACGGTCGATGCAAAGCGGCCAAAGTTGAAGCGAGAAAACGAGCGGCTGAGGAAGGAAAAAATGCCCGTAAAAACGTATAAGGGGCGTATCTGCCGACAACCCGTGGCAGCTCCCATGTGTTTTTAGCGACTTTTCATATTTTATTTAGTAATTCGTCCTTTTTTCATATATATTTTTTTTAAAATCAAGTATACTTAAGATAAGATGTTCTAAAACCTATAGAATTCAAAGAAAGGATTGTAAATATGAAAAAACTGATTGCCATGTTGCTTCTTGCGTCCTTGATACTTACCTTTGCTGCTTGCAGCGGCTCGAAAGACGGGGACGACACTACGACACAAGGTACGACAACAACAAAAGTTACAACGCGCGATCCCGGACCCGGACCCGATGACCCCGATAACCCCGATGACCCTGGTGACGAAGAAGGTTATGATCCGAACTTGTATTTGATTTACGGCTCGGCTGTCATTGACGGTGTCAAGGACGAAAAGTGGAACAGCGCTGAGGCCGCGCCGATACTTCTTACCACCAATGGAGCTATGGACCCGAACACAACTGCCACAGCATATGCTATGTGGGATGAGGAAGGTCTGTATTTTCTCTTTGAAATTTCCGCTCCCGCCTTCTCACAGACAAGCACTGCCGGAGACTACAGAAACAGCGGAATATATCTGTTTGTTTCCGAGACTTTGGACTTCACCGCGGACGACGGCGGCGGCAACTCGTATTCAAACGGTAACTATCAGTTTGCACTTATAAACGAGGAGCTTTCTATGATCCCGAGACGCGGAGAATCGGACCTTGTTGCAGAGGACGGAGACTATGAGGTCGTATACAACCTTGAGGAAGATAAGGGCAGCTTTATAATTGAGTTCCACTATAAACCCAAGCATGTTGAACTTAAGGAAGGCTTGCAGATGCTTCTTGACTTCCAGTACAACGACTGCGCAAACGGAACGCGTTTGGGAGCTGCAAGATGGTATGACTCGGCAGACGGAGACTTCAAGATGATCAACTTCGGTATTGGCGAGCTTCTCTCAAAGGACGCTACTTCTATCCCGGAGCATATCTGATGCTTAACAGCATAACGGTGTAGTATTTAATGAATTAATGAAAGGGGCTGTAAAAAAACAGGCCAAAAAAATCCGAGGTTCACTAAAGGAAGTGAATCTCGGATGTTTTTTAATTAA
>CANPZU010000082.1 GCA_947588825.1 uncultured Clostridia bacterium
TCCTCACGAAGCAAACCTTGGGAGTCGCTCTGGGGTTCGTCGGCAACTACGCCCTTGTGGACTTTCACCACAGACCGACGGCATGCCCGTCATACCAAAAAAGCTCCTGCCAAAAGCGGGAGCTTAACTGATTATAATTCATATTAACTTTTAATCAATTGACTTGAGTTGAGGATTTGAAATCTTATTAATTTAGAATTTGCCTTTTTTCAAAGTTTCGATCATCTTCAAAAAGATATAACAGATACCGCATTCTTTTTCGATGCTTTTCAATTATTCAATTATTCAATTATTCAAAATTCAAATCGCGCCGTAAATTTTGTTTTCCGAACGCTAAAAAACAACGCTCACACCTTGCAATATGAGCGTTGTTTTTGTTTCGTTTAAATTCGGCAATGGCAATCTATATGTTCCGTCTATGAATTCATGAACTTTTTTGTTCGTCGCATTATTCATTATTGAACTTTGTTTACACTGCGTTTTTTAATCACAGTCAAAGCCGCGCCGAGAGAACAGACCATAACAAGTGCGACAATTGCGAGAGCGTCGCCTGTAGCGGGTTTATCTTCGGGTTTATTGCCGGGATCTGTCTCGCTGCCCGAGCCGGTGCCGGGATTCGTCTCACTGCCCGAGCCGGTACCGGGATTCGTCTCGCCGCCCGAGCCGGTGCCGGGATTTGTCTCGCTGCCTGAGCCGGTGCCGGGATTTGTCTCACCGCCTGAGCCGGTGCCGGGATTTGTCTCACCGCCTGAGCCGGTGCCGGGATTTGTGGACGCGGTAACGGAAACATTTTTCAAGGGCTGTGTGTCCTTGGTTGCAAGACCGTATGCAATTCCGGAGAGAGGCTCGTTGTCTGTGTAGGTGAGAACTTCCTCGCCGTCGGCGGTGACCACAATTGTAACGGCGTCGGCAGTCTTTGTGTAAGTCACACTCATAGCGACTGTTTGTCCTTTTTCAGCAAGGACTTCAGAAGTTTCCTTCCAATTCACCCATCTCTTATCGCATCTCGTGACACTGATATTGAGAGTTCCGCGCAGACATACAAGATAATACTGGTCGGCTGCCTGAGTGATCTGTTTGTCGCCGTTACAGTCGGTTATGCCGAACATGAAACCGGCTTGTCCTGTGATCGGAACAGTGATGTCTGCGGAAAGCGTGACTTTATTATCTGTCGCGTCGCCGAGAACATACAGTCCGAAGTTCTCCTGAGAATCCGGACGTGAGGAGCAGGTGTAATCCTTTCCGCTGACCGACCACTCGCCGTAGTTAGGTCCGACCGGCAAGGACGTACCCTCATCTGCCGCCAAAACGGCAAACGGAAGGATAACTGTTACCATCGTCAATGTAAGGATTAGTGCGATGATTTTCTTCATGATTGTAATTCTCCTTTTCAGATTGTTGGATTTGTAACAATATGATACCACAAATGAGGTTATTATGATAGGAGAATCGCTTTCTTTGGCAAGGTCAAAATTGGAGTAAGTTATAAAAGCTAAATTCGATCGAAAATGCAAGTATATTTTTGTGCGATCTGCACAGCAAACGCCTTGATTTGCATTATTGCTTGAGTTTGGCATAGCATTATTTACTTTTACAAACAGGCCTTATGTGACATCTGAAACAAAAAAATTTAAAACATTCGAGTAAGGGGAGGTCGCGACACCGACTAAATTATAATCTGCTCGGATTTTAAATAATGTCGCGTCGCGTCATTGCCCTTTACTGCAATGCACATATCGCACGGCAGCGCGTTAATTTTCTACTCATATCTTTTCATTTGCCGAAACTCTTATCGAGCGTACCTCTAACGCTCTTTAAATTAGAAAAACGGCGTATCCCGTCGTTTTTTTGTAGAAAAACGGTTAATAGTGCGCCCGGCACGTTGAAATAAAAATCCGCTCAAACGAAAGTCCGCTCAAATCCCGGTATTGAAAATGCTCAAAAAAATTGTCGCGAACTATACACAGTCCGCGACTACGTGGTGGAGCATAGGGGACTCGAACCCCTGACCCCGACACTGCCAGTGTCGTGCGCTCCCAGCTGCGCTAATGCCCCGAATAAAAAATATAAAGAATTACACTGTCCGTACACATACGTATATTATATTCTTTTTAAATCGGATTGTCAATACTAAATTAAATAAAAACTCAGTTTGCCATTCATAAAGATAAACGCCTCTTTTGTTATGCGTTTTTGGCGTTATTGACATCATAACATATTTTAGCCTGTTTGTCTTTTTATACCGTATCATAACAGTTTGAAAAAAGAGTCGTGTCGATTTTTTCACGTTTTGCGTGAAAAACTTTCGCAAAACGTGCGATTGACAGAATGCTTCCCGTCTGCTATTCTATAATCGTGCACAAAGAACGGGGCCCCGCAAACAAAAAAGAAACGGAGAGAACAATATGAAACTGAAAATCGGAGAAAACATACGTCACCTGCGCCGCAAGGCTGACCTCACCCAACAGCAATTTGCCGATCAAATGGGAGTGAGCTGTCAATCGGTCAGCCGCTGGGAAAACGGCGAAACATACCCCGACATGGAGCTTTTGCCCGCCATTGCGGATTTTTTCCACACCTCGGTCGACTCGCTTATGGGCATACTGTACGCAGAAAAGGAAAAACAGGCTCACGAGACGTTCGACGCACTGCGCCGCGAGTGCTTGGAGCCGCAAATCGATACCGAGAAAGTCGTGTCGCTCATAAGGGATATACGGCGCAACTTTCTTGACAGCACAGAGGCGTGGCGCCTTTGGGTGGGCAACAACCGATGCTTTAGAATGCCCGAGGTCCTGCCCGAGATTCGGCAGACGGCTGAAGCGTACCTTGCTCTTCACCCGATGGACTATTGGGTAATAGAAACGATGGCGATGGTTGAGGACGAGGAAAAAATTGAAGACTTTCTAAGTAAATTCACTCCCTCGTACGACCTGTCGCGCCGCACCCTGCTTTTTGAGCGGTATTTGGAGCGGGGAGATCGGGAAAGGCTGGAGCCGGAACGGCGTTTCAAGTTTTATCAAGCCTTTGACGATCTTTTTGAGCCTGTCACCCTGCTCGGACTTATTGAGGATACGGACGCCGAGGACGATGCTGCAATATTTCAAAGCAAGCTGCTTGACCTTGTCCGAGAGGAACACGGGGGCTGCGAGCCCGACAAGTGGGTTTGCGAAAGACTGAACCTTGGCATCTCTCGGGCGTCTATTTCCGCGCGGGGCGGGAAAATACAGGAGGCGCTTTGTGAGCTTGAGGAGGCCGTACTGCTGCTTGAGAACACAATGCGCATTAGCGCTCCGCAAGAGCTTAAAACCAACTGCCGCTGGCTTTGTGGCATGACGTGGATAGCGGAAGAAATATGGGATTCCCCGAGTCAGGATTTGGGAATGCTTGAACGTGCGGTAACAATTTATACGGACGTCAGCGGAATGAATCGCCATAGAATTCGTATTCACTTTTTGATTTATCCAAGTATCTACCGCGACAATATCGCAAATCTTAAAGGCAAAGAATGTTTAGAAGACCTGCCGCAATATCAAGCGCTCCTCTCCCGCCTCGATGCGCTTATCGAGCATAGACCGAGAGAATAGTAAAAACCTTCCGCTTTGCTAATAACGTTAGGGCAAATTAATGCCAAAGTTTTAAAATAATTGCAAAGCATGATATCGCATTACAAAAACAGGCAGTCGCACATTTGCGGCTGTCTGCTTTTGCGTTTGCTATCTTGCCGACCCGAAAGCTCGGCGCATTCAAAATTACCCGCCTGACTTTCTCTATAACCTTCTTCCGACTGATTTTACAAATACTTGACAGTCATTTTGCCTATGTTAAAACCGAGGGGTTATTTCGAATACCGAAAGAGGCTGCTCTCCCTTTGGTGAGGCAAGGGAGAAAACCTTGTGAAAAGAAAAAATTAACTTCTTTCCCAAAACTTCAGTAAACCCTTAATACCCCATTGACAGATGTCGGAAATTATGATATAGTGTAAGAAAAAGAGTGATAATTGATAATAATGGATGAACAAAACATTTTTGACAACGATACTTTTTTTGCGGCTATCAAGCTATCAAGACCTTAGTAAAAACGACTCAAATTTTGATACAATGCGGAGAAAAACTCCAAAGTACGCCTTTGCGGTGTATGTTGACGCTTGGCATGTGTTTTGCATAGGGCGCGGCGATTTCAGATTTTAGGGAGAGGTTATGCATAAAGGCGGGAAATGGGCTGCACAGATTATAGAATGGCAAAACGAGGATGGCAGCTGGGGAGATTATCATTCTCTTTCCGTTTCAGGCAGCTCTCATATCACTACCGAACAGGCACTGCGCAGACTTGAAAGACTCGGCTATACGATAGAGGACGCATGTATTCAGAAAGCGGTTCGCTATATGAACGATTGCCTTACCGGGAAAAAGGCTATCCCCGACAAAGTCGAAAAGTCTCATGATTGGAATGTTTTCACCTTTCTTATACTGTCAACGGGTATACGAAGATTTACTAAGGACAACAATGCCGCAAACAAGGTCGCAAAAAACTGGGCAGAGGTCGTAAATGCCGCATTTGAGGACGGAACCTATAATTATGATAAATATGTCACGGCATATAAAAGCATTTTGCGCCCAAACGGCGGGAAAATCCTTGGAATTGAAAACTACTACCCGGTATCTCTTTTATGTGATTGTCTTGACGAAAAAACAGAACTTGCTTATGTAGAGCATATCCTTAATTTTAATAAAGGTATCTATTACGTATACGATAGTACGATACGAGTTTTGCCGCAAGAGTTTCGCAGCAAAAATGCAAGCAGGTATTTAGGCGCGGTTGAGCTGCTTGTCAGATATATGCGGGCAAATTATAAACTCAAGTTTGTTGCCGACTGGTTAAATAACAATCGCGGCAAAAACGGAAAGTGGGATATGGGAAAGACTGTCAACGACAAGCTGTATTTTCCGCTTTCTGATGATTGGCGAAAAGCGGCAACCCGTGAGGAAGACTGTACGGAACGAATTGAAAAAATTCTGCATTATATTTCGGATTCATGATGATAAAGTGTTGAATTTCTGCTCGTATTAAAATCAGTTTGAGGCGTAAAATTCGAAAGCAAAAAAGAAAGCGACAGTTTTATTCAAATTTTTGCGACACATTTTTTCAAAACGTGGAACTTTTGCAGAGCTTCGTCAGTGACGAGGGAATTTGTATGGCGCCGATTGCAGAGAATCAGTTAAGGGGATTCAGTACATACGGCGGACAACAGCTTGAAATTGATTGGAAAACTCCAACGCGAAGATTCTGCGACATCACATTTCGAGCTTTGCTGATCCTGCATTATTCGAAAGAATCGATTTAAACCGTTTTTAGGCTTGTATCAAAGTCTCAAAGGACACATATATCATCTTGCAGACTTTGATACAAAGCCGAGGAAAACCCCAATGTGCGCCTTTGCGGGATAATTTTTTGCTTGCGGTGTGAAATGTGTGCAGAAAAAGGCTTTATTCCAATTTTTTGATGAATGAATTGGGAATCGGGGGTTGAGTCCGGCAAATCGCCAAATTAAGGAGAAGGGAGAAAGGGGAAAGGAGATAGGCATGTCAAAACAAAACATCTATGACAATGAGGCTTTCTTTGATAACTTTCAAAAAAGCCGGAGCGACAAAATCAATTTTAACGATTGCATTGAATCCCCTATTTTGCTTTCTATGCTCCCCAACCTTAAAGGAAAGGAAATTCTTAATATCGGCTGCGGTATGGGACAGCATGCAAAACAGTATTCAAAAATGGGCGCCGCGTCAGTTCTTGGGATTGATATTTCTGAAAAAATGCTGGAATACGCAAGAACGCACAACAATGCATCAAATATTACCTACCAACGGATGGCGATGGAAGATATTGAGTGTATAGATCGGCAGTTTGATCTTGTCACAAGTTCTTTGGTATTTGATTATATTGAAGATTTTGACACTCTTTTAAAGAATATTTCCATGCTGATGAAGGAAGAGGCGCAACTTGTTTTCAGTATGTCCCACCCGATGGCAACGGCATGGGACGGGACCTATGACAGATACACCCGCACCGAATCGGGAGAACGTTTATATGCAAATATCAGCAACTATTTTGTGGAAGGGCTTAGAAAAGTAAAATGGGTAGTGGATGATTATGAGCTTTACCACAGAACATTTTCGAGTTTGATTAATTCTATAATCAAATCCGGTTTTATAATCGAAGAATGTCAGGAATCACATATATCCGATGAAATGAGAATGCAGTTCCCCGCTATGTTCGGCGGGACGATACACCGTCCTGATTTTGTGTTTTTTCGGTGTAAAAAAGCTGTATAGATCGCTTTTTTTGAAATATTTCTGTTTGTATCAAAATCGTAAAGGACATAGACCCCTGCTGCAGCGCCGGCAGTATGCCTTTGCAGTACGTAAAATTTATCCGGGAAATGCTTTGGCGCGTTTGATTTCTGCCTTTCTTGTACAGCAGTGCATATGCAGCTACATAAAAAACTCAAACGCTTGCCGCGCAGACTTATTATATAAATATAAACCGTAAAATTGTCTTCAAACAAAAGATTTCATCATATACGGGCTGCAAAAATGAGAAGCCGCAGGCAGTATTTTTTGTGCGTTCTCATTTCTCTATATACAAAAAATCCGAACCAATCACGAGCTGCGATGATTTAGTTCGGATTATTTTGATGTGGTGGAGCATTTGGATCCAAATCCAAGCCCCACCATCGTGGTATGAATCTCGGCGTATCGCTGCGCGCCACCCGATGGCGTTGCGCGCGGTGCGCGCAAATGATGATGAGCTAACGCTCAAATGATGCCCCTCCCTTCGGTCGCAATGATGCGATGTTTGCCCTCATGTGCACGCAGGCGCACATCATTCGGCGAAGACGACATCATGGGCGAAGCCCATATTATTTGCCGAAGGCAAAATCGAGTAGGCACTAACAAGTAGCGCCTCTCACACCACCGTACATGCCGTTCGGCATACGGCGGTTCAATTCAA
>CANPZU010000083.1 GCA_947588825.1 uncultured Clostridia bacterium
TAAACATTATATAAAAAAATCGGCGTTTTTGTCAATCAAAATGACATAATTTCTAAAAAAATTATAAGTATAGTTGCGATCTTTTCTTATTAAATGTCAATTTTATCGCCAAAAGTTACATTCATATTTTGGGCGAGAACATTTTCACGTCAGTAAAAATCGGTTCGCGGTGGCAAAGTTATATGGCATTTTATCAAATATCCCCCGCCCTTATTGCCACCAAGGGCGCGACGCGTTAAGCGAAAGCAACTGTATTCGCGTGCAAACAAGCGCCCGCCGCCCCCTCCGCATATGTTTGGACGGAGGGGTAAGAACCATCTTTACGTTAGTAAAAATCGGTTCGCGGTGGCAAAGTTATATAGCCTTTTATTATACATCCCCCGCCCTTATTGCCACCAAGGGCGCGACGCGTTTTGCCAAATCGGAACGCGATTTATTATCGCGGGCTGAGAGTAAAGACTTCCTTCGTTAATATACTCGCGGCAAGCGAGCGCCCGCCGCCCTATTTTTTATACTGTTGAGGGGTTAGAAGTCCGATTAAATGCTTCTATAAATTTATCTTATCTCTATTTTTCTGTTGTCTATTAAATAATAATTTGCCAACATATTTAATTACGCTCGCAAGACTAACGCTTATAATAATAGCCAATACGATACATATAAGTTGATATATTTGGTTATCAAAAGCGACGCTAACGTTAACTAAATTCAAAATGCGCAACAAATTTTCCTGAACTTTTTCATGGGTCAAATATATTTCCAAAGTAAACATACTCAAAAACTCAAAAGGTTTGTTAAACGCCTTAAAATAGTAATTGTTGAATTTATATAGTTGCGACAACAAAAAGATAATCATTAAAGACAGCGGCAGATAATATATGTTTCGGAATATTGAAATCTCACCAAAAGCAGTAAACAAAATCTTGCCCACGATCAACGCGCATACTAAAACCAAAAACTGATAAAACTTCAAATCCTTGCCTTCATAAATAAATTTGCCAAATAGACATCCAATCAAAAAGATAGGTATTCTGTAAACAAAAATCCGAAGATGCGGGCAAAAAACGCTTAATACAACGCATACTGCCGATAAAGCGACTAATGATATTATTATCCAAAGTTTTTTCAGGCGGTAATCTTTAAAGAATAGGTTATATATCAGCGGATAGGCTAAATAAAATATGATAATTGCCGCCAAGAACCAAGGAGAATTGCCAAGTCCATGCAACCAGAAATCAAGCATCGTGTAATTAAGGAAAAATTGCAACGGATTAAAAGAAATTATTAAATTAAAAATCGCAAAGACTATTCCATAAAAAACAAGGTAATACGGCAACGTCCTTTTTAATCTTTTTTTGTAAAAATTCAGCACATGGGGGTGCTTAACGTACGAGAAATACAGGCTACACCCCGACATAAAAAAGAAAATTTCCACAGCGCAATCGCCATACGATTTGACCGTTTGCAAAAAACCGCCGCTTGCGTTAAGCGCGCAATGATAAAAAACGATCCACAAAATGGACATTCCGTAAATAAAATTTCGCGCATCGCTTATTTCTTTTAAGTTTATCAGTTTTTTGTTCAAAATTATTACCTAGTATATAGTAAACATAATTGCTAAAAATGCTTGTATTTATTCCATTATGGCTGTCTGCATTTTCAGCCATACCTTCCTGTTATATATACCGAAAATTCAGACCGAAAGTTTCCTGTTTAAGCATTTAATATAAATTTTTTTACATGGAGCGATAGGTGTTAAAACTCGACGCTGACACAATTTTGCATATAGATCCTCTGACTTACATTGCAGTTGTATTTTCAAATATTGCCCATTACTTTTTATTTTTTTGACTTTCAACAAATCCCAGCATATATAAAAATGCCGGCGCGGGAACGCGATAGATTTTCTTTTCCCCGTAATAAAACTCTCCGAAATCATTTGCTCGTTTGGTAATTACAAGATTGGGGTGCTTTTGTCCCGACAAAGTTACAATTGCATCCGACTCCGATATTTTTGCTTGATCCCGATATTTTACTTCGATCATTATTGTAGTCTTCTCGGATTTAACAACTATATCTATTTCGTTTTCTTTTTTGTCGCCTCTGTAATATCCGATTTGCATTGCCTCATCATAATAGAACGACTTGATATGCTTATAAACGGCAGTTTCGGCAATAATACCAAGTTCGTCCGGATTGTTGGTTATATCGTCACGCATCAGTACCGCATTGCGCATAGCGGCGTCGGCAATATAGATTTTATTCTGTGACTTCAAAATCTGTTTTGTCCCGACATTGACAAGAGGACTGATATAAATCAGATTTGCGCTTTCCAAATAGCCGATATATTTTTCCACCGTGGCTCTGCTCACGCCGTCAAGTTCTTTGGAAAGCGTTTGAATATTGATGATATTCGACGAAGTGTAGCAAAGATAAAGAAAGATCTTTTCGACATCGGCTATATTGCGAATACCGTAGACGGACGGCAAATCTCTCTTTAACGCCTTATCTACTATATCTTCTCTGAGCACTCTTTGCGCATAGAGGTCATCGCTGCTCAAAGCGAGTTCGGGGAACCCGCCGACTTGCAAATAACGAATAAACGGAACTTGCAACATAGAAAGCTTATTGAAAATTTCGGTCTGTTCCTGCGCAGAACGTAAAAACATCAGTGTAGGTTTCAGATCCAAAGGTAGCGCAGGTACTTGAATGCCCGTTAACTCACAATACTCATAAAAAGAAAGCGTGGGTATATGGATCGTCTTCCAACGCCCTAAACCGCTTTCGGATATCTTATCCGAAAGTATGGGGCTTGCGGATCCCGTTGCCATAATGTGCATTTTGGGGTTGTTGTCATAAAGAATTTTCAACCAACTATTCCAATCCGCTGCGTATTGTATTTCGTCAAAAAAGCAATATATTTCCTCTTCGGACGAAATGTTGTTTCGATAGATCTCCACTATCTTATCGATAGAACAAAACTTTAAAAGCGGATGATCGAAAGACAAAAACAGAATGTTTTTCGGAGATACGTTTTTACCGAGCAAATCGCTTATTGCCTGATACATAATAGTCGTCTTCCCCGTTCGCCTTGCGCCGCATAAAATGACCGACCGCCTTATGTCCTTACGAACAAGCGTATTCATCGCCTCATAGTAGGCGAATCGCTTTATTGGTTTGTTAAATTCACGTTCCACCCTGCCGGATCGCCACCAAGGGTTGTATGAAAACAAAAGATTAAGAATGTTTCCCGGATTAACAAGTTCC
The DNA here is from genome assembly GCA_947588825.1 of uncultured Clostridia bacterium. GTDB lineage: Bacteria > Bacillota > Clostridia > Oscillospirales > CAG-272 > CAKSQF01. The sequence goes on from CANPZU010000083.1 coordinate 3,268, forward strand.
ATATCGACACCTCGTAAACATTATATAAAAAAATCGGCGTTTTTGTCAATCAAAATGACATAATTTCTAAAAAAATTATAAGTATAGTTGCAATCTTTTCTTATTAAATGTCAATTTTATCGCCAAAAGTTACATTCATATTTTGGGCGAGAACATTTTTACGTCAGTAAAATCGGTTCGCGGTGGCAAAGTTATATAGCATTTTAGTATTCATCTCCCGCCTTTATTGCCACCAAGGGCGCGACGCGTTTTGCCAAATCGGAACGCGATTTATTATCGCGGGCTGAGAGTAAAGACTTCCTTCGTTAATATACTCGTGGCAAGCGAGCGTCCGCCGCCCCCTCCGCCTCCGCCATTAACGAACTGCACAAACACTCATCAAAGAGGGTTTGTGCTGTTTCATATGAATGTTTTGGAGTGGTCTTTGACATAACAAGGCTGAATTTTTTTGATACGACGAAATCATATTGATTTTCGCGAAAGAAAAAAATTTTTAAGATATTCAAAAAATCCGCGAATGTTTTCGTTGTCTGCTCTTGAATAATTGTAAGAAATAACGATATCTCGCTTAAACGGGAAGTCGGTGATTTTTGCGAGCCTTACATGTTCGTTTTCTGCCTCGCCCCAAGTGAATTGCGGCCAAAAACCTACGCCCATGCCTGCTGCAATGGCATTTCTGACAGCGGTTGGATTGTCGCTTTCGAATATGACATTGGGTTTGAATCCAAGATGATGGCAGTATTTGTCACATATGGCTCGAAATTGTCTTGACCCTTGCAAACAAATAAAGCCTTCGTTTTCGATATCATTAAGCGATACCGAATGTCCGAACTTATCTTTGGGAACGGCAAGAAAAATTTCCTCGTCGATCGCAATCTCGAAATCTCGCCTTTCGCGGCTTACGTGATACAAAATTTTTGTGGTGACCTCTATATCGCTTACGCCGTCGCTGTTCTGAAAGACCGAAAAATTGACTTCGGATCTTTTTTTATATTCCACGATCGCCTCGGTAACAAGCGCGGAGGCAGCCAAGACGTTTATGCGAATGGTGTCACGATCGAGTTTTGCCATGCGCCGCAATTCTTCGGGGATCTTTTCGAGTTTGTATAATATAGGCGCGACGGATCGTTCAAGATGCCGACCGTATTCGGTAAGCACTATTCCGCGACCTTTCTGCTCAAAGAGTTTTACTCCGATATCATTTTCCAATCGATGAATAGCCTGGGTCAAAGCGGGCTGTGCTATATGCAACTTTTCGGCACTCTTTGTTATGTGCTCCGAAGAAGCGACTTCCATAAAATATTTAAGTTGAGTCAATTCCATAGCGAAAATCCTTTATAAGCATAATAAGTTACAAAATCATAGATTTTGTGGGCTAAAACCCATTTTTGCTTCGCAAAATGCTTCTTTCTCATCTACGTCGCAGAAATGCCCTTGCAAGCAAGCATTTCTGCTTGTATTATAACATTGATATTATAATATCAATACTAATTATATATTAGACTTTATATTTTGTCAATGATATAATATGATTGCAAAGGAGAAAGAAAGAAAATGACTGTTCCCGAAATTTTAGAAACCATAATGCTTATATGTTTCGGCGTATCATGGCCGTTGTCTGTTGTTAAGAACATAAAGGCAAAGACCGCAAAATCCATGAGTTTACCGTTTATCTTATTAATCCTGTCCGGCTATATAGCCGGCATAGCGAGTAAATTTATATCCGGTAACATAGGTTATGTGCTTATCGTATATTTTATCAATATTCTGTCGATAAGCATCAATCTTGCCGTGTACTTTATTAATCTTTGGCATGACAAGCAATCCAAAAAAGAAATCAATGTGGCGCAATCGCCAAGGGAGAAATCATTATGAAAGATATAAATGAATTGAACAAATTCCGCAATATCAACAGCGTAGCGGTGAAAGGCGGAATAGTTTTTGTAGGATCCGATTTCTTTGCCTCTTTGCCGCTAACGGAACTCGCTCAAGCGTTTCAACTCGACGAAAAAGTATATAATCGAAGCGCAAGAGGGGCTATGGTTGCAGATGTTTGCGGCAATCTCGAAGATTTTGTTTTAGACCTTTGCCCGTGCAAAGTATTTATAAATTTAGGCGATATCGAAGCAAGTGAAGGCATGGAAACAAGCGAGTTCATCGAATCTTTCGAATGGCTACTGTGTTGCCTTCACAACAAATGCAATGCCAATATTTATGTCGTATCCATGGCGGCAAAGAGCGAACTTCATGATGAGTACAATGTTGCTCTCAAAAAGTTATGCGCCGAAAACGGATGCAGATTCATAGACATATCTTCGTCATTCAACGGTGCAAAACCCGAAATAAGCGTATTCAACGCAATAAAGTTTTACGTTCGTCGCGAACTTGATTTTACCGAGATAATGACAATACGTTAAAGAAGCAAGTTACTTCTCCGCCGAAAGCACCCCTTATGGGTGCTTTTTTACGAGGCTTTTTATTTGAACGTTTTCATCATTTTGTCCATCATTTCTTTTTTATGCTCCAACTGCGAGTGTACGTAGCGGTTGAGCGTTACGGACGCGTCGTTGTGACCGAGTAGTTCCGATAACGTTTTAACGTCCATGCCGCTTTCGAGCGCGCGCGTCGCAAAAGTATGTCTTAGCGAATGGAATCCGTGATGAACTATTCTCAGCCGCGTTAGTATCGCTTCGAACGTGCGTTGATACGCGCGGATCGATATGGGTTTCGTGCCGTTGGAAATTACGTATTGCGATTTCGCCCTGCCGCGAAGTTTCCGCATTAACACGAGCAGCGGGCGGGGCAACGGAATAATGCGCATGGACGATTTGGTCTTGGGCGGCGTTACCACGCGTTCGTCCCGCCCCTCTCCCGATACGTAATGACAGGTCTTGTTTACGGACAACGTACCCCGCGTAAAATCTATATCGCTCCATTCGAGCGCGAGCAGTTCACCTATCCTCAATCCCGTATACATGGCTATCACTATTCCGTATGTGCTGCCTTTGTCGCGTTCTGATATGTACCGCTCTATCGCCCGTTGCTCCGCAAGGCTGAAACACTCTACCCCTCGCTCCTCTTTGGGCGGACGACGGATCTTGCATATCCCTCCTTGCCGCAACTCGCCTGCGTTGTAAGCGTCCGTCAGCGAACCTTGCATTACGGTGATTATAAGATTGACCGTGCTCGTCGATAGCCCGCTCCCCGTCTTGATGTTGCCGCTCATCAGTAGCCCCGTCGCAAATCGTTGCAAGCCGTGCGCCGTAAGTTCGTTTAGTTCCGTTTCTCCCAGCGCAGGCTCGATGTGTTTGCGAACCAGCATTTTGTAGTGGTCGAAAGTTCGCCGCTTTACCGTCGGCAGTATGTATGTTTCCAACCACTCGCTTAACCATTCTTTGTACTTCATCGTTTCCCTCCTTCGCCGCGTCGCGCTTTGCCGCCACACGGTATATCGCGGTATATAATTAATGTAACGCGTCACATTGTAGGGTGGTACGATTTCGTTTTTTTATGCGTCAAAAAAAGTACGCTTCCGTAGTTACTCGAAAACGGCGGTTAAACCTATCTATATATTCTACCC
>CANPZU010000084.1 GCA_947588825.1 uncultured Clostridia bacterium
AAAAAAAAAAAAAAAAAAAAAAAAAAAAAAAAAATAGCCCCTTTATAGGGGCTTTTTATATTGTACATAATATCTATATTGGATTCTTCCGTTTCGGCTCTTGAAACGTACAACTCTTATGTCATTAGTCCCGAGGGCCTTTTTAAGCATTATTGCAATTTCCTTCGGAGAGTAGTATTTATTGAGTTCCCACCTTGTAAGTCCAATAGCTTTTAACCGTTCGCCATATGTTACAATTCCTTTTCTAAACATAGGACATGTGCCCTTATTTGCGCACTTCTCTATGTCGCAGTCAATAAGATATGCGCAGTTAAAACAATGTCCTTTCATACTACTTTTATCATTAGGTAAAATAGCTCCGCAACCGATTCGTCCGAAAAGCGTATTCTACCCTTTCCGTAATATGCTTTTTGAATAAGAAGGAATTGTGAGTTATATGTTACAAAATCGGAGTTTATGCTCATATCGTCTCTCGTTACGGCCATAATTGGTAACATACCATTGAACTTATATTTATCGGTGACATATTCGACCCCGTTCTCTTCGTCAATCCATAGCGTAAGTTTTTTACCTACAATAGCGATATTACATACTTGCTTTGCGTTATTAGGTTTAGTACCGATAAATTCGCCCTTATTTGTAAGCGATACGGCGGCCGCTTCTCCTTTTGCGTATGCGTCGTACTGTGTTCCCGCAAAGAGTTTGCCCATTATTGATTGTACGCGTTTTCTCTTCGATTCGAATGAGGCCTCATCGAACTCATAGAATATTCCCCTGTGTTTGTCCTTAAATTTTCGACTCCCATAGGGAATGCGGAAATACTCATTATATGGATTCGAGGGTAAGTCTTGATTGCCGAGCATTATAATCCAAAACTCTCTCTTTCGAAATATCGTTTCGCACAAACGGGCAAAAAGTTCGGGTTCGCGAGCTCCTCCGTCTCCTCCCTTATATAAGCTCCGCGAAGGTTCGATGTACTCGTCGAATAATAGAACGTCGGCGTCCTCAATGGATATGCCCTTTACATTATTGAGGTTCATGGCATATCCAACATGCACCATTTTCTGCTCTCCGTCTTGGCCCTCCCCGCTTATATAAATGTTTCCTTTCCATATCTTTTCTTGTGGGTGCTTGCTATAAAAGTCAGGGTAAACTTCTCTCACGGAATTAAATAAACCCTTCTCGACGGCAAGTTGTAATTGTATGTCCGAACGACGCAAATATATAAATTTTCTTTTCGTATCCCCATTTTCATATGCTTTGTATGCCCGTTGAACTACTTCATTCGTCCATACAGTAGTTTTTCCTCTTGACCGAGAGCCTTCGCATATATACATATGGTAATGCGGATTCCCTATTTTCCATGTACTTCCGAGGTAGTATTCTCCTTCATTATTCATAAGTAGACAATACCTCCTCCGAAAGTTGAAAATCTTTTTCTATCTGTATGCCGCTCATGTTATATCGTAGTGTTAGTCGCTGATGTTTTATGCCCCCGATAATAACGGGCAATCGCCGAACTAATTTCGCGCCCATAAATGCGGCATAGTTTTTCGCGGCCTTATTCGCTTCCTTATTTGTCATATCATACCTCCAATTGACCTGTTATATATTTATGGTATAAGTATTCGTAGGCGAAAACTTCGCAAGATGTATTGCAGCGAGGCCTGTAATGCAGTAAATAAATCATCGAGAATGGATATGCTTTATATCTGCACTTTATAAACTTCGTGCCGATAAATTTGCAATATTGTTTACAGACCGTTGTAACGGTTTTCATGTCATACTGTGAGTTTGTAGGTTGTTTCAACAAGATGTTTACCTCCTTTAATAGTTTTCATCGTAAGCTTTCCGTCAAAAGTTCTATTTGGCTTGAAAGAAGTCCAAAACATTTTCGCTTTTATAGGCTCATTTGCACCGCAGCAAGCAACTTCCCACTTATAATCTCTTGATTTTGTAGTCCGTGCATAATAGATATACCGTTTCGGGCCGAGAAATCGAGCCTTTATTATAACATGCTCCACTTTGAAAAAACCGTATAGAGAATCATGTATCCTTATGTTTCGAGGGATATTGTGTCCGAGCAGATATAACGAATCTGTATCGCAGTAAACAAAACGGTCAATATTTGCACGAATAGCATTTATAATCTCATATCGGCTCCATGCTGTCGTAAATATAGCAGCAGGAAGATACATTGGAATCCCGTCGGCCGCTTCTATCGTATGATATTTTAGAATACCATTATCGTCTAAATATGGTACATATTGCATTCTATGAGGATTACACGCTTCTGCTCCATATAGGGCGTTTTGCATTCTTTTTGCAATAGCCCTTTCGGTACTTCCCGTAGGCGCGTGCTCTTTTATGTATCTCCATTTTAGAAAATAATTGTAGTATAGCGAGCCTTTTCCGCTCTCCTTTATTATTTCGTCTGTGCCCATATGTCTTGCTTGCTTGTCGTCAATAAAAACTCCCTGTCTTGACCTAAAAGCAAAATAATCTACATATTCAAGGTCATAGACATAATAGTTATCGAAGAATAGTTCGAGGTCGGGGGTAGATAACGACAATTCACATGTTTTGCCGTCGGAAGTAGTCATATAGGCGTCGGGTTGACGGAGGAATAGTTTTTTACATGGTATCATAGGGACGCCGTCAGGTTTCAAGTCGAATATGCAAAATATTCTCTGTATACATATATCATAGTGTTTAATACCCGCTGGCCTATCCTCAAAATTTCCTTTTCCATATTCGGGCTCACCGTAAGGCATTGGCTTGAAAAGCATTTGCGAAGGATACATACTATTATAATCCATTGAAATCATATCCCCGAGGTCCTTCCCTTTATACTTCGGATTGACATATGTAAATCCTCCGCTATATGCCTTGCGCATTAGTAAGTCGTCCTCACCGATAATCTGCGGGAAGTAATAATCGTATTCGCCCTTTTCAAAAGTTTTCTTGAACTCATTTTTGGCGTTTCCCGCCTGTGTAAACTTTACCTGTCCGTGGGACTTGTTTATTTCAATCGCGCGCGCCATTATCTCGGTGTCATTTCGTATGTATAGCAAGTCGGAATCGCTTATCTCTTCATCGGGAAAACGATACCTATTGTAATCGCATTCGCCCTTTAATATTGGTAAATTGTACATTTTTGCTATATCGCGAACACTTGCCATAATATATTTTAAGGAATCCATTATTACTACACTGTGACGAATAGAGTTCTTTATGTAAAAGCATATTTCGTAGGCATAATGTTGCCCCATATCGGATATACAAGTCCTAAACGTCATTGGAGACAGTTCTTTCGATGTTTGGTCACACGAATAACCGTGTGAAAGTAGATATGAGAGTATGTAGGACCCGTCGAATGCAAGATTATGAAAACAAACGACTGTACCTTCTCGGTAGCTTGAAAGTCGTTCTATGAACGTACCTATGTTAGTTCCTGTTTCGTGTGTATACTCATCTTTTATTAGGGAACATATGTCCCACGCCCATATTCGGGCAACTTCACTTTCGGAATGTTTTATTCCGTAGGTTAACTCTTGATACTGCAAATCAAACCATTTTGGGGTAGACGTTTCAAAATCGGCCGTTACAATATTTCGGTATTTTGAGAAATCAAACTTCAATTCCGAAAACGTCCAATATCTGCTCTATTGTTTGATTCACAGCGTCATCTACTTTATATCCGTCTTTTATCATATTTGAACTTTTATTGTCTTTGTACCGTTTTAACTTGTCAACCGACTTTTGTAATTTTTCAAGCGAATTTGCGTCAAGGTTGGCAATATCTTCTTCTGTAATGATATCGGCCCCTATCTCTTCGTTTATAAATGAGACGTCATCGAGTAGCGATTCTTTCAGGTCAAGTGTAGAGCCCGTCTCTTCGAAGTATTTTTTGGAATAGCGTAGCCTTGTTAACTGTTCTTGTAAGGAATGACCGCTTCTTAATCTTGCGGCGATAGTCTCATATGTTGGAGCGGCAGTGTGTGAAGTGATATAGTGCGAAACATTATAAGAAATAATGTCATTCTCTACTTCTCTATACTCTCTGATTGTTTTTCGAATGTTTCGTATCTGTGATTCTGTTATACCGAGAGAGCGGAGCTCCCGCAAGGCCTCGGTGGGGTGGGGGGAATACTTAAATCTTGGTTTTGCATAAAACCTACCCCCTTTATTTTTTGGCATGTTTTTTACCTCCTTATAAGTAGTAATATACGCGCATGCGCGGGACACTGTTCACTTTGTGAACTGTTCACTTTGCGAACTGTTCACTTTGCGAACTGTTCACTTTGTGAACTGTTCACTTTGTGAACTACTGACCGTTCACTTTGTGAACTACTGACCGTCATAATAAAAATCCGCCAAGCGGATTACGCCAAGCGGATTATATTAGGAAAGATAGACAAGCGGCAATTTTTGTTAATCGGTAATTTCGAAATCGGCACCGAGGCGTTCCGACGCATCGTCGACGTTCTCTACGGCGGGCTCAATACTGGTAACTTCTTTAACCCATAAACAACGGTACCCTTTTCTATCCTTCCCTTCGTGCACCGCCGTTACGGGGCATGTAATATAAGAACGCGAATCAGGGCGAGTCAAAACCGTCTTAACGAATTTGAGCGGGATACGAGTCCCATCCTTCTTTACGGCCGTATAAATAGGGAAAGAGCCTTTTTCGCTCTTGACTTGACCTACAATAACAAAAATTTTTACATGGCTCATACTTTGTCACCCCCCTTGCGAATTCGCGTACAATAGGGTACACCGTTAATAAAGGCCGCAAGCCGCCCGAGAACGGGCTTGAACGTTGCTTTTGTAGAGGCGTCAAGGGCCTGTTCAGTTGCGTTGTAAGCGTCAATAAACGCCTTGCATGCCGCAATAATAGCGGCGTTCTTTTCAGCTTTTTGCAGGGCCTGTTTTTCAAGTTTTTCGCGATATGCAGCAATTTTTTCATCAATAGTCATTTTATGTTATCTCCTTAAAATTGATATTCGCGCCGCTTGTCTATCCATTCCATATATAAGGCGGGCATATTCTCCTTATAAGATTTTAATTTTATTTATGTCAGGTTGTATTCCTTTTCGGTAGCATTGTATAAGATATTCCGCTGAATCCTTTTTGAATGTTTCGCGAAAGTATCTAAATAATTGCTTAATTGTGGATTGCGACCTATAATAAGAAGTAAATTCGGCATATAATATAACGCCGTTATCATTTATCCCATAATCAAACATATTAGTTTGGTATGATATAAAATGTGCGATACTATATGCCCCATATCTGTTTGTTGCTATACGAGCGTTCATTCGGTGAAAGGGCTTAATCATATTACGAACGCCTCCACTCTAATATCGTCTTTTGATACTACGATAGCAATATCGCCATAAACGGCCGTTATTGATTCGCCTGTACTCAATGAGCACCAAACGTTTCTCAAAAACGAAGTTAGCGATATTTTCCGACTATCGATAGCCTCCAAGGATATTTTTAAGTCAAGTGTTCTACCGAATGTAGGTAATATACGATATTCGTCATAATCGAGGCCATATTCAGATAAGAACTCATTGACATCGATTGAGTTATAATACGGAATTAAAATTTCAATATTTTTGTTCATTTTGTTTACAATGTCCGCCTTGTATATGGAATGGCTATATAGTTGTCAAACAGCATTAGAGGAAAGGCAACAGCCTTTTCTTTATCCTCAATACCAATATTATACCATATACATACATAAAATGCAAGACATTATTTTACCTTTTTTAGACATTTTTTGTCCTATTTTTAATACAAATGACCTGATATCTTATAACATATTATGCAAGTAACTAACATTTATGGTTTGTTCAAAATTTGTTTGAAATTAACATTTACTGTATATCACAAAATTTGGTAATTTTTAACAAGCGGGGGAAGTTTACAAAGTGAACAAATCCGTCGCTTTCCACCGG
>CANPZU010000085.1 GCA_947588825.1 uncultured Clostridia bacterium
CACAAAAACGACTGCTTGGCTATCCTTTCGGATGCCTTGCAGTCGTTTTTTTTCGGCTGTTTTTTTTACAGCGCCTTCTTATTTGAGTAAATGCTTATTCATTTACGTTTACAAGTCACCTTAAAGCGCTTCTCTTTTTTGCAACAACCGTTGCCGCAAGAGCAAGAAGTGAAAGCGTTGAAACAAACGCTATTGCAAGAGCCGTGTCGCCTGTTTCGACGGGAGGTTGGACTTGTTGTTCGTTTGTTACCGTAAGAGTTACTTCCGCGGTATTGCCAAGGTAAGTCTCAATAACAATCTTATATATGCCTGTCTTAAGAGTCTTAAGATATGCGTCTTTAAGTGTAACGTCAAATCCGGCGTCGGTTGCTGCAACCGTGTAGTTGGAAGCCTTAACCGCTTTACCGTCGACCTTGAGAGCCGAAATAACGGGCGCGACGGCGTTAACGCTTATCTTTACTTCGGCGGGAGAAGTTGAATCCCATGCCTTTGCAGCCTGATTGTCCGCAAGAGCGGAGGATGTGACCGTTTCGGAAAGCGTAACATCTTCTTTAGTCGCGGTACCTTCGGTTGTACAGGTGTCTTTGTCAATAGCCGCGTATACTTTGCCGTTTGTCTTGGCCTGAACGGTTACGTTATCAAGAGTATAATCGCCAAGCTTAACTTTGAGCCCGCCTCTATCAGCCTCGGTGCCGTTACCGAAGCTTGCGACGATACCTGCCGCCGTGCCTGCCGCATCGACTGCTATAACAGTGGAATTCTTAACGGCACAATTTTCGATCTTGATGTGATCGCCGTCAGATTCCCACTCGGCGCGACCTGCGACGCCTCCGGCCACCTTATTACCGATAACCGTTACGTTGTCAAGAGTAACGCCTATAATACGTCCTCTGTCGGTAAATCCGGCAACGCCGCCGACTCGTCCGTCGGTTGCCGCCGCGACGATACTGCTGTCCTTAATCGTAAGATTTTTAACAATGCCTCTCGCATCCGATCCGTCATAAGCGCTGTTGGCAAGCTTATTAGCGATAAGTCCGAAATTGCCGGTCGTTGCGTCTGTTACATATGTAATGTTGCTGATGGTTTTGTTATTACCTTCTATAATTCCATCCAAGAAAGACAGCGGAACCCATGTCTTTCCTGCCATATCGATGTCCTGAGCAATCACGAGCGTAGCGTTTCTTGTCGCATGTTCGTTTTGCTTTGTCGCCTCGTTGGCTTCGGCGACATACGCCAAAAGCTCGTTTGCGTTCTTAACGCTCGCATACATAGGCGCATACTTTGAGTTGTCGTCCGTATCTTTTTCAGCGTACAGCTTGAGGTCAAACTCATAACCGCCGGTGTGCTGGTGCAGACTTGCGGCAATTACGTTCTTACCGTTCTTAAGAAGGGTAGAAGCGTCGGAAACCAGCTTATGCTTGTCATACGCGCCGTCCCAGCCTGTGTTAGAGAACACCTGAGTACCGTTGATATAGAGCTTGATATCGTCGTCGTAGTACATCGAGGCATAAAGTCCGAAATCCTTCAGTTCATTGACGTTATCTACATTGAACTCCTTAGCGACCCAAAGATATGCCTTTTCCTGAGTTCCATCACCATTATTGCCATCGTTTGTTCCCCACGTGTTCTTACTTACTCCCTGCATCCTGTTGCCGAAGGGGGCGTCTCCGTCCTGCATGGACGAATCGATGGAGCCGGGCCAACCGGCGGGATCGGCGGGAGTGGAGTCTGACGTCGCGGTCTTAAACTTCCATTTGGACTTTATATCAATAAAGTTGACGACGTCGGTGTAATCGCCTATAAGCACGATGCCGTCGGCGGTGACAACAGCTTGGTTGCACTCCACGGGCGCCTCGTTCGTCTTTGTTCCCTGAGGTGTCCACCAGTTGTCTGTTTCCTTGTTTCCGCAGTTATTGCAGTCGTCGTCGGGAGTTTTCCATGCGACGCCGACTCTTACAGTGTTGCCCTTCGAGCTGTCCGGAAGGTCGTTCTTCGCAATAAATACTTCGGTAACGGTGTGGTGCTTAGCGGCTCCGCTGTCAATATCGGTCGTTACCATCTTGGCTGCCGATATTTTATGACCGTCGTTGCCGTTATTTCCGGACATTGTGGGGTCTGTTTGCTCGGCGCTCATTCCCTTGGCGGAAACATAATACTGCCAATTCTCACGTCCCACAAAAATTTCAAAATTGGAATTCTCGTGCCAAGCACCCTTATCAGTTTTGTAAACGCCGTGATAAGCGTCGCAGGCAAGGTAGAGACCGTCGCTTGTCACAACCGCATACCATGTGGCCTTTTTACCTTGAAAATCGCCGCTTCCGGTAATGCTTATCGACTTCACGCCTTCCCAGTCGGCGAGGTTGCCGTCAACCGTGATCTTAGGCGCGGCGGCCGACGATGTGATGGAAAACATCGGCAGCATGCATGCGACCATTGCGACCACGAGAAGCACTGATAAAACTTTTTTCATTTCTTCCTCCTAAAACATTTCGGTCTTTTGACCGTTTATTATATTGTAATAACATTTTAACACTTAAGAAGCGATTTGTCAATGAATTTTTAACAAATGTACAACTTCAGCGTTATCCACAATATAACGCCGCGATTTTTGTGCATCTTACACATACCACTGAGATATATTTGACAATTAAATCGCTGATGAATTGTACATTTTGGCTATATTTAGGCTTTAATTTTATTGGACAAAATTTATAAACGACCATTTTCGAGTTCTTTTTTTGGAATACAATAAAGACCCGTTTTTATCATTTATCGACAAAAATACAACTTCCCGCTGTCCTTTCGACTTTAGGCAAAGCAAAAAACAACGCCGCTTTTTTCGCAAAATATAAATAAACTTTTTGATTTAGGCTTGACAAAGCATTGCAATAAACAAAGCTTTATGATAAAATGAAGATGCGGCGGATTACTCAAATAAGTAATGCACAATGTCACAATGTGTTTTTTACTTATTTGAAAAGACAAAATAAAATATAAAAAACACATTGCCGCAGAAAGGCGTAACGTTATGATAAAAATCACTTTTATGGGCGCAGGAAGCACCGTATTTGCCAAAAATGTTTTGGGCGACACCATGCTCTCCCCCGTGTTCCACGATGTGGAGATCGCTTTATACGATATCGACGGCGTACGGCTTGAAGAGTCCTATCTGCTTATAAACGCCCTCAACAAAAATATCAACCAAAACCGCGCCACAATCAAAAAATATCTCGGGGTAAGCGAAAGAAAAGCGGCGCTCGAAGGAGCAAGATTTGTCGTCAACGCCATTCAAGTCGGCGGTTATGAGCCCTGCACGGTCATAGATTTCGAGATTCCTAAAAAATTCGGACTCAGACAAACCATAGGCGACACTTTGGGAATAGGCGGTATTTTCCGCGGTCTTCGCACCATAGCGATCCTCAAAGATTTCGCCAAGGATATGGAGGAGGTTTGCCCCGACGCTCTTTTCCTCAACTACACCAACCCGATGGCCATACTTTCGGGCTACATGCAGCGCTATACCAAAATAAAAACGGTCGGACTCTGCCATTCGGTTCAGGGATGCTCTTATTGGCTGCTGCGCTCTCTCGGTATGGATGAATATATCGAAGGCAGAAAAGAGCTTATCGCCGGTATAAATCACATGGGCTGGCTCCTTGAGATATACGATAAGGACGGAAACGACCTATACCCTGAAATAAGACGCCGCGCAAAAGAGAAAAACGCCAAGGAAAAGCACTCGGACATGGTCCGCTTTGATTATATCGATAAGCTGGGATACTACTGCACGGAATCCAGCGAGCACAACGCCGAATACAACTGCTTTTACATAAAGCCCGACCGACCCGACCTTATCGACAAATTCAACATTCCTCTTGACGAGTACCCCAGACGCTGCGTAAATCAAATTAAGGGATGGAAGAAACAAAAAGAAGAAATTATGGCGGGCGGCAATGCAACCCACTCGCGAACGGGCGAGTACGCCTCTTATATTATGGAGGCGATAATCACGGGCAAGCCTTATAAGATAGGCGGCAATGTACTAAACCAAGGCTGCATCGAAAATCTGCCGTATGAGGCGTGCGTCGAGGTTCCCTGCCTTGTGGACAACTACGGCATAAATCCCACGCATGTCGGAAGACTGCCCCTTCAGCTTGCGGCAATGAATATGACAAATATAAACTGCCAGCTTCTTACTATCGAGGCGGCCGTGACAGGTAAAATGGAACACGTCTATCAGGCGGCAATGCTCGACCCCCATACCGGCGCCCAGCTGTATCCCGACGATATCGTGAAGCTGTGCGACGAGCTTAAGGCAGCCCATGAGGCAGCCGGACACCCCATTTTCAACGTGTGACATTTCTTTTGCAATCCCGTCCCAAAAACCAAAAATCGGGGAGAACTTTAAAAAAGCTCTCCCCGAACCCCTTTTCAAAAGCTTTGCTTATATCTTATATGATAAAGAGCCGGAAATACCCTTTACCGGGCTGCATATCAGGCGTTGAACACCTGTACCCAATAGTATGTGCCGTTACCCATGGGGTAAATTCCCACTGACAATCCTTTGGCGGTGGAACGCATTATATTTGCCCTGTGTCCTTCCGAAGTCATCCAGCCTTCCATTACCTCCTCGGGGGTACGATAGCCGTAAGCGATATTTTCGGCGTTCATAAACAGGGAAATGCCAAGATCGTCAAAGACGGTAAAACAGGTCCGCCCGTCGGGCCGAGTATGAGAAAAGGAGGTGCTTATCTCCTTTGCCCGCAGGTCGGCGGCGCTTTGTGAGCTGTCGCAGTAATAAAGAGCAGGAAGTCCGCTTGCCTGACGTCTGTCATTGACGATTTCAAGTACCTTGCGCTGCATTTGATAGTAGGAGTCGGGGCTTTTTGAATCGCCCGAACCGTCCGAGCCGCCCGAGCTTCCCGTATTGCCCGAGTTGCCGCTAGAATTGTTTTCCTGTTTTGATCCTCCCTCGAGCTTTTCTATTATTTGAAACTCGGTTTCCCCGCATATTTTGCACTTGCGCATTTTAAGACCGGGTTCTGTCTCCGTCGGCTGTCTGAGTGTTATATAGTCCCCAAACGAGTGAGAATGTGCCGTGGTGGCCGGCGCTTTCGGGGCAGTGGTGATTGATACTTTAGGCGCAGTGGTGATTGATACTTTAGGACTTGAGGCGGTCGTCTTATCGGTTTTATTAACGTTTGGCGTCTGCACTGAAGTGACAGAGAATGTTTTGGGAGATTCGGTATTTATATTATTTTCCTCTTGTGTGGCCTGTATAATCGGCCGCCTTTTTTCGTTCTCGGTGTTCTCTTGTCCCGCTGCAGTTCTTTGGCTTGAGGGCTTTGAAGTTGTCATCACCGTTGCGACGCTCCGCACGGGAGCATCGCCCCGTCCTATTGCGCAAGAGGTGCAAATGATGGCAAACATAAAAAGAAAAGCGAATAAAATTACGTGTTTTTTCATTTTAATTTACCAATTATTCCTTTGTTCGACTTGTGTTATTTTTTCAACATACAATAACAATAATAGTATGTCTCGACCCAAAGAGCATATTAAATGAAAATAATCACAAAATCGCTTGATTTTATTGCTTTTTGGATATGTAATCGCAAAATTTTGCGCTGATTTCGCACAAATTACTTTAAAACGCAAAAAACGCAGAAAAAGATAGGGGCTGTAAAAAAACAGCCGAAAAAAAAACGACTGCAAGGCATCCGAAGGGATAGCCAAGCAGTCGTTTTTGTGG
>CANPZU010000086.1 GCA_947588825.1 uncultured Clostridia bacterium
CATAGTATTTCTCCTCTCTTGTTTTCTATTTTAACATATTTCCTTTTTCTTGTCTACTTTTTTAGTATACATCCAGACCACAAGCAAAGGCAGCTGGACATTATTGAAAGGTACAATCCGGCATGGACGGACAACCTGACATGGATAAGGTCGGTCGATGACATACAGACCTTTGAGGAGGCGCTCAACGACCCGTATTCCGGCTATGAGCAGGGCGAGGACTTTGACCCGAGCTACAGCTGGGACATGGCGATGAGGGCGCTGGACGGCGGGAAGATAACGGTCTACAGCTCACACCCCATTGAACAGGGAGCTTTTGTCACGCCGTCAAGAATGGAGGCGAGGGACTACGCCGGCGGCGGGAAGGTGTATTCAAAGGTCGTACCTCTCGAGGACGTGGCGTGGATAGACCCGACCCAAGGACAGTACGCAAAGGTCGATGACGGGGAAAAGTTAGACCGGAGAAAGAATAGCAGCAAGAGTGGCGGCGGGACGAAGGCATATATACCGGAGAAAAGTTCTGCATCGTTTGACGGGTTGGACTCTTATTCAAACAGGGAGGCCGGCAACTGGGCGAACAGCAAAAGTATTGTTCTTTATGAAAACGAGGAACAATTTAAAAAATTTGTCGGCGAGGCTCTTGCAAACAAAGATTTGCAACAAAAGCTTTATTTCGGCAAGCTCGGCAACGTCGTGTCGGATAGGATAAAGAACGAAACGGGTGTCGGTATAAAAGGATATAATCTTACGTTAAGAAAATCTGAGATAAAGAAAATCATTCAATATTCACACGGCAATGAAGTGAGAGAGGCTTTGAGGGGACAAAGGGCCGTAACTTTGGACGATTTGCTTTATATTCCCGAAATAATCGCATCGGCTGATACAATAGCACGAAAAACCGACTATGAAAACAAGCCCGTGCTTGAATTTAAAAAGAATATAGATAACAAACATACAGTAACAGCTTATGTGAGCGCAAAACACAACGACTTAAGCGTTCAAACGATGTACATAAACGTAAAAAGAAGCCTTGCCGTTGCAGCAGATGATCATGCCTCTGCCAATACGTCCAAGACGAACAACGGTACAGCTCCTGATATCAATATACCACAAAACGGCCCCGCTGTCAATACCCAAAATGAAAACGGCGGGGAAAAGGCGTATGTGCCCGATGCGGAGGCCACTTCGCGCACCGGAAGCGCCGCCCGCGGGACGGACGGGGAACGCAGATTTACAAACCTCTCGGAGCTGGTGGGGACGCTTTCAAGAGAGTACGGAGTGCCGATATCCACCGGAAAGGTGACGGTGAGGGGCGCGGATGCCATATACAAGCAGATGCCGGAGGTAATACGCACCAAGGTGGCAAACGGCATGGGCCCGATAACCCACGAGATAGGTCACCATTTGGACAAAAGGTACAGCTTTAATGGCAGAACGGAGCTTTACAAAGCCTTACAGACGCAAAATCCGAGCTTTTTTGAAAATTATTCGGCGGAAGAGGGCCCCGGTGAAGCGGTGGCGGAGTTCGTGCGGATATATGTCACGGAAGGTGCGGAGGCCGCAAAAAACGCGTCGGCGGCGTTTTTTGACGAGCTGACGGCAAAGCTGAGCGAGCGTGACCTTGAGACCCTTAACAATGTGTCGGAGCAGTACCAAGAGTACAGGGCCATGGACCTTAAAGACCGGGCGGCGGCGGCAATGCTGTCACGAATGGAGGCGGAAAAGCAGGGAAAGCCGCCAATAAAGGACGGGGCGCGGGAAGCGGCGGAACGCTTTTACTTTAATTGGGTAGACCGGTACAACCCAATCAAAAAGGCGACGGACTTTGTGGAAGAGGTAAAGGGCACACTGGCGGGACGGCACAACGCCTATATGCTGGCCATGAACTCGCTGGACGCATACGGCGTGACGCAATATGTTCTGAAAAACGGAATGACCGACCTTGACGGCAATATCAACATCGGAAAGTCGTTTATGGAATGTCTGGAGAACATAAAGCCAAATGACATAAAGGATTTTGAGCTTTATCTGATATACAGGCACGCCCTCGACTGGCTGGAGCCAAGGGTGGCGGGAATGAAGCCTAAGAGGGTGTTTGCCGACGACGAGCTCAACAATGCGTACACTATAAGAAAGCTCATAGCGGCGGCGGAAAACGAGCACCCGGAGTTTAAGGACGCGGCGAAAAGCATATACGAGTATCAGAGAAACATACTCCACAACTTCCTTGTGGACGGCGGCCTGATGAGCGAGGAGACATTCAACGAATTACAGGAGCGTTACCCCAATTACATACCGTTCAACCGCAATGTAGGAAAACGGGGCCAAAGAGGGGGCGTAGGAGGCAATATAGCAAATCAAAGGGCCCCGATTTACCGGGCAAAGGGCAGCGGAGAGCTGTTGCTGGACCCGCTTGAAAGCATAATGATAAACACGCAGCGGATGATAAAGGCCGGCATGAGAAACCGCGCCATGCAGGAGCTGGCAAACTATGCCGACAGTGTTGACGGCTTCGGCGGCAAGTTCATGGAAAGAGTGCCGCCGGCCCTTCGGGGGCAAACCGTCGATATGACCGCGCGAAAGGAGCGGCTTTTGGAGGCGCTGGACGGCATGGGAGTGGACACGGCGGCCATAAGCGAGGCGCTGGACGAAATAATCGGAGACAACATTACAGAATATACGCCGGTGGCAAATCCGAATAAAAAAATAGTTACGGCAAGATTTAACGGACAGGCAAGGTATTATCAGGTGCGTGACCCGCTGCTCTACGAGTCCATAGCGGAGCTGAGCTCGCCGCAAACAAATTTTTTGCTAAAAATAAGCGAGCAAATAATGCGGCCGATGAAGGCGCTGATAACGAGCTTAAATCCGTGGTTCGCCGGGGCCAATCCGGTAAGGGACGTGAGGACGGCGTATAATTATTCGCCGTTGAAAAACCCGTTGAGATTTATCGGAGACTATTTTACGGCGGCGTGGGATATAATCAAAAAGTCCGACGACTACAAGCGTTTCCTTGCGTCGGGCGGCGGACATTCGAGCGAGTTGGCGGCGAGCGTGGACAGCATAAGAAGGACATTGGAGGATTTGAACAGAAAGGACAAGGGAATGGCGGCACGGTTAGCGTATGCTATTTTCCGCCACCCGATTGACACGATAGTGCGGATTAATGACTTTACGGAGTCGGTGCCAAGGTTCCAGGAATTCAAGCGGGAGATGCAAGCCAGCGGAGATATAACTAAGGCGGCGCTTTCGGCAAAGGACGTGACCGTAAACTTTGGCCGGGCCGGAAAAATAGGTAAGAACTATAACAAGGTGTTTATGTTCTCCAATGTGGGAATACAGGGCACGGACCGTATAGTGCGGCTTCTGCGTGACCCGGAAAAGCGGGGAACGCTGCTGCTTAAGTGGCTGGGAGCGGCCCTGCTCGCGGCCCTGCTGACGGCGTACAACAAAAAAGTGGACCCGGAGGGGTATAAAAATCTTTCCGCATACAACAGGAACAACTTCTATCCCATAGCTATCGGCGACGGCGAATTTATTAAGCTGCCGAAGGCTCGCGAGGACGCGGTGACCGACACTATCGCGCAAAATGTGTTCGACGCGGCTACGGGAGGAGAGGACGCATTTTACAATTTCGGCGAATATTTGATGACTTTATTCTGGCCGTCGGGAGTGCCTACATCGTTAGACCCGAAGAAGGCCGTCGGGGACATTGCCAGAGATACGGTGATAGGGCCGTTTGTGGATATAGCCACGAATGAAGACTATAGGGGAATGCCGATAGAGAGCGGCAGCGACCAATACCGCCCGAGAGAGGAAAGGTATGACGATACGACGAGTAAGCCCGCCAAATGGCTGGCCGGCACGATAGTGGGCAAAGTGACGCGTTTGTCGCCGAAGCAGATAGACCATATAATATCCGGCTATCTCGGCGTTATCGGAACGGCAAACAGCGCCCTCTTGCCCGTAAATGACGAGCAGAGAGATAAGACGCTCGGAGCAGGCAGGAGATTTGTCGCCGACAGCGTATACAGCACGGACTTGTTAAATCAGATGTACGACCTCAAGGACGCCGCGGAGGACTCATATAAAAACGCGCCCTCGACGGAGACGGCGGCCGCACTTGAAAACAGCGGCGTGGTTACCGGATATATAAGCGAGATGTTGAAAAGCACAAAAGCCTTGCCGCAGGACAAGAGGCGGCAGGGACGGGCGTACTTGCTGAAAACATTGCGCGACCGAAACGAGGCCCTGGGCGAGGTGCAAGCGACTGGGAGCATAGCAGGGATAGAGGACAAGGACCTTATCGACGACGCCCCGGAAGCAAAATTAGAGTGGAGCGAAAATAAGGTGGTACACACATACACTATGACGCCGGAGGAGTACACGCAATACGTCAGGGATTACATATTGGCGATAAACCGCGCCCGTCAGAGTGTTCAGGGCAAGGCCGGAAGCGACGGCTATGCGGCGGCACTGGAGGCCGCGCAAAGTAAGGCGGCCAGCTCGGTCAAGAGCAAATACAAAAACAAATTCAGAAAAAAGGCCGTAAAGGGCGAGTAAGGAGGAGATGATAAAGAAAATGGGAAGCGACAAAACGGCGGGCTGAGGGCAGCCCGCCCTACGGCGCCCCCACGGTACGGGCGGGCAATAAAAAAACAGGCGGGCGGCATTTTGCCGTTTGCCTGTTCTTTTTTGCGCTGCCACAGTGAGCGGCGCATGGCTCGGTATCAAGCCTTGGCCAGAAATTCGAGCTTGAGCCGCATACCCATACCATCGGCAAGCCGTTGAAGGGTTTTTATGGACGGATTGGCGTTCCCATTTTCAATTTTGCTGATGTCGCTTTGGGCGATGCCGGTAAGCTGAGAAAGCTGTTCCTGAGTTATGCCACGGCTTCGGCGAGCCTCGGCCATGGCGCGAATAATGGAAAATTCGGCCTCAAGAGCGTCGTACTCCGATTTTACTTCGGGATTTTTTAATTGTTCGTTGAGAAAGGTGTTGAAGTCACTCATTTTTTTCGCCTCCTATATGGGATAAATATTCTTCGCGGTATTTTTTGGCAAGCACTATTTCTTTGACCGGAGTTTTTTGAGCTTTTTTAATGAAGCCGTTTGTCAGTATTATTTTACGGCCAACATAGAAAAAATACATCACCCTTGAAATATCCGAGCCGACCTTGGCACGTATCTCGAAAATACCGTCCTCAATATGCTTTGAATAAGGCTCTCGCGCATACGTCCCGTAGTCGCGGACGTATTCGATGGCGCGTAAGACCTTGGCGAGCATTTTGGGCTCAAGCGACTCGATAAATTCACGCGCGGGCTCGGTACCGTCCGCCCTGGTGAAAAAAATAACATCATACTCTTTCATAAGGCCACCTCATGAGATATATCCTATATTTATTATATACTATGAGGGGAGATTTGTCAATAGGGAAATTGATTTTAACGCGGAAAAGACGAGGGGTAACAGCATATCAGGACGGGCGGAATAACCATAAAATAAAATGTGCAATCAAAGATGTCAGTAGTGGGTTCAAAATTTGTGGTATGATAGATACAGTCGAGGAGCGTCCCCAAGAGGGCAATGGCATTAAGTTAAGCTAACGAAAGAAAAAAGGGAAGGTGCATCTTTGAAGTCGAAAGACAAAAAGATGCACC
>CANPZU010000087.1 GCA_947588825.1 uncultured Clostridia bacterium
GCATAAAAAAAGCGGCGTTCCTGTTCTCCCGATAAGGGATTGAGAAACGCCGCCTTTGCGGTCGATATTCAGTTGTCTTGTATTTGGTCTATGCTGATGTGCCGTGTCTTTGGGCTTTTATCTCGCAGGAAGTGGGGCGCATATCAAGGCTCTTTCCTCAAACGTAGTAAATGAGTAGTAAATTCGGCTTGTTACCCTGCGAAACTGCCCGTAAAATCAAGGCTTTTTGAGATAATCAATATTTTTGAAAGAAAAAGGTTTGATATTGAAGTTATGACGGAGGTGGACGAGCGTGAAAAACGTTATAGTGCTGAATGAGGTGGACTTCGTCGAGACGGCTATAGCCGAGACGCGAATACGGTATTCGGTCAGGGACACGATAAACCGTTTGGCAAGGTATTACACGCAGGTTAAAGGATATGGCCCCGCAGAGACAGAGCGAGCACTGTGCGCCTTTATTGAGGCGGCGGTGCCTGTCCATGGTCGCGCAGGCTGGAAGCGTCAGGCGGCGCGGTATGCCGAGAGCCCTCCGTCCCGTCCATTGTCGAGACTGGACTGCATAGTTATAACGACATCAGAGATGGAGCGAGTGCGCAGTTTGAAAAGCGCACTTAAGGAGAGGCTGCTGTTTACGCTGATAGCGTTGGCCAAGTACCACAACGCTTTGCGTGGGGACTGCAGCAACTGGGTAGGCACGGATATGGCGGAAATATTCGCCTTGGCGAACATACGTCACAGTAACAGCGTAAGGCTGAAGCTGCTGGGCGAGTTGGCGGACGCGGGGCACATACACTGCGGCGACCGCCTGACCAGCACGGCGCTACAGATATATGCGGCCACGGCGGAAGGAGAACCCGAGGTACGCATATATGATATGCGGAATTTGGGGTACCAATATAACGCCTTAACGAGTAATGAGTATACAGACTGCGTTGACTGTGGCGTAAAAATAAAGCGCAGAAGCAATCGGCAGAAGTATTGTAATGACTGCGCGGCATATCACAAAATGAACCGCGCATTGGAAAACTACGCCCAGCAAATAAATGCGGGGTGAAGATTGCGATATGGAAACCCGAACGGCCTCTCCATCGGGCACTTCATCGAAAGGGGTTCCCTTTCGAGTCATCCCCGTGCCCCACGAGGGGAGGGCTTGGCGGTGGGAGCGGTTGGTCGGGGCGGCGGCTTGAGGGCAAGCCGCCCTACGAAGATGTGATTGGT
This sequence comes from uncultured Clostridia bacterium, assembly GCA_947588825.1. Taxonomy (GTDB): domain Bacteria; phylum Bacillota; class Clostridia; order Oscillospirales; family CAG-272; genus CAKSQF01. Next base: position 1,219 of record CANPZU010000087.1, read on the forward strand.
AATTTCGTTCATTATTTGTACCGTGCGATGAGACGCGGCGGGTAGATACCGCCGCGTCATTTTTTAGGGCGTTGCTCGACTATCTCGTCTAAAAATCAAAGTGTCATGATGACCCTTTGATTTCCTGTCGCCGCCATATAGAAAAAATAGCCGCCCAGTCGGGCGGCCACTATTTGCGGTCAATGCGCCGAGACACCCTTGCTCAGCAGGTACAGGCAATATTGGTTCATGCTGACGCCCTCCTCCTTTGACTGGCAGGCGAGGCGGCGATGCAGGGACTTGGGGAGACGCAACTTAAACTGGCCGCTGTAGTCGTCGAGAGAAATCGGTTCCGGAATGGGGGCGCCGTCCTCGAGGCAGGCGGAAAGCCAGCAGCGTTTGGCGTCGGCCAAAAGGGAGTAGCCCTCCTCGACGGTATCGGCGCAGGTGACGCAGCCGGGAAGGTCGGGGCAAGACAACACATAACCGCCGTCCTCGTCGTCCCGCAAAATCTCAGTACGATAATTGAGGCTCATATAGTAGTCCAGGTCTTTCATGTTCTATCCTCCTGTTCCAAATAATCTTGCACAATATCCCGTACAATTTCAATATACACCTTTTTGATGGGTGTATGCCTGGGAATGGTGATGGGCGGGCAGCCCGGTTTGCGAAATGTGTAGTGACTGCCACCGCTCCCCGGCCGGTGCATTACATAGCCCATTTTGGTAAGGGCTGCGGCCAACTGTTCAAAGCGGAGATTTTTGTCCGCCAAGAGGATGTCGCGTATAAGTTTTTCCCATTTGCTCATTTCCATTCCCCCTGTGCTATATTATATCACGGTGTCATATACGGTGTCAAGTCCTTTTTGAAAAATTCTTATCATGAACTGTCGTTATATTGCTAAAAGCCGCCCCGAACGGGGCGGCTTTTTTTGCACTATTTGTTTTTTTGGAAGTGTTAAGGCCGCCCCGTTGGAGCGGCCCCGCCATGGTACGCATATGTTAGAGGTGCGGCGGGACCTATCTCAAAAAGGCGTCAAGATGGTACGGCGTATAGCCGTCTCAACACCAGTAATATTAGTATATCATAAATGTCAAACAATGTCAACCACTTGTCAAAAACGCAATATGTAGTCAAGCGATATTTAGAAACCTACTAAATATACGATGGTCATCGGCCAAACAGGGAAATATGCGGAAATCCTTTAATGGAAGGAATAGAGAAAAAATTTTTGAAGGGACGAGCACATTTTGATTTTGGTAACCGCAAAGGAAAGGGCTATTATCCTCGCGGAACTGCCGGAGACGACATTCCGTCGGACATGCCCCGGCAAAAGCCACCGACACCGCTATTATGTAGCTGAGTCAGACGAGGTAATGAACATACTTCATACCGCTCAAAAAATAAACAAATCATGTTAAAACAGAAAGGAGGACGGCATGGAAATCTATCCCTGCAGAGGGAAGGGATGACTGTGCCTGACGATTGATGGACTACACTGTATTTAAAAAGGAATTTGTCGAAAGATTTGCCGCTAAGGGCAGCGACTACAGAGACAAGAGCAAAATTCCGTTTCAAGAAGCAAACGAAATGGTAGACAAGATGCTACTGACAATTCAGAAGATAGTAGCGAACGGCGAGTCGCTGACTCTCCCCGGCTTTGGTACTTTTAATGTCGAGGAGCGCGCAGCCACCAGGATACGTAACATTAACACCGGCGCAATAAATGAAATGCCGGCGCACAATGTGCTGAAATTCCACCCCACCGAAAAGATGAAGCAAATCGTAGTGAATGGTGTGGTGAGGTAAATGCCGGCAAAAGCATCAAAGCCCGTACCGAAGGCCGAACGCAAGGAGTATCACTGCTGCTACCGCAACCATAGCTTCACAAGACAAAAGGGCAATTTTTACGCCTCGAACAGCGTGCTGTGGAAAGAAGGTAACGGCGGCTACTTTCCGATATGCAGGAATTGCATGAACGAGCTGTTGGAAGACTATACCATACAGATGAGCGGGGACCGGGCGGCTGCCTTGGAGAGAATATGCCTGAAATTTGACATTTATTGGTCGCCGGAGATTTATCAAATGACGGTGGATACCGGCCGTACAAGCGACAGGCTGAGCACGTACATAAGCCGGTCCAACATGATAAAGTATCATGGCAAGACTTATGACGATACATTGAGCGAGCAGGCCGCGGCTATGGCGGAGAAGAAGAAAGCGCAGGACGAGGTCGAGCGCATACTGGTGGCAAACAACATTGCGGCCTCCTCTCACGACGAAACAAGTGACATAAAAATAATCGTGCCGGATGAGGTCCGGCAGTTCTGGGGAGCGGGGTTCAGCCCCGCGGACTACATCGAGTTACAGGCGCGTTATGACAAGTGGGCCGATGGACGCGGAGAGCTGGACGTGACGCAGCAGTCGCTGATACAGAACATTGTGCTGGCGGAGAGAAGGATGAGGCTGGACTACCAGGCCGAGTCTAAAAATTACCCTCAGTCGGTAACAGCTTACAACAACCTTCTTGGCAGCGCCAATTTGAAACCCGTGCAAAATCAAAAGAACGCACTGCTGGAACAGCAGACATTTGGCACGCTTATTGGGGCATGGGAGCAAAATAGGCCCATACCGGAGCCGGAGGACGAGTTCCGAGACTGCGACAATATAAGAGATTTGATTTCGGTGTGGTATTACGGCCACATGGCAAGCGTGATGGATGTTGAAGGAGCGTATTGCGACTCCTACAACAAGGCCATGGACAAATACCGTGTAAAGCGCCATCTGGCGGGCGTTGACACGGAGGCGGCCTTCAATGAAATGATGAATGGAAGCGGTGACAGCGGTGGCACAACTGACGAATGAGACCGTTATGCAAACGGCGGCGTGGCGCTGCGGCTATTATCGCGCAAACATACACCGTTTCGCCAAAGACTATTTGGGCCTGACACTTAAAACGTTTCAGAAAATCCTCCTATTCCAAATGGATGCGGGGGATTTTTCTATGTACCTGGCAGGCCGTTCGCAGGGTAAGACGTGGATGGCGGCGGTTTTTATATGCTGCAGGTGCATACTGTATCCCGGGACAATAGTGTGTGTCGCATCGGGCTCAAGGCGGCAGGGCACCAATGTGCTAAAAAAAATAATGAATCAGCTTGTGCGAGTGCGCGGGAGCTTTCTGGCAAACGAAATTGAAGATACCAAAATGAACAGCAACGAAGCGTATGTTAAATTTCGTAACGGCAGTATAGCGCAGGTAGTAACGGCAAATGATAATGCGCGGTCAGAGCGGTCAAACATTTTGGTTCTGGACGAGTTTCGAATGATTCACAAGGACGTTATTGACGTCGTTTTGCGTAAATTCAACGGCACCCCAAGGATGCCAGCCTTTTTGGACGTGGACCCGAATTATGCGGACAATCCGGAAAAGCGGCTGGAATATTTGGAAAAGCATGAGCGCAATAAGGAAGTATATCTGTCAAGTGCTTTTTATGCGTCTCATTGGTCTTACGACAAGGCACAGGATTACTTTCGCCAACAGCTCGACCCGGCCAAGCGTTACTTCATATGCGACCTACCCTACCAGTTGTCCATTGAGGAGGGGCTACTATTGCCATCCCAGGTGAAGTCCCAAATGGAGGAGGCGGACTTTAATGAAATTGCGTTTTCCATGGAGATGGAAGGCCGTTTCTTTAAGGACACAGGCGGCAGCTTTTACGACTACGACACGGTTGCTAAGTGCCGTAAGGTGACGCACGTTTGGCTGCCAAAGGAAATCAGCGGCAAACTGGCCGACAAGGAAAAGCGATTTGTCATCCCTCAAAAAAAGCCCGGTGAAATCCGGGTTTTGAGTGCAGATATCGCTTTGATGGCATCCAACGCTCACCGCAACGACGCAACCTCGATTTTTATAAATCAGTGCCTTAACGATAGGGCGCGTATACAGGAATGTGTATGATAAATAACCTACTGAATTGCTGGGAACCCCTAAAGCCAATCTTACCACAGCGTAGTCATGAAATAAAGGCAAGCGCGACGGTGACGAAAGTAGAAAGAAAAGATTGGATAGCGCAAGGTTAAATCCTAAACGCTTTGAAATGGGCAATCAGCAGCCAAGGCGCGAACAGGGCAAGGTTCAACGACTATCCCGCGAGGGAGTAGGGGCAAGCGCCCCGAAGTGGTAGGCACCCGTAAGGGTGAAGATATTGGATCAATGTCAATAAAGTGGACAAAAAAATGAGAAAAAGTAGAAGCTAAATATTCATAAAAGCCGCCTCCAT
>CANPZU010000088.1 GCA_947588825.1 uncultured Clostridia bacterium
TTTTAATTAAAAAACATCCGAGATTCACTTCCTTCAGTGAACCTCGGATTTTTTTGGCCTGTTTTTTTACAGCCCCACTTTTATTATTAAACATTAAACATAAACACCTTGACGGGACGCCGTATAAAAAAGAAAAACGGGGCTGCGCGCCCCGTACTTTCGCCGCCTTCAACAAGGCTAATCAAACCCTATTTAACAAAGTTCACGACAATTTAAAAGCATTTAATAAGTTAAAAGTCGATCAGTTGTCCCAGTTATGATAGACGTTTTGAACGTCGTCGTCATCCTCAAGGGCTTCAAGTAGATCGGTCATGCTTTCGATGTTTTCCTCGCCTTCAAGGGTAATGTAAGAAGAGGGCACCTTGTCAAGCTCCGCAGATATTATCTGATACTTTTTTTCAAGCGCCTCTCTCACCGCCTCAAGATCGCCGACTTCCGTGTAAATTTCAAATATATCCCCATCGGAGGAAAAATCAGTGGCGCCCGCTTCAAGAGCCGCTTCCATGAGCTCATCTTCGTCGCAGTCTCCATCCTCGTTATTTACGATGATCAGGCCCTTGTCAGAAAACATATAGCTGACGCATCCTTGAGTGCCGAGATTTCCGCCGTATTTGTCAAAATAGTGGCGGACATTTCCGGCTGTGCGGTTTTTATTGTCGGTAGCGGTAGTAACTATAAGTGCTACGCCGCAGGGACCGTACCCTTCGTAGGTGTACTCTTCATACACGACGCCGTCGGCTCCCGAGGCCTTCTCGATTATTCTTTTTATATTGTCGTTAGGCACGTTGAGCTGCTTTGCCTTTGCGATAAGGTCGCGAAGCTTGGTGTTGGCTACAGGATCCGCTCCGCCCTCACGGACGGCTATTGATATTTCCTTACCTATCTTGGTGAAAACTTTGGCTCTCTGAGCGTCGGTCTTCTCTTTTTTGTGCATTATATTTTTCCATTTGCTATGTCCTGACATAAAAATCTCCTGTTGATTATATTTTTTCGGGTGTTTTGAGGCATATGAGGTGAAGCGCGCTGCCGAGCACTGTTTTTACGGCTTTTGTTATTGCAATCCTGGTTGTCCTTATACTTTCATTCTCAACCGAAAGAATGGGACACTCGTGATAAAAGCGATTAAAAGCGGTGCAGATATCGAGAATATATCTTGTTATATATGAAGGCTCATACTCGTTAAGCGCCTTTTGCGTCACCTCAGAAAAGCGCGAGAGAGTTTTTACGATCTCGCTCTCCTCGGGAGCGCTCAAAACAATATTTGTGCTTTCTGTCTTTTCTGCCTTTGACAGAATCGAGCAGGTGCGCGCATAGGTGTACTGGGCGTAAGGCCCGGTATTGCCCTCAAAGGAAAGAGCTTCATCCATACTGAAGGAGCTGTCCTTTATTCTGCTGTTGAGAAGATAATAAAAAATCACCGCCCCCACGCCAACCGCCTCGGCGGTCTCTTGCTTGTTTTCAAGATCAGGATTTTTTTCGTTAATTACCTCGGTAACCTTTTCAATGGCGGCGGCGAACACATCGCGAAGCAGCAGCACGTTGCCGTGCCTTGTAGAGAGCTTGACTCCGTTAACGCTGATAGTCCCGTACGGCACATGGACCAGCCTGTGATACCAATCGTAACCCATAAGCTCCACCACCTTAAACCATTGGGCAAAGTGCAGGCTCTGCTGGGAGGAGGTGACATAGATGCACTTGTCAAAGTCATATGTTTCCTTGCGATATACGGCGGCGGCGATATCCCGGGCGTGATAGATTGTAGAGCCGTCCTTCTTGAAGATCAGGCAGGGAGGCATATTGTATTCGGACAGATCGATCACCGACGCTCCGTCGTCCACTTTCAGAATCCCTTTCTCCCGCAGGATTTTCGCCAGCGCGGGGACCTTATCGACATAGAAGGACTCTCCGCTGTAGGAATCGAAGGTGATGTCAAGCTGCCTATAAGTTTTTTCATACTCTTTTAGGGATATTTCCTTGAACCATTTCCAAAGCTTTGTATTTTCAACGTCTCCCTCTTCAAGCTTATGAAACTCCCCTCTTGCCGTGTCGTTAAGGGACGGATCTTTTTCCGCCTCTTCATGGAACTTCACATAAAGGTCCACCAAAAGGTCGATTCCTCCCTTTTCAACCTCCTCGCGGCTTCCCCAAAGGCGATACGCCGTGATGAGCTTTCCGAACTGCGTGCCCCAGTCGCCTAAATAGTTTATTCCTATGCACCGATATCCCGCAAACTCATGAAGCAGCTTTATGGAATGTCCTATGACTGTGGTGCCGAGATGTCCGATATGAAAAGGCTTGCAAATATTGGGAGAGGAATAGTCAAGCACGACCGTCTTTCCTTTGCCGACATCGGTTTTGCCGTAGTCGCTTCCCTTTTCGAGTATCTCGGGTATCACCTTATTTGCATAGTACATTCCGGAAATATAAATATTGAGATATCCGTTCACCGCGCATACTTTTTCCACAATTCCGGGAAGAGAAAGCCTTTCGGCAATGCTTGACGCTATGGCGGCGGGAGCCTTTCTGAAGAGCCTTGCAAACTTAAAGCAAGGCAGAGCAAGGTCGCCCATATCCCTATCGGGCGGGTACTCAAGCATCATATATATATCGGATGACAGGTCGTCATTTACACCGTAAAGCTCTGAAACGACCGAAAAAATGCTGTTTGAAACTTGTTTTTTTAGTGCCTGCATTTTCTTTTCCTTTTTTATGCGCTTAAATTTTTATTATTGTACCACAAATTTATCTCACATTCAATAGCAGAAAGGAAGATTTTTCGGAAAATAGCGATAAATCAAAGAAACGCAAAATACCGGGAGGTTTTTGAGCCTCCCGGCGAGCTTATAAATGAATTAAACCGTTCAACTGTTATTTAACGCGGCTGCCTTCTCCTTTAAATTCTGTACCGCGAGACCGAGCACATCGGAATCTTCTGAGAAAAACACAGAAAACGCAGCATTTTCAGGATCTGACCTGAATTTAGTATTTTTCAGATATTGAGACATGTAAACCAAGTGTCTGTTTAAAATAAAGCGGACAAATTCAATTCTTTTTTCTACCTTTCTGCTTATGCCGCGCGTTTTCTCTCTGCCTAACGAATGAAAACTTTCATCATCATATTCATTGAGACCGTAATGATGCTTATAACTATAATCTTGCTGCAAGTCATATTCAGGTGCGTGCTTGACAATTTGGATATGAAAATCAATGTCATAAAAGGTATATGCTATTCCTAACTCATATGAGATATCATCACCAGAGCGCATATGAGCGAATGGACGTATTAACATATCTTCGCGTTTAAATAACTCTTCTTTTGTTATATCAAAAATATCGTAAAGCGGCGTATATGCACTTTTTAACTCCTCGATATCGGGATATTTAGCAATTGAACCGGGACCCGGCATTTCGCGTTTATAATCATCGGGATCTTTTGAACCGGTATTAAGATAGGTTTCAAAATCCTCAAGACAGCGAAAGCCATTAAGATTACGTAACTCATTTAACTCGTCAGCTTGTGTTTTTGCCGGATTATCAGGCGCCTGCGTACAGCCTGTTGACAGCAGAAGCAACACGGCCAGCACCGTGACTGATATCTTCTTCATTTAAAAGCACTCTCCTATCTCAAAACAGAATTTATCATGTAACTTTTACAATTTTCTTTTTCAAAAAATCATTCCTTCGCGGGCGCAGGGTGACAAGATACATTGCGTACATTGCTTTAAAAAATTATTTTCATATTCTCACTTACATTATATATTCTTTTTTATAAAAAGTCAAGTATTTCATATAAAATATTTGAAAAATAAACAAAAATCCCACTCAAACGAAAATACGGAAAAACCGCCCTTGAATAGTCCGCGCAAAAAATCAAAAGCAATGCTTGTTTTTTTATTTAATATATGATAAAATAAAAACACCAATATTAAGAAAGGAGATATCTATGGCACTTATACATATGGACTTTTTCTCCGAAGCGCTCGGAATGTGCGTCAACGCCGACGTTATCATACCTCAAAAAAGCAGCTCGCTTATAGGTATGAAGACAGAGAGGGGCGAGACCTTCAAGACCCTTTACCTGCTTCACGGTTTGTCGGACGATCACACCATATGGCAGCGCAGAACCTCGATCGAAAGGTACGCGTCCGACAAAAATCTTGCCGTAGTGATGCCGAACGCGCACAGGAGCTGGTACACCGATATGAAGTACGGAGGAGCGTACATGACCTATATAACAAAAGAGCTGCCTGCAATCTGCCGCTCGTTTTTTAAGGGAATGAGCGACAAAAGGGAGGACAACTTTGTCGCCGGACTCTCCATGGGAGGCTACGGCGCGCTGAAGATGGGATTGCTTAACTCTGATTCATTTGCGGGAATCGCCTCTTTTTCAGGAGCGATCGATGTTTACAGACGAGTCAAAGAGTCGCCCGAGCATCTTAAAAACTACTGGGAGAGCATTTTCGGGGACGCAGAGAGCGTCAAGGGCTCGGTAAACGACATATCTCACCTTGCAAAAACGGCCGCCGAAAAGGGAGGCAAACTGCCCGCTGTATACCTTTGGTGCGGCACGGAGGATTCGCTTATCGGCGAGTCGAGAGAGGCGGCGAAATTCCTAAGGGAATACGGATACGACGTCAGGTACAGCGAGGGACCGGGCGATCACTCATGGAAATACTGGGATGAGCAGATAGTAAAGGCGATAGACTTTTTTATGTCTGTTTGACACTTGAGTATGAGACGAGACGATAAGGGGCTGTAAAAAAACAGGCCAAAAAAATCCGAGGTTCACTAAAGGAAGTGAATCTCGGATGTTTTTTAATTA
>CANPZU010000089.1 GCA_947588825.1 uncultured Clostridia bacterium
CCTGGAGCTGGTGATCGGAGTCGAACCAACAACCTGCTGATTACAAATCAGCTGCTCTGCCATTGAGCCACACCAGCGTATGTTTTATAAAATTTCAACAGCGGAAGTCATTATAGCATACTCTTGTCCTTTTGTCAACAGTTTTTTTAAAAATTGTGAGAACAAATTGACGGGCGCACGGCACGTTTTCTTACAGGCGCTCGTATAAGGGAACACCGGGACAAGCGGGAAGGCGCTTATCGGAATTTGTGCAAATAATTCGCGTATAATTTGTAAATAATAAAATATTTTCGACTATTTGATTTACAAACGGCGCAAATTATGTTACAATGAAAACTGTCGATTATAAAAGTAATTTTCATGTAAAAAACGAGACGAAAGGTAAAATAATATGGAAGAATTGTACGGTAAGCTGAGTGTGATTTGTATGAAGGGCAGCGAGACCTTTGCCGCGGAGGTAGACAGCTATATAAGGGCATGGAGAGGATCTACCGACAGCTTTATAGTCGAGGCGGAATGCCCCCGTTTCGGAAGCGGAGAGGGAAAGGGACTGCTGCATCAGACCCTGCGCGGTCACGACGTTTACATCCTTTGCGACGTTTTTAATCACGGCGTCACATACAAGATGTACGGTCAGACGGTGCCGATGAGTCCCGACGATCATTTTTCCGATCTCAAACGCATCATCGGAGCCATCGGAGGCAAGGCGAGAAGGATCAATGTCATAATGCCCATGCTTTACGAGGGAAGGCAGCACAGGCGTTCCGCCCGTGAGTCTCTTGACTGCGCAATGGCGCTTCAAGAGCTGACTTCATTGGGAGTTACCAATATTCTGACCTTTGACGCGCACGACGCACGGGTTCAAAACGCCATTCCGCTGAATGGTTTTGAAAATGTGCGGGCAACATATCAGATGATCAAGGCGCTTATAAAAAACATCGACGGACTTGTGCTCAACAAAGACAATTTGACCATCGTCTCGCCCGACGAGGGAGGAATGTCGCGCTGTATTTATTATTCTTCTGTTTTAAAGCTCGATCTCGGAATGTTTTACAAGAGACGTAATTATACTAAGATCGTAAACGGACGCAACCCCATAGAGGCTCACGAGTATCTCGGACAGAGCGTAAAAGATAAGGACGTCATAATAGTCGACGACATGATATCCTCGGGCGATTCGGTTATTGAAGTTGCCGAAAAACTCAAGGAGAAGGGAGCAAAACGCATATTTGTCTTTGCCACGTTCGGCCTTTTCTGCAACGGCCTTGAAAATATCGACGCCGCTTACAGCGCGGGGGTCATAGACAAGATATTTACCACCAATTTGATTTACCGCACCGAGGAGCTGAAAGCAAGACCCTGGTACTGCGAGGTCAATATGTGCAAATATGTCGCACTGCTTATAGACACTCTAAATCACGACGATTCGATCAGCACTTTGTTAAATCCCGCCGAAAAGATTCACACCTACGTCAACAACGCGGTAGGGCTCGGAAGGGTTAAAGTGTAACGCGGCTTTTTATATCTATATCAAGCGCAACGCGGCTTTTTATATCTTTGGAGGAAAACCTGTTGAACGGATTTACTGTAAGGTTAACATCTATTATTCTCGCGGCGGCAATGCTGTTTTGCAGCGCCGCATCTCTTCTCTCGTGCTCGCAAACCGAAGGCGAAAATCCAAATAATACCGTGCCGGACGAGCAGGGAAAGAACGACGTCGTCGAAAAAAACGAATACAAGCTCGAACAGGATCCCGCCCTGGAAGTGACCGAGCTTATGATAAAAAATGAGATCGGTGTCACGGCGTCCGACGGCGAGCGCCACCCGTGGATAGAGCTACGTGCGAAAAGAGACCTGAATCTGTCCGAGTACACGCTTGTTTATGCGGACAGCAACTCGTATAAACTGCCCAACAAGCCGCTTAAGGCGGGCGAATATTACCTTGTGTTTATCTTCAAGGACGGATTTGATATAACTCCCGATACTTCTGCAAAGATTTCCGTCATACACGGCGAATATCTCTGTCAGAGCTTCGTTTATATAAACCGCGGCGTCAACTGCTCTTATCTTGTGTCTGAAGGCAGCGAGAGTACAAAGCCCACTCCGGGATACGAAAACGCCCTTGAGGCGGATAAGCTAATGCTGTCCGAGCTCATGTGCGATAATGACGTGTACCCCGTAAACGGAGCCGTCTGCGACTGGGTCGAGGTTTGCAACGAAGGTCAGACCGATCTGCTCCTTTCCGAGTATTGGATCTCCGATAAGCCCGATGATCCCTATTTGTCGCAGCTTCCAAATGTTACCCTCCATCCCGGTGAGTACTATGTTTTGTGCAGCGACAAGAATATATCCTTCGGCCTCTCAAAGAACGGGGAAACTCTCTCTCTTACACGCAGAGACGGGGTGACCTCGTCTGTGATGACATACGGTCCGTTTGACGAAAATTGCTCTTTCACAAGAGACATGGGTATAAGTCAGACTCCTTCTCCCGGATATCCCAACGGCAGGGAAGGCTTTTATCGGTATCTCGAAGAGCGCGGGAAACTTATCATAAACGAGGTTATATCCTCCAACTCTAAATATAAAAAGTATAAGAGCGATTATTTTGACATAGTCGAAATATACAACGGCACAGGCGAGGCTGTAAATCTCGGAGATTATTATCTTTCGGACAAGTCGAGCGAGCTTACACGGTATAAACTTCCCGACCTGACGCTCGGAGCGGGCAAATATCAACTTGTTTATTGCACGGGCAGGGGAGGGGACGACCCGACCTTCAGCATAAGCAGCGACGGCGAAAGCCTGTTTCTCACCGACTCAAGCGGGTATGTGTGCGATTCCATGCTCGTTCCCGAACTGCTCCATAATATAAGCTACGGCAGATATGACAACAAGCTGGTATACTTTGAAACTCCCTCCCTTGGCAGCGCCAATAAATTTGGGTATGAGGAAATATCCCTTCCTCCCACCGCAAACATTAAAAGCGGTGAATACTCCGCTGCCGTGTCGGTCACTCTTGAAGGCGACGGAACCGTATATTACACCACCGACGGCAGTCAGCCCACGACCTCGTCAAAGCAGTATAACGGCGAGCCGATAGTTTTTGACAAGACCGGAAGTCTGCGAATGATATGCAAAAAGGGAGCTTATATAACAAGTAAGGAGAGCGCATACACCTATTTTATAAATATTCCGAACTACAGCCTGCCGATTGTTATGGTGGCGACCGACGACGATAAAATGTTCGGCGAGGACGGCGTTTATACGAAATCGGTTAAGACCGAAATACCCGCTCATGTCTCCTATTTTGAGGACGGGGTCGAGCGTTTTTCGATCGGATGCGGTATAAAGCTGTTCGGCGCCACCTCGATATATTATGCCAAAAAGAGCTTTCAGCTCAAATTCCGCGGCAAATACGGCGTCTCCAAGCTTGAGTATAAGATGTTTGACAATCTTGATATAGATTCCTTCAACGCTCTCGTGCTGCGCGCGGGCGGTCAGGCGCAGTATCGAAGCATGATGGCGGACGAGGTTGCGACGTCGATTGCCGGACGGAGCGGCGCTATGCCCTCGCTTTTGGTTCAGGATTATAAGCCGTGCGACCTTTATGTAAACGATCGTTATATGGGCGTTTACTTTATAAGGGAAAAAATAAACGAGGACTTTGTCGCCTCGCATCTTGGCGGAAACCCCGAGGACGTGACGATAATCCACGACTTTTGGAACGGGAGTTTTTCAATCGACGGCCCCGACGGCGCGGAGTGGAAGAGCATATGGTCTTACGTGCAGAATAAAGATTTGAGAGTCGATTCAAATTACGAATATATCAAGTCGGTCATAGATATAGACAGCCTTATCGACTTTTATCTCATGGAAATGTTCGTAAATAACACCGACTCGGGCAATTTGCGAGTGTGCAAGAGCAGAAACGGCGACGGAAAATGGCGATGGATACTGTTTGACCTTGATCTGTCTTTTGAAGCGAGCAGAAGCGGAGCCGTATCTTATCTCGGCTCTCTGAGCGTAAAACGCCGACCGTTTAATCCGGTGATCTACAATCTGCTCAAAAATAAAGAGTTCTCCAGCTATTTTGAAGAAAGAATGAATATGCACGTCGCCTCGACTCTTTCTAACGAACAGGTTAAGGGCAGGATCGACGCGATATACAATGAGATAGCCCCGGATATGGTATATGAGATCGAACGGTGGAAAAGCGAAACGGATAACAGCGGAATGTCAAGACTCAGGTCGGTTTCGGTGTGGCAAAATTTCGTCGACAAGCTGTACAGGCGCTCCTCGAAGGAGTACCTTGACCAATATGTCAGTGAAATAACAGAACAGCTCGAAAGACTCAGAAAATAATACCGTTGATTTGGCTCAATAATTAATTAAGAAAGGCGCTGTAAAAAAAACAGCCGAAAAAAAACGACTGCAAGGCATCCGAAGGGATAGCCAAGCAGTCGTTTTTGTGGTATAATTGAGCTGTGAAAAAACAAAATAACCACGAAAGATATTATACACCATATCAATTAAAATTGCCACTGGAAATTGAAAAAATAATAGAAATTTCCGATTCGGTATATACATTCAGTGAGATAATGGACCATAT
>CANPZU010000090.1 GCA_947588825.1 uncultured Clostridia bacterium
CATATGAGCGCGAAGTAAGTTATGTGTTTTTTGCAAAGATACTTAAATTTTTATTTTACATGTGTTATAATTATAATGTATAATGTTTCTTCAAAGTATAAAAAGTATAAAATCAAAAGAGAGTGAGAAAAAAGTATGAGCGACCTCAAACTGCAAATCAGCGATATCACAATTAATTATACTAAAGTGCCTCTTGGAATAGACACTCATCCCGTATTCGGTTGGCGGGTGAGCTCGAAACGCTTTGAAAGCTCCCAAAGCGCATATCAAATTAAGGTATATTCTTCAAAAGAAGCTGCAAACAGCAAAAAAGGCGATATGTGGGACAGCGGCATGGTACATTCTTCACAGAGCAGGTCGGTTCCTTACGGCGGAAGCAGACTCGCCTCCGTTTCCACATATTATTGTACGGTTCGTGTGTGGGATAATCGCTATGAAAGCGTCGAAAGCGAGCCGCTTGAGTTCAGAACGGGAATTTTTCAAGGTGAGCCTTGGCAGGGAAGATGGATACAGGCTCCCTCAAAAACGCCAAAGAGCTCGCTTAAGATCATGGGCGGAGAATTTGAGTGTAAACGGCCGGAGAAACCAAACAGAGCCGCCGTCCTTCTTCGAAAGGAATTTGAATTAAACGGCGATGTCGCCGAGGCTACAGTATATATGAGCGGAATCGGGTATTCGCTGCTTTTTGTAAACGGCAGGCGCACGGATGACTGCTTTATTGATCCATGCAACACGCAGTACAATAAAACAGTTCTCTACCGTGCGTTTGACGTCACCGAACTTCTTGTTTCAAACAGCAAAAACGCCGTTGCGATTGAGCTTGGAAACGGCTTTTACAACGAGGAGGGCGGAGTTTGGAATTGGGACAGAGCAAGGTGGAGAGATAATCCGAAACTGCTTTTTTATATGGTGGTAAGATACACTGACAAAAGAACGCAAACGATTGTTTCCGACGGCACATGGAAGGCTACCTCTCAGGGCCCGATCACCTTTAACAGTATATATTACGGCGAGTACCATGACGCCCGACTCGAGAAAAAAGGCTGGAAATTTTGCGGATACGACGACTCTTTATGGGATAACGCCGTTTATTCAAGCGCTCCCGCGGGAAAGCTTGTGTGTCAGCTCGAGCAACCGGTGCGTCGCAAGGAAGAGTTTAAGGCGGAGAAAATAAAGAAGCTTGATGATTGCTCGTTTGTGGTATACTGTCCCGAAATGACCTCGGGCTGGATACGCCTTAGAATAAATGGCGCCGTCCCGGGACAGACCGTTACCTTGACTTACGGTGAAAAATTGGATTCCGACGGCAATGTACAAAAGCTGGGCGGAGTTGACGGTATAAATTCAAGCTGGTGGCCCGAAACATATATAATGACCGATAAATACACGGCCTTTGATGATGGTGAGACGTATTTTGAGCCGAGGTTCAGCTATAAAGGCTTTCGGTATGTTCAGATTTGGAATTATCCGGGTGAGCTGAGCGTAAATGACATAAAGATTTACCGAGTGCGAAACGACGTTGAAAAAACCGGCTACTTTAACTGTTCAAACGCTCTGATAAACTCTCTTCATGACATGATGGTGACAACCTGCCTCAACAACCTGCAGGGCAAGCCTACCGACACGCCCGTTTGGGAGAAAAACGGATGGCTGGGAGATTTCAACGTTGCCGTTGCTTCCATGAATTTTAATTTTGATATGGAGCTTATGACATTGAATTTTCTTGATATAATAAAGGACTGTTTTGAGCAGTACGGTCTTGTGCCGCCCATGGTTCCGACGGCGGAATGGAACATCAATGAAAACTTTGTTTGGAGCTCTTTATATATTTTTGCGATGGCGGAGACATACAAGACATACGGTTCGCTCGAGTACGTTGAGCGAAACTACGACGCATTGATAGGCTACGCCGACAAGGTGTCAAGCGTCTTTAGCTCAAACGCATGGGTCTGCCCCGACTCTCAGCTTGGGGACTGGGTGTCGCCGATGGGCAAGGATCCTAAGGCGAGGTACTTTGAATCACCCTCGGAAGGCTCGGGAATCGTGGGAAGCGCGATGGTTTATATGATGTTTCGTGAGCTCGCGAAAATAAGCGATCTTTTGGGCAGGTCTGACAAAGACAGGCTCGAAGAATATATGAGACGCATTTATGAAGGCTTTAACACAAAATTCTATAACGAAAACAAAGGGATATACGAGACGACGGTTTGGACCCAATACGGCGAAAGGACAAAATACCGTCAGAGCTCAAACATAATGGCGCTTAGCGCCGGACTGGTGCCGGAGCAAAGGCGTCAAAGAGTTATATATAACCTTATTGAAGATATAAAAAGTAAAAAAAATCACCTTGACACCGGCTGTGTCGGAACGAAGTTTATCCTTCCTTTGCTCACAAAGCTCGGCTTTGGAGAGATTGCGTACAGCGTTATTACAAATACCGCATATCCCTCTTGGGGATACATGGCGGATAAGGGCACTTCTCTTTGGGAAATGTGGGAGGACACCTCTCGCTCCTTGGATCATTATTTTCTCGGCACTTACGACGAGTGGCTTTACGCCTACCTTGCCGGCGTGCAAGATATTGACAACGGATATGAAAGATTTACAATCGCCCCGTTTATTCCAAAAGAGCTTACATATGTGACATGTAAAATAAACACAATCAGGGGCGAGCTTGAAAGCTCTTGGAAAAAGGACGGGAAAGGAAATGTTACGCTGAGCCTTAAAATACCTTTTGGCGCAAGGGCGAAAATATGCCCGCTGCGCTATAACAGCTTTTCCTTAGTTGAGCTTGAAGGGCAGGGAATTTGTGAAGAGTCTTTCACACTCGGCTCGGGCAGATATACGCTGATTTGCCGAAAATAAACAGGCGGCGTATATTGCAGTCAAAGGCTGCGTTTTATGCGTTTGCTGTAAGCTGTAATATGAAGAATAAAATAACGGTGCAAAGACAAACTCTGGCAACAATTATTTTATTAAAATTATACAAAACGGTTATAAAATATTCATTGACATAATATGCAGTGTGTGGTATTATTTTATTGTAAAAATCCAGTCGCTCAAGTATGCGCTTGATTGCACAAAATTTTATTGAAATTAAGTACGAAAATGCAAAAAACAAGTTTATATTATGTTTTTTTTGCAAAAAACGTCAAGAAAATATTGACAAACCATGCTTGATTTGATATACTTGAATTGCAAAGGAATGTACAGTCGTCAAATATATTTGAACTGTTATTATTATTCTTAATTTACAAATTTATTTACGATAAGGAGGCAACTATGGCAACTATGAAAAAAAATATTATCATCATCGCAAGCATCTCGCTCATTTTGGTAATAGGCATTTTATTCTTTACAGCTTTCATGCTGAGGCCGAGCAGTGAAAGAGCCTATAATTCCATCGTAAACGATTATCAGAAAATGCGCGAAAAGGTCGAAAATGGCGAATCGGTAAGCGGACGGGAAATGTCTAAGAAATATGTAAAATGGCTGGGAAAGATCGCCGACAGAACCGTTTCAGACCAGGCTCAGGCCGCCGAGCTTCTGCGAATTATTACAGATAACTACATTGAATTTGAAGATGCCGAGGTGTATGATTGGGCAGCCGAGCTGAAGGAATTTTACAAATACATGGCAGATGGGTTTGATGATTTCGGCGTACAGTCGTTTGCTCTCAATAAAAACGACTCCGGGAATTTTTCGGCGCAGATAGGCTACATGGGCGAAGGAAGTTACAAAGTCAGTCTGCTCAGTGAAGAGGAGCCGGAAATCGCGCCCGACACATGTATCGAGTACGACGGATCAATCGGCAAGTACAGAGTGCTTATCGAGTTTTACAACATCGACGTAACCGATGAGTTATTAAAGCAGCATTCCTTTTGGGATGTCAAAACGCTGTATGAAGATCCCGACGATCCCGACGCTTTTGTAAAAATGAAGTGCGTTCCCATGCATGAACGCGGAGTGGCATTCTATTTGGGATCGAACAAACCGATAGAGCCTGCCGAACAGTCGGACGAATCGCACAAACTGGTCCATTTGATAGACAGCGTCAAGGTTGATTTTGAAATTAAAGAATAACCTGCCTGCCAAGGCTCACTGCCATGAGGCCTTTGGCAGCCCCGAAAAGAAAAAGAAAAAACGAAAAAGCATAAAACGGGTGATGGCATTTTTGTCATCACCTGTTTTATGGTATGACGGGCATGCCGACGGTCTGTGGTGAAAGTCCACAAGGGCGTAGTTGCCGACGAACCCCAGAGCG
>CANPZU010000091.1 GCA_947588825.1 uncultured Clostridia bacterium
GACGGTTATCTTATAAAGAACGTAAAAAAAGGCAAAGCGCTGCTCATTCTCGGGCAGAGCGATTCAGGCGTGCTTTATGGAGCCTTTCGACTTCTTGAGATACTCGGAACAAAGGGCGATATCTCCTCGCTCAATGTCAGCGACGCGCCGAAGATAATGTGGCGGGTGCTCAACCAGTGGGACAACTGGGACGGCAGTATTGAGCGCGGCTATGCGGGTACATCCATCTACGATTGGAACAAGCTCCCCGTGGTATCCGATACAAGGCTTGAGGATTTTGCAAGAGCAAACGCGTCGGTCGGAATAAACACGATAGTTATAAACAACGTAAACACCTCAAATAATTATATAGACACCAGGTATTTAAAAAAGGTGGCTGCCGTCGCCGATATTTACAGAAAATACGGCATTCGCCTTGCGGTCAGTATCAACTTTGACGCACCGTCCGCGCTCGGTCGACTCGGCACTAACGATCCGCTTGACAAAAACGTTATAAAGTGGTGGAAGGACAAGGCGGAGGAGATATATAAAGCGATCCCCGATTTTGCCGGTTTTCTCATAAAGGCGGACTCGGAGGGCAGATCGGGTCCCTCAAAGTACTCTCGTACCCATGCCGAGGGCGCCAATATGCTTGCCGACGCGCTAAAGCCCTACGGCGGAATCGTCATGTGGCGTGCTTTTGTATACGGAAACGCCGCTTCACAGCTTTCCGATGATATCTGCAATCAAGGCTATGAGTTTTTTAAACCTCTTGACGGGCAGTTTAGCGATAATGTGATAATACAGAGCAAAAACGGACCCAGGGATTTTCTCCCCCGCGAGCCGGTTTCTCCGCTGTTCGGAGGCATGAAACAAACCAATATGGGAATCGAGTTTCAGGTGACGCAGGAGTATACAGGACAAAGCAGCCATCTTTGCTATCTTGTATCCATGTGGAAGTATTATCTCGATTTTGACATGATGCTTGACGACGGATTGCAGGGGGTGCCGACGACCCTGTCCAATATACTTCAAGGCAAGGTTTACACTCAGTCAAACACCCTTGTTTCCGGCGTCTCTAATGTCGGAAACTGCGAAAGCTGGAACGACGGACTTCTTGCGCAGGCAAACTGGTACGGATTCGGAAAGCTTGCGTGGAATCCTGATTATACCGAGCAGGAGATAACGGAAAACTGGATAAAGCTGACGTTTAACGATCAAGCGGATGTTATGTCCGTTATGTCTGAAATACTGTACGGCTCGTGGGAGCTTTACCAATCTTACACTTCGCCGTACGCAATGGGTATGACCTTTGCGACCAGCAATCACTTTGACCCCGACCTTGAATCCCGCAACAGCAAAGGTACGATAAGCGTTAACCGTTTAGGAATCGGAAACAACAGAAATTCCACCTCAAAAGGCAATCACACCGACGCGACTGCGCAGTATTCGCCCGCTCTCGGAGCCCTGTTTGACAATATTGACACTTGCCCTGAGGAGCTGCTTTGCTGGTTTCACCATGTGCCCTTTTCTCACAAGCTGTCAAACGGAGAGTCGATGATAGAAAATCTGTATATGGGATTTGCAAAAGCGCCCGAAAAAGTGACTGACATGAAAAACGCCGTTGAAAGCCTTGAAGGAAAAATCGACGCCAAGCGCCTTAAGATAATTTTAAGCGATCTTGCAAAACAACTCGTGCAAACAAAGAACTGGTCGAAGGCAATGATATCCTTTTTTGAAAAACAGTCTAAAATCGAATGCGATTATGACTGAAGATTGTTAACGGAGAGGATGCCAAAGCTTTCTAAAAACAGGAGTGACTGATGGATGTAATAGAAAATATAGGAAATACAATATACAATAATGTCACCTCGGATGATTTAATGGCACTTCATCGCATATCCGATTCACTTAAAATGCCCTATTTTCACTGCCACCCGCAGTACGAAACGCTTTATATAAAAAGCGGCGGTATTTTTGTTACAAGCAATACCAAAACCGTTGAAATAAACGCTCCCGCAATAGTCTTTCACGCTCCCTTTATGCTTCACCGCGCTTGTCTTATTCCGTCGGAAGCTTCGCTGTATGAAAGATATATAATTAATTTCAGCAGAGATTTGTACGGACGTATACATCCGTTTGTTCCCGAAATCTCGAATGTTTTTCAAGGGGCGATGTCCTACGTCATGCTTTCACGGGTACAGGAACAGGATCTGACTCCCATGTTTGAAAAGCTTCAGAGCGCCTTTGACAAGCATCTTCTCCCAAAAAGCGAGCTGCTTCTTGCCCTTATTTTTGAACAGATTAATAGGGCAGTTCCGTTCTCGTCTTTTAAATTTGTTGAAGAAAAGAACGATTATATCGGAAACGTACTGATTTACATTACCGAGAATTGCACCAATGATATCTCGGTCGAATCGATCCAAAAGCTCTTCTATATAAGCCGCGCAAAGCTTTCAAGGGATTTTGCCGAATACACGGGTATGACGGTAAAGCGCTATATCATACATTGCAGATTGAGCAGGGCAAAACGTCTTATGCGGCTTCCGATTGATCGCCGTCCTTCTCTTGCGCAAATCGCTTCAATGTGCGGATTTTGCGACGACTCGCATTTAATAAACACCTTCAGGAGATTTGAGGGGATGACTCCCGGGGAATATGAGGATAGTGTAATCGAAAAATAAAAAATACTTATACCTTATAATAGATAATTGCCGTTTGACATAAAGCAACATTGTTACATTTTTTACCGCTTATTGCAATATTCATCCTTTTGCAGTTTGAACTATTGGAAAAACATTTGTTTCACCGTTAATTTTTTTTTAAAATCGCACAAAAACGTGCAAAACAAATTGACAATTACATCTATATAGTTTATTATAATATAAAAGATTTTACCTGATTTTCAAAAATAATAATTATTTAGAAACGGCAAATATACAGTTTTAATTTAAATTAATTAAAATTTTTGACAGTCGGGCAGGCTCTATAAATTATTTAGGAGGAAAGAGAAAAATCATGAAAAAGATCATTATGATCGCACTTATCTGCGCAATGCTTCTTACCGTTCTTTCAACAGGCGCTTTTGCCGCAGGCAAAAAGCCATACACCGTGGCTTACGGTACCGCCAATGTAAACGGCGAGATCGGAAACGGCGAATGGGATGCGGCAACAAAAGAGACATGCACAAATGCGGTGTCGAACGACTGTATTAACAAAACAAGCAAAGAAGGAGCTTCTTCGGTAAGCTTTCGCACCATGTGGGACGAAAACTATCTCTACTTGCTGTTTGAGTTAGAGGACGACCAGCTTGATATCAATAAAAACAAGTCCGAAGCTTATCTGAACGATTCCATCTTTTTGTTTATCAGCGAGAATAAGGATAGCACAACCTATGGCGATGAAACGTATCAGCTCTGCATTTTCCCGTACAGAAACGCCACTGATTACGATGACTTTAAGGACAAGAATCAGGAAGGCAAAGTCGGAACATTCTTCACCCGCAACGGAAATCACGATATCTCAAAAGACAAATATGTCTGCAAGGTTACCGATGTTGACGGCGGAATCAAGGCGGTTATGGAGCTTTCAATAAAGCTCAACAACTTCGACTTCACGGCCGGAAAGAACCTCACCCTTGACTTCCAGTACAATGACACCAACTATGCCGACAATCCGGGAATCGCCAATCCGAGAGAGTCTTTGCCCTCATGGTCTGCGGAGGATGCCAAAGGTCCTAACGATAAAAGAGATCAATGGGGCGTGCTGTCATTTGCCAATAAACCCCAAGATCCCGGAACCACCACACCCGGCGGAGATCCCGGAACAACCACACCCGGCGGAGATCCCGGAACAACCGAGCCGCCCAAGACAGGCGATGTAAGCGCGCTTGTCGCAGTGATTTCTATAATATCCCTTGCGGCAGTTGCAACGGTTGTTGTTAAGAGAAGAAAAAACTGATTTGCGTTTTTTACTTTAGAAATTAAAAAACCGATCGTTAAAACGGTTGATTAAACATAATTAAGACGCCGTAAAAAGCGGCTTAAAAACGAGGGGGCTGTAAAAAAAACAGCCGAAAAAAAACGACTGCAAGGCATCCGAAGGGATAGCCAAGCAGTCGTTTTTGTGGT
>CANPZU010000092.1 GCA_947588825.1 uncultured Clostridia bacterium
ACGATCAACAGTTTGAAGTTGATTTTTTTCATAATTCCTCCTTGTTGAATACATTTGGGCATTCTTCTCCCAAATATTCATTTATGACAAGATTATAACATCACCGTATGCTAAAATCAATAGGTTTGACAAAATTTCACGAGATATTTCAAAAAATCATACACTTGTCCGATTTCCAAAATCGCAAAATCGCCTCTGTTTTGGCTTTATTTGACGTTTTTGGCGAGCGCAACAGCTCGAAAAAATTTTTAAACTTTTAAGGAAATCTCCGCGGGACGCGGCGGGGCGCCCCGCCCTGCCGCTTGCGCGCCGCGCCTGCGAGCATTTTGGGAAATTTATCTTTGAATATCTGTATCAATAAGAATCGCGCGCAGGCGCGGCGCGAAAGCAAATAAAGCTTGATGAAAATTACATTTGTATGCGACATATAAAAATTCCGCACTACGCGCGGGCACAGCGCGCACAACAAAAGGCGTTTCAAGCGAAACGCCTTTTGTTGTTTTGTTTTGTTCGCGCGGAGGAGTCGCCTCCGCCGCGCGAGTTCATGGCTTGAATGCCTCGGTTTTGAGCGAGAGCTTTATTCCGTGACAGGTTCAGCAGTATTGTCGGCTGTTCCGTCCGTCGTTTCAGTCTCAGCCGTCTCGCCGCACTTCTCGTCGATCTTCAACAGACCGCCTGCAACGATGATGAGCAGGAGCCCGATCGCCGAGAACAGATACAGATAGTTGCGCAGACCCATGAGGTTGATGACCGCCATGAGCAGGCCGTTGGATTGTACCCAGGTCGCTTGCATGTAGCCGAGCATCGCATAGGTGGTGTTCATGGGCAGGAGCTGTATCTTCAATACGCCCTCGTCGTCTGCGTAGACGCTGACGCGCAGTCCTGCGCCGTCCGTGATCTTGCCGACAAGCTCCGCCACATCCTCATCAAGCAGGTCGCCTATCGCCTCAAAGGCGGCTTCGCCTGTCGGTAAACCGCTGACAAAGCCAACGAGACCGCTGAGATCCGTGCCACCAACATTTTTCAGATTGATGGACGCCAGATCCATAGGCGTGCCAAGCATGTCGAGGACGAGCCAATTGAGAGGACGTCTCACAACGCCGTTCTCATAGACCTGCCAGCCCTCATCGTTGACGCCATACTTCGCTGTATACTCTTTGCCGTCTGCGCCGATGAGTTTGCCATCCTCGGTGAATGTGCCGCCGGCTGTCTTGTAGGCTGCCAATGCTTCGGGATCATACATCTCATACAGGAAGGAGTTGGCCTCATCATATGTGCCGTCCTCTTGAGGTTGAGTGTAGGTCCAGCCGCCGTTCAGGATAAGGCGGATGATGACGGGCATCGTCATACGGCCGTTCAACTGTGCATAAAGAAGGAGCGGGTCGTCAAACGTCTTGTAGCCGTCCTGGTTGAAACTGTCATAGTTGTTGTCAAAGATGGCTTTGACTTTCTTATTCTTGAAACCGTCATGAATGAGCTTGCCTGCGTCTGCATGTGCATACAGATAGTCCATAATGGAGACCGCAACAGAACGTCTTTGAATTATGCTGGGTTCTCCAATGTAGAACGCATAGCCATAGTCTCTGAGCACATAGTTCTCATAAATGTAGCTGTACAGCTCATAATGTTGCGCGTCAAGACCGGCAAGGAAATCATCAAATGCCTTGAGATCTGCATACTTTTCAGCATAAGTTTTAACGCCCTTTAATACTTCCTCATTCGCCTTGAGGCTCTCATAGCTGAAGTCGCCGTTTGCCTCAACGCCCGTTGCATTGAAGTTGTTGAGGTTGCCGTTGAGGAGGTTGTTCATCACAAATTGATGCTCCAAAGAGGCGTTCTCTTCAACCTGCGCGATAGGATCGTGATAGATGTCCTCTGCATACAGCGTGTAGCTGGTTGCCTTCGCGATAGGATCGGGCAGCGCGTATGTGAACAGCAAGCCGAACAGCGCCGTCAAGCATACGAACGTGATCGCGATCTTCGTCGTCTTGCCCTTTGAATTCTTGCGAATGAGAAGAGCTACGACAACAGCGTATATCGCCGCAAATGCGAGCAGAATGTAAAATCCGATGAATGCAAGTCCGCCATATGCAGGCAGGATGCTCGTCGTCTTGCCGGCAAGTATTATCGCCGCAAGAAGGAGAGGCAGGAATGCCAAACCGAACAGGACATAGGACGCGATCTTGCGACCCATTGACGCCTTCTTGTCGGTGGCAGTCAACGCCTTACCCAATTTGCTGTTGCGCAACTTCTCGCACAACGGATCTTGATCCTCTGCGGTCTCTTCCGCAGTCGCGTCGCATGTAGCGCCCTTGCATTCGCCGCAAGCAAGCGCCGCATACTTCCTTTCCTTCTCCGCAGCGACGAAGCTGAGGAAGTAGAAGAACATCACGATGCCCGCAAATGTCAAGAGCATGTCGCGCAATGCATAGAGCGGGAAGTTCTTGGGTTGATAGCTCAAATCTGTCTTGAGCTGTTGTACGCTTGCAAGATCAGTGAGGCCCACAGCTGCAGCGTAGTTGCCTGTGCCGAGGCTGTCGCCAATGAGCGTGGAGCCCATCATGCCGCCGTAAACCGTGCCTTCATAGATAGCGCGCTCATAGTCCGCAAGATATTGCGCGGTCTTCATATAACCCTCTGCAAGTTCCGGGCTGCTTTCTTTAACACTCAAAGCTACCTCTGTATAGAACTCCCAAACGGGTTTGATAGCGGGAGATTGATAGTTGTAGAAGCCCTGGAGCAGGTTGACAAGTATGCCGGAAAGATCGATTGCAAATTCGCCATTCTCGTCGATGAGCGGGATGGCTATGCCGCTGACCTCAAGACCCTTGTAGGTCTTGCCATTCATAGTGATATCCGTCAGGAAACCGCCTACCGTGCCGAGAATTTGGTCTTTGTCGAGGTCCAGAACAGTGAACAGTCCGGGGAGCAATTTCTCATTTAAGAATTTGCTGAGTACTTGAAG
This sequence comes from uncultured Clostridia bacterium, assembly GCA_947588825.1. Classification (GTDB taxonomy): domain Bacteria; phylum Bacillota; class Clostridia; order Oscillospirales; family CAG-272; genus CAKSQF01. The sequence goes on from CANPZU010000092.1 coordinate 2,966, forward strand.
CGTGAAAGCCTTTTCGTTTGCCTTGTCCTCCGTGAAAGCAACACTGAGGAGTTCTTCGCCCATCGCACCGGATCCGTTGTCCTTAAAGAGGCTAAGAATAAGTTTTTCATCAGCATAATCCAACTTGAGATAAACATCGTTTATAGCGCCTTTTTCGGGATAAATTCCGCCAACGATGCCAATGACCTGTCCGGCGAGATTGCCCTGGCCGAATGCTCCAAGCAAGTCTTTCAAAGAAGCGCCTGCCTTAAGATTGTCGATAAGATTTGCCAAAGCCGGCATATTCGCGAATGAACCTATCGATGAAAGCAATCCCTTTGCTTGAGTGCCATTGAGCAACCACTCAAACAGAGAGTTGTCGCCAAGCAGTCCGCCGATGTAGGAAACGAGCGTGTCGAGCCTGCCAGGCGTCAATGAGAACCTGTCCTCAAACAGATCTTCTTGCTCATAAAGAGCTTGAATATAAGGATCTACAGTTTTGCCTGTCGAAGGAAGTACTGCGTCTCCTTTATAGTAGGCGGTACGAAGTGTTTCGGCTTCACTTCTTATACCAGCAATATACCCTTGGATCGTGGCGTCGGCGCTTGAGATGTACGCTTGTCCCGCATAGTAGTCCTCAAGGACCTCGAGCATGTTCTCAAAGCTGAAGATCCAGCCGTCTGCGAGCATACCGTTTTGATTGTAGAGAGCTTTGCCATAGACGCCGTCCGTCTGCTTGAAGGTCATTTGACCCTTCTTGCCGTTCCAGTCATTGCCGGCGGGAGCAAGATCCCTGCTGTACCATACATAGATCTGATTTCCGCGAGAATCCTTGCGGGTCATGTAGTAGTAGTTGGAGTATGTAGTTTCCACTCCTGCCGAGTTCTTGAGAACAAGTTCGCCCTTCTTGTTTGGATTTGCCTCAACGAGCGCCGTCATGTCTTGACCTTCGCGTTCGGGTTGCGCACCGACTGTGCCATCGGGGGCGATGATAGTCTCATAAGTGACGGGCTTGTTGGCGATGTTGCCTGCCTCGCCGCTCTTGTCGATGCCTTGCCACTGGATGTTGTA
>CANPZU010000093.1 GCA_947588825.1 uncultured Clostridia bacterium
CCCCATGCCCTACTTCGCCCTGTACAGCGCCACGAAAAAGGGCTTGGAACAGTTTTGCGGCGGGCTGAGGAGCGAACTCAAAGGGCGGGCGAAGGTCACCTGCGTGCTCCCGGGCGGCATCCCCACCCGCGACGACATCAAGGAAAACATCCAAGCGCACGGATTTTGGGGAAAGATCTCCGCCAAGAGCCCGCGGGCGGTCGCGGAGGCCTCGCTGAAAGCCGTAAAGCGCAACAAGCGCAAAAAAATCGTGGGATTTTGGAATAAAGTCATCCGGTTTTTTTCGTCGCTCGCCCCGATGCCGTTGCGGCTGAAAGTGATCGCCAAAATGTGGAAAGGAACGGAAAAAGACCACTTCTCGGAGAAATGAAAGGTATGGAAACAGGGAGAGCGAACGCTCTCCCTGTGATAATTTCGGATCCCCCGACATAACACCATTAAAGACAAATCATTGCTTGGATTTTTTCCACAAATCGAATAAATAATCAGTAAAAATGATTGCGTTTAATGTAGCCTTTCGTGAAGGATATGCGTTAAAATATCCATGAGCCAATGCGTTTCGTCCAGGCACATCATCTTTTATAGAATCGTAACTCCGACAGTCATAATAAATTTGATTGTCAAAAAATTTATAGTACCACGATGCTTCATCCGAAATCTGCTGATAACTTTTTCTCACATCTTTAATTTTAGTTTCGCCCGCCATTGCTATTTGATTAATAAGATTTCCCCATAAACAACACAATGTACATAAGGTTAAGGCGTATTCCTGTCGATCGTATGCTTCGATCGACTCCACTAAAATTTTATATCGAAAATCAGTCACACATTGGGACCATTTTAATAACAGTTTTTCTATCTGTTCCTTAGTATAATACTTGAAAATTATCGAATCTACTTTTGGAATTGCCGCTTCAATATCTGTTGCATTATTTTTTATAGTAAGTATCTCTCGTACTAAGGCAAAATCCATATTCAGTCCCATCGCGGGATGCCAATGGCAGTTATACAAGAATTCTTCATAACCGTCATTGTTAAAACTATCCTTTGTTGCAAGGACATGTATCCATAGATCAAAAAGTAACTTTCTTACATTTTCCGTTGTACTATCATAAATCATAATGAAGAATGCCTAATCCATATTCAAATTATCATATAAGAACAACTCTGAGTCCAAAAACTCACTAATCGTCATTCCGAATCCGTCAGAAATAGCAACTATTGTTTTCAAATTTACTCCTTTCGCCTTTCCTTTCATGATGCTCTTCACAGTATCATGCGAAAGGCCCGCATTCTGTTCCAATTTATATTGAGACAGATTTTTTTCTTTAAGCAACTCCTTAATTCTAATGGCAACAGCCTGGCTTATATTCATTATAAACTCCACGGGTTAAACTTCACCTTAGAGTTTATTATTTTTGTCGAAATTTTTACGGGTTAAACTTCACCCAAACGCTTGACTTTTTAATTCGGATGCAGTATATTATGGGTGATACCTAACCCGTATAGGAGATACCCATGAAAAAATATGTCGCTTGCGTTGGATCTTTTATTTGTTTATTGCCTCTTTTATTTTTCTCTGCGTGCGGTTTATTTGATCTTGAAACATCAAACGATAATCAAAATAGTTTGAACGACTCGGATGAAAATAATAGTGATTTATCGCAATATTACAGTAATAATTGCCCTATTGAACTATTTGCCAATATCCATACCGACCTAACATTAGTTTTTAATAATGTCGCCGAGAAAAAAATAATTGCTTATGAGGCAATTGTTATTCTTTATGATGTCTACGGAGAAGGATTAAGATATGCTTGGAATGATTCAATATATAATAAATTATCAGAAACTCCCACTGGTTTTGTTCCACAGGGGAAAGACTATCAATACATGGCAATAACCGATAAAGTATATACTGCTGAAATCTATGTTTATTATGTTCTTTTTGAAGATCAAACTTCTTGGGGATGCAGACAAAATATAACGATTGATGACATACAAAAATATTGTGCTTGCACAAAGGTGGTTAAAGGATGAAAGCCCCTAATAAATGCCCTATTTGTGGCAACAAAGAAAAATGGATTTGCGTTGACAAAAGTAAAAAAGGGTTCAGCGCTGGAAAAGCACTCACGGGCGGTTTTCTGCTTGGCGGAATAGGATTAGCCTTTGGTGGACTTGGAAAAAAAACTTCATGCTACCATTGTGGAAATTGCGGCTTTGAGCATGAATATCAAGGTTAATATAGCGTAGCATTTATTCAAAACCTATATATAATATATTTACTGTTTATTTGCTTATCGCTTTGGTTATATATTAGATGAATAAATACAGCGAGGAATTAACGATGAACCCTTTGTTAAATGAGTACCAATGTCATTATATTGAAGCACAGAAAAGTGCCCATGAGGCAATTAAACAATTAAACACGTTTGAGGAGCATTTTGGTCATTTAACTCATAATGATCAAATACAACTTTTTAATCAAATTATAGCGGAACAAGTATCTGCATTATTGCGTTCAGCCATGCACTATTTGTGTTTTCAAAATCTTGGTTAACCCTTATAAGACATATCGATCAACTCAATACATCCGCCCCCGACGTGGCGTCTTTCCACGTCGGGGGCGGCGTTTATACGGCAAAACCGCTCTATAATCCATCGGGGGTGGCTTCTATCCACCAAAATGCCCTCTTCCCATCGGGGCGGCCTCCGGCTTCTTTATCCCCCCATTACGCGGGCAAATCTATCTCCGTCACGCCGTCGTCGATCAAATAGCACATCTCCTCGTGCTCGTCCACGCCCGCCTCGATCTGTTGCGGCATGAGTTTGATATATTTGATTGTCGCGTTGGCGAGCACGGCGCGGTTTTCGTCCATAATGCAACATTCCGCGGTGAGAAAATTCCCCGTTTCGCGCACGATCTTCCCTCTGCCCACCAGCGGCGCGCCGTACGGCACGGGTTTACGGTATTTGGTCTCCAAAGAGAGCGTCACGCCGTAAGTGAATTCTCCCCCTTCCTTTGCCCACAGGGCGCGGAGGCCCATTTCATCGAGCATGGCGGTGATGAGCCCGCCGTGCACCCTTCCGGGATAACTTTGGTGCTCCTCGCGGTAGCAAAAGAGGGAAGCCACACTGCCGTCCTCCATCGAATAGAAGGGGGCGCGCAGGCCGTAAGCGTTATCGAGCCCGCAAACCGCGCACATTTTGCTGTTTCTTTGTTTTGCGACGACTTTCATTCATTTCCTCCCGTGTTGACGCAACCATTATAGCAGAAATTTCGGCGCATGCAAAGAAAATTGAGAAAACCCTGCAAAAAAACTTGCCTTTTTCCGAAAAAAAGGCTACAATAGAACGGCTTGCAGAGATGGCAGAGTGGTCGATTGCGCACGGCTCGAAATCGTGTGATGCAGGAATGTATCCGGGGGTTCGAATCCCTCTCTCTGCGCCA
>CANPZU010000094.1 GCA_947588825.1 uncultured Clostridia bacterium
CAGAGCGAATCGGAGAACATCAGCGCCAACGTCCGCTGGGGCAAAGCGCAGAGCGCCAAAGAAGGGAGAGTCAATTTTCAATACAAGAACTTCCTCGGCTATCGCAGAGGTGCGGACGGCAAGCCCGAAATCGTTCCCGAAGAAGCCAAAACCGTGCGGTTAATCTATAACCGCTTCCTCGCAGGCGACAGCTACACGGTAATTGCCCGAATGCTGGAAAGCAATGGCATTCCTTCACCGAGTGGGAAATCCAAGTGGAGCGAAACCACGATCTGCTCCATCCTCTCCAACGAGCGATACAAGGGTGACGCCATCATCAATAAGACCTATATCAAGGATTGCCTGTCCAAAAAGGTATGCGTCAACAACGGCGAGCGCCCGAAATACTATGTGGAAAACAATCATCCCGCCATCATCGAACGGGCGGTGTTTGGCCGAGTGCAGGAGGAAATCGCCCGGCGCAAGGCCAAGCGAAAGGTTAAGCAAGTCGGCACAAAAACCGAACAGGGCAAATACTGCGGGAAGTACGCGCTTACCGAGCTTCTGCACTGCGGAGAATGCGGAACGCCCTACCGCCGCTGCACATGGACGGCTGGCGGACAGAAGAAAATCGTGTGGCGATGCATCAGCCGACTGGATTACGGAAAGAAATACTGCCACCATTCCCCAACCGTCGAAGAAAGCGTCCTTCACGAAGCCATTATGGAAGCAGTCCTAAAAACCGCAAGGCAAAACGCCGATGTGCTGAAAACGCTGAAAATGCACATCGGAATGGGGCTGGCAGGAGAAGAAACCGAGGACAGAAGCCTCGACATTCAAATACGGATTGCGGAGATCGACGCCGAATTTCGAGCCATGATGAGCGCCATATCCGCAGACAACGCCGAACAATTCGACGAGCACAGAGCAACCGAGCTGATGAACGAAAAAGCAAGTCTTGAACAGCAGCTCTCGCAGATCACCGACGCCATGCAAAAACGCAAGAATGCCAAATCCCGCCTCGATGAGATTTATGAAATCCTCGATGGACTGAAAAATCACCCGATGGAATTTGACGACCGGATATTGCGACAGATACTGGAATGTGTTATAATAGAGTCCAAAGAACGGATCAAGGTCGTCTTTGTCGGAGGGCTTGAGGTGGAGCAGGAACTGAACTGAAAAAGCGGCTGACCGCAGCCGCCGCCGAATTTGAAAACACAAGAGATTTTCGGTGAAGGTTCAAGTCTTGCCACCAAAAAGCCGAAAAAATCTTTTTTATAGTCTCCAGACAAGAAAAAGGCTATTGCGGCAGCAATCAGGCGATTGCTGCCGCAATAGCCTTTTTCCATGATGTTTGCCCTGTCGGGCAAATGATGTCGCTTCGCTAATGATGTTGCCTTCGGCAATGATGTGTGCCTGCGGGCACACGAAGGGCAAACATCGCATCATGGCGACCGCAGGGAGCCACATCATTACACCGTCAGGTGTAACATCATTTGCACGCATCGCGTGCATACATCATTCAAAGCGGCGGCATCCGAAAAACTCCGAAGCCCCAAACGATTTTTTTGCCAAACTGTTTGCAAAATCTGCCGATCTGTGCTATAATAGAAAAAACAGTCAAAAACGACCGACGAAGGAGGAAAAAGCATGAAAAAAATTATCGCATTAATTTTAGCCCTGACCGCCGCGGCAGTTCTTGCGTCATGCGGGGGAAGGGGAGACAATAGCGGCAAAACCTCCGACTCGCAAAGCGTAACGGGTACGACCGACCAGGAGGGAACGGCCGACACTCCCACACAGCCGGAAAATCCGACGTCAGACAGTGAAGGATTGGAATACCGACTCGACGACGCGGGGGACGGTTACATTGTATTTGGAATCGGGGAATGCACCGATACCGAAATCGTGATTCCGAAAGAGCACGAGGGACTTCCGGTGACGAAGATCTTGGGTTACGCCTTTGAAAATTGCACAGGGATTACAAGTATCACGATTTCGGAGAGCGTTACATTTATCGGCTACCAGGCATTCGACGATTGTACAGCGCTTGCAAGCATCACCGTTGCCGAAGGCAATCCCGTCTATCACAGCGCGGGGAACTGTCTTATTGAAACTAAAGGGAAAATGCTGATCTTGGGCTCTCAAAACAGCGTGATTCCAAATGACGGCAGTGTAACGGCAATCGGCGACGACGCCTTCTCGGGCTATAAAGCTCTGACAAGCGTCAGCATCCCCGACAGCGTGACGACAATCGGCGGCGACGCCTTTGAGAACTGCACGTCTCTTACAAGCATCACGATTCCCGCCGGCGTGACATATATCGGTTCTGCCGCTTTCTACGGTTGCTCGGGGCTTACAAGCATCACAGTTGACGCGGGAAATTCGGTCTATCACAGCGCGGGGAATTGCCTTATTAAAACGCAGGAAAAAGCGCTGATTGCCGGATGCAAAACCGGCGTGATTCCAAGTGACGGCAGCGTGACGAAAATCGACTCTTGCGCCTTCTATGGCTGTACAGGGCTGACGGGTATCACGATTCCGAAGAGTGTGACGGAGATTGGCAACTCTGCCTTCAAGAACTGCACGGGTCTTACAAGCGTCACAATTCAAAACGGCGTGACGGTAATCGGCGAAGGCGCCTTTGAATTTTGCTCAAAGCTTGCAAGTATTACAATACCTGACAGCGTAACAGAAATCGGTATGCAAGCCTTCGCCGCTTGCACGGGTTTGACGAGCCTCAGCATCCCGAGCAGTGTGACAAAAATCGACGAGGGCGCTTTCAACTGGTGCGAGGGTTTGACAAGTATTACCGTTGACGAAGGTAATCCGATTTATCACAGCGCGGGGAACTGCCTTATTGAAACAGAAGAAAAAACGCTGATTTTGGGCTGTAAAACCAGCGAGATTCCAAGTGACGGCAGCGTGACAAAGATAGGAGTCACTGCCTTTCAAATGTGCACGGAGCTGACGGGTATCACGATTCCTAAGGGCGTGACGGAGATTGGCAACTCTGCCTTTGACGGCTGCACCGGGCTTACAATTATCACAATTTCGAACAGCGTCAGTGAAATCGACGGCTATGCCTTCGCCGGTTGCTCAAAACTGACAAGTGTCACGATACCCGACGGCGTGACGGAAATAGGCAGGAGCGCCTTCTCCGGCTGTGAATCTTTGACAAGCATTATAATTCCCGAGAGCGTGACTTCGATCGGCGACTCTGCTTTCGATGACTGCATATTATTAACCGACGTTTACTATGGCGGTACACAGGCGCAATGGGCAATACTTGCCGAGCATTCCGGCAGTCCAAATAACGTTACGGTACATTATAACAGCAAAGGATAACCCTTTGGGGCTGTAAAAAAACAGCCGAAAAAAAAACGACTGCAAGGCATCCGAAAGGATAGCCAAGCAGTCGTTTTTGTGGT
>CANPZU010000095.1 GCA_947588825.1 uncultured Clostridia bacterium
TTAATTAAAAAACATCCGAGATTCACTTCCTTTAGTGAACCTCGGATTTTTTTGGCCTGTTTTTTTACAGCCCCTTTGCAGTGCTGTCCATGCGTTTTTTTGAAAACGGGCGCGCCTTTGCACAAAAATGCTGCCGCGCATTATGCTTTTTCCTCACTTTCTTCCGACTGCAGACTCTTGATGAATTTTTTCGGCGTGGTGCCCGTGAGCGCGTGAAATGTGCCGACAAAATGGCTTTCATCGTAAAATCCGCAAAGCAAAGCGGTTTCGGATATGGATTTTCCGAGTTGAAGAAAACGCTGAGCGTTGAACACGCGTATTAGCATTATGTACTGCTTCATAGAAACGCTTATGTGCTTTTTAAAATCCGCGATCAGCTTGGAGCGGCTTACAAAAAAGTGATCGGCGATCGAGTCGATGTTGAGCTTCTCGGCGTACTTTTGACCGATATAATTGACCACCTCGCTGATGTACCCTTCGGACTGAGTGGGAAGCAGCTTATCGCAGCTTGCGTATTCCGTGACGGTCACCAACAAAAGCGCGAGAAATATCAGCGCGATGTTTTCCATTTTCGAGTTGCTGTATGCTTGTATCTTTGTGAAATACTCGATAAGAATGGGATCCATTTCCCGATTGATTTTTATAACCGTCAGACTGTGCGCGTCTATGGAAGAGAGCTTCGGAACAAGCGGCGCTATTTTGTCAAGCTGCCCTTTTGAGCACATTAAGCAGTATCTGTCATAAAGATGGTTATCAAGCGTGGTGTTGGCGCGGTGCAGGGAAAACGGCTTGTGAATGATCAGGCACGGGTCTTCCACTATAAGGGAATCGGCGTTGCTTTCGATGCACACATTGCCGCTCCTGATGTATAAAAGCTCATATTGGCTGTGCAGATGCCGAACGGGCATTTTAGACTCCGCGGTCATTCGGTGAGAGGCCGTGATCGGCTTCATATCATCGTCGTCGTAGTAATATTGTATGTTGTCTGGCATGGTGAATAAACGACCTTTCTAAAACTATTTTACCAAATTGTCGGCATCAAACATGACGATGCATGCGAGCTTATTTTTGTTTAATTCAAATTTACCATAAATATTTCGACTTATCAAGACGTATTTGTAAATAAAACATATATTTTTTTGCGAAATTATTGGTAAACGGCAAAAAAGCAAAGTTTTTAACCATATATATCTATTTATAGAAAAAAGAGATGTGATTTTAAATCAGAGCTTCTATACTATTTTAATATTTTGATCACATTTTATTTTTTTGATATTTTTAATAAGTGATTTTTAGTCCAGCGACCCCAAAAGCGGGAAGCGCATACAAGGCGTATCCCAAACAAAGCGCAGTAACAGCCAACCGTTAAAATTGGGTAGACAGCACAGTAAAATAGTGCGATCCTCTCCCGCACACTTCACTTATAAATAAACAAAAGACTTGCACTTGCGGGGCACTTTGGCATATCCCGAAAGTACAAGTCTTTGTACTATTAAGTTTGAGGCGCCGTGTTAAGAATCGGTATGCACGGTTTTGTGAAAGGTCGGCAAATCAACTGATTGGCGCATTATGTTTGACTTGATTTTATTCTTTTATAACATTACTCGTACTGTTTTAAAAAGGCTTCGAATTTCGGGGTCCACCATTCTGAATATCCGAGGCCTGTCGGGTGTATCGAGTCTGACATATACCTTGAGTAATCCCTTTTGCTGACGGCGTTCATTTCCTCGTCGTTCCAAAGGTCGATAATACCGATGCCCCACTTTTCTTTCAGCTCGTAAAGAGCGTCAACCATTTGCTGATAAAGCGCGCTATCATACTTTGTACCTGTGTAAAAGCTTACATGGCAGCCCCATTTTTCTTTCACGTAGGCTATTATGTATTCCATGGCGCCGATTATCGTCGTAGTGTCAAAATCATTAAGATCGGTAGATTGGCTGACGCTTCCTAAAGGTTTGTTCTGCGAGGCGTCGTTTGTCGAGAGCTGACATATAAAGTGGTCTACGGGAGTGTTTTTTTCCTTTCTTTCCATGCCCTTTAGTCTTTCGACATATGAGGTCGCGCCGTTATTTACAAGAGTCGTGCCCGAAACGGCGTACTTGCGGCAGGTGCAGTTGTTATTTTGCGCTATGTATTCCACAAATGAGACGCCGTTGTTTGCCGAACCGTAAGTCACCGACGAGCCGAGAAAGAGAAATGTTTTTCCTTCAAGCGAATACTCCTGAGGCTCTTCGGGAGTCTGCTCTTCTTCATCTGACACGCTTGTGCCGTCATTTTTTGATGTGCTGCCGGAGCACGAGAGCATAAAGGGGAGAATGCACAGCAGCGCAAGACAAAGGGATAGGAGCCTTATAAGACTTTTGTGCGATTTGTTCATATAATACCTCCGATAATAAAATAAAAAATTGATTTGCTGCAAACTTGAACGGGCAAAACAGGATGTCATTATCTGTTTCCCCGGCATAAACGCTTCTAATTTATCTTCTAATTTATTCTATATTATTTGCGTGCTATTGTCAATACCGTTCGATATAAATCTCAAAAGCTTTTTAATATGGCATTAGCCTGATTGAGGATTTTTTTAATGAACGGCGGATATGATGATTTTTTTTACGAAAATTGTAATAGAAAAAAATAAAAAGGAAAATGAAAAAAATGAAATATACAATGTGTGCGCACAGCCTTAAAATAACGTACAAGGGGCTGTAAAAAAAACAGCCGAAAAAAAACGACTGCAAGGCATCCGAAAGGATAGCCAAGCAGTCGTTTTTGTGGTATA